>CAIMWD010000043.1 GCA_903845085.1 uncultured Acidimicrobiaceae bacterium
CAACGATCTCTCTTCCTCTCTCTCTCCCTCTCTCTCTCTCTCTCGCTGTCTCTAGAATGGCTAATCAAGCGTTTTCTTGTTGCTGTTTCCGTTGAAGGTAAGATGGGAGGCGGACGCCATGGCCACGACGTTCGAGTCGGACCTATCGATATCGACTTTTCCGAAGAGCAGCATGCAAATCACAATTCGTGGAATAGGTAATGTGTCGTTGCGTGCACATTTCCATACGCTGAATGCCAATGCTGTTGCTGTTGCTGTTGCTGTTGCTGTTGCTGTTGTGTCGCCACAAAGCTCGGACCCTTCTCCGGCTCAAGGGTAAGAAGTGGCAACTGCTCCTCGATAGCGAGGGGACTCATCAGGCGCTCCGATCCCGGCTTGGGCTCGGGAGCGATCACCCAGGTGTCCTTCGAGCCACCGCCCTGACTCGAGTTCACAACACTCGACCCCTCGCGCAGTGCGACTCGGGTCAGTCCACCCGGAACGACCCAGATCTCTTGGCCATCATTCACGGCAAAGGGGCGAAGATCGACATGGCGCGGTGCCAAACGACTACCGATCTTCGTGGGAACGGTAGAGAGATCGACGAACTCCTGCGCGATGAAATCCCGTGGCGCGAGCGCGATCGCCGCCGCGGCTTCGGCGAGCTCTGACTTCGTCGCAACGGGGCCGACGATGATGCCGTAACCACCGGAACCATCGACTGGCTTCACCACCAGCTCATCGAGACGGTTGAGCGCCTCCTTTAGCTGTATCGGATCCTCAAGCCGGTAGGTATCGACATTACGGAGCACCGGCTCCTCATGCAGGTAGTAACGGATGAGATTGGGAACGTAGGTGTAGAGGAGTTTGTCGTCGGCGACTCCGTTGCCGATCGCATTGGCGATCGTGACATTTCCCGCCCGCGCGGCGTTCACGATGCCCGCACAGCCGATCAGCGAATCGGGTTGAAAGTGAACGGGATCGAGGAAATCATCGTCAACGCGGCGATAGATGACATCGACACGGCGCTCACCCTCGGTGGTGCGCATATAGACCACGTTGTGACGCGCGACGAGGTCTCGGCCCTCAACAAGCTCGACTCCCATCTGACGTGCAAGGAAGGAGTGTTCGAAATAGGCGCTGTTATGGACCCCAGGGGTAAGTACCACAACCGTTGGATCGGCACTTGCGTTGACCGGTGCCGAGGCCAAGAGCGCGCCGAGGAGCCGTTGTGCATAGTTTGCAACTGGTTGAATGCGCTGGCTCGAGAAGAGTTCGGGGAAGATTCGCGCCATCGTACGTCGGTTCTCCGCGACATAGGAGCTGCCCGAAGGGATGCGCACGTTGTCCTCAAGCACTCGGAACTCGCCAAATCGGTCGCGGATCAGATCGATACCGGCGACGTGAATTCGCACATGATTGTTCGCCTCTACGTTGAACGCGGCGCGCTGAAAGTACTTCGAGGTGAAGATGAGGCGACGCGGAACGAGGCCATCCTTGAAGACCTCACCCTTGCCGTAGACATCTTGCAGGAAGGCCTCAAGCGCACGCACCCGCTGCTGCACACCCTTTTCGATCGTGCTCCACTCCTCACTATCGATCAGGCGGGGGATCGGATCCAGCGGGAAGGGAACCTCCTCACCAGAGTGCGCAAAGGTCACACCTCGATCACGGAGCGAGCGATCACGCTCGATGCAGCGCTCCTCAAATTCGGCGAGCGAGAGCGCCCGAAGCGTCTCATAGAGCCCGACAGAGGCCGCCCGAGGCGTCGCCTCAAGGGAGAACATCTCGTCAAATGCCCGTTCGAGTTGGTAGCCATCAAACAGGTCACCGGTCACCCCCACCTTTTTAGTCGTGATCTGTTGCCGGAATATTTCGGGGAGGTAAAGGCGACATGGCACCAGAGGGATCGTTCGGTCACTATCTGGGGTGTAATGGAGGGTCGAGGGTTAGCATGAGGTTCGTGAGCGCCTCCGGTGATGCCTTCGACCTCGATCTCGCCCTCGCCGCGCTCGATGCCGACGCCGGTGATCACCAGATGATGTTTCGACTCCTCGTGGAGCGTCTCTCTGCGGTTTTGGGCCCGCGACTACGGGTGGAGCGGGGTAGTCTCCTCAAGCGGAACGGCCCCATTCGCCGCCTCGAGATCTCGCTGGGCGCCTCCGAACTGATCGCCGAACTCGGCGAGGTCACTCCCCGCTTCTCGATCGCTAGGGTCTCTGGGGGGATCAAGATCCGTACCGAACCAAGTGATGCTGCGAGTTGGCTCCGCCTTCTTCTCGAGTCGCTGAATGAAGAGGCACAGCACAGCGCAACCGTGCGACAGGCACTCGAAGCGATAATTATCGGAGGAAACTGATGGCTCCAGGAGCAAATGAACCAGCTGACGACCTTCCCAAAGATGCGCATCACCGGCTCGAAGAGCTCGAACACGGTCTCTTCACCTCTGACCTATCGGTAAATGAGTTTCTTCTCGTCAAAGATGCCGGATTCCATCCACTCGGCTTTGTCATGGGCTCGTCGATCTACCACATCGGTCTCCAGACCAGGAAGTGGAGCCAGAGTCAGGAGCTCGACAAACTCACGAGCGCGATGTACTCCGCACGTGAGCTGGCGGTCACACGTATGGAGGAAGAGGCGATGGAGCTCGGTGCCGACGGCGTCGTCGGTGTCCGACTGGACGTCAATTACTACGAGTTTGGTGCCGACACCGCTGAGTTCATCGCGATGGGCACCGCGATCAAGGCCGAGGATGGTCGCTCCTACCGTAACGCCGAGGGCAAACCGTTCACCTCTGACCTCTCGGGTCAGGCATTTTGGACGCTGCGGAGGGTCGGCCATCTTCCGCTGGGTCTCGTGATGGGTACCTGCGTGTACCACATCGCCCATCGTGGGATCGGCCAGACGATGGGCTCGGTCGGTAAGAACCTGGAGCTTCCCAACTACACCCAGGCGCTCTATGACGCCCGTGAACTTGCCATGACACGGATGCAAGATGAGGCAAACCGCCTCGGAGCCTCGGGCATCGTTGAGGTGAAACTCATCGAGAAGTCCCACATGTGGGGAAGCCATACGATCGAGTTTCTCGCGCTCGGCACCGCGGTGACAAAGGAGGAGGGGGCGCCTCCGCTCCCCCAGATTCAGTCGACGATCTCGCTCGACAACTGACCATGACGAACGCCACCGCCGCATCGGCTCCCATCGCAGCCGGAGCGTGGACCTCTGGGCTTTCCACCGCAGAGTTTGCTGCCACGCTCGAGGCCGGCCTCACCCCGCTGGGTTTCGTCCAGGGCTGCTCCGTCGTGAACTGGAATTTCTACGGGTTTGGCCTGAACTCTCTCGGTCTTGGCGGTGGACAGCTCTCGGGATACAGCGAGCAGTACAGCTGCCCGCACGGCATCGTCTCAAACGAGCACCGTAGGTACGGACTCAACTACGAGAAGACTTGGCTTGAGCGCGCCTATAAGAGCTCCTTCGCCGCTGCAAAGGAGCGACTCGTCAATGAGGCGCGTGCTATGGGGGCCTGCGGCGTCATCGATATCGTCGAGCGAACCGAGTATCACAGCGAATCAGGTGCCTTTGAGTTCACGCTGAATGGCACC
The DNA here is from genome assembly GCA_903845085.1 of uncultured Acidimicrobiaceae bacterium. GTDB lineage: Bacteria > Actinomycetota > Acidimicrobiia > Acidimicrobiales > Bog-793 > CAIVND01. Next base: position 3,582 of record CAIMWD010000043.1, read on the forward strand.
GCGGTGGGTCTCTCTGGAGTCGCACCACCCTCGACCCCCTTCACCACCTATCTCGCCGGACAGCGCTTTAACCGTCTCATCGAGGCAGGCTTTGTTCCCGTTGAGATCACGCTCGCGATCAGTGCAATAGGTGTCTACTCCTCCTGTGTCACGGAGTACCAACTCCGCGGCGCGGGAGCGACGGGACTCGGATTTGGGCAGATGTCCTACGGTGCGATTCCCGCCGGAGAGATCACGCAGATCACCAATGCGGAGATCGCTGCACGTTCACTGGTACGCGAACAGCTTCGACCGCAGCTCCACGGCGACATCCTGCACGGTGCGTTGCTAAAAGTTCGATCCCATGAGAGCGCCGAGGGTCCGCAGATAGAGGCGATCCTGCAGGGGACTCGTGTGCGTCAGTACCGAGATTTCGCCCCGATCGCTCCTCCCCGACCGGTGATCAGGTTGGTCGACCGATGAACGAGGGGTTACCGAAGGATCTCCGCGCAGCGATAACCGCGCTTGGCGCTACCGGCGCCGCATCGACGACAGCTCGATCGATCACCTCCGACCTCTCGATCGATGAGACGCTCCTCCTGCACCAGATGGGTTTTGGCCCGGCCGATCTCGTTACCGGTTTCTCCATCGTCGCTATTCCCTACGGCACCTTCCTCAATCAATACGGACAGAGCGAACCGGTAGATCTGCCCGGTGCAACGAACGCCACCCTCGCCGCCTTTACCAACGCCATCGAACGGATGCGAGATGAGTGCCAACGGGCGGGAGGAATCGGTGTCGTGGGCGTAGAGGTGAAGGTGGAGGTGGCCGGTTCCTCGGTGTCGGTTGCGCTCTCTGGGACGGCGATCAATCCACTGGCGAGTGGCCAACGCCGTACCAAAGCAAGTCCCTTTGTCACCGACCTCTCCGTCCGTGACTACGCCCTGCTGACCCGTGCAGGGTGGGGGCCGCTCGAGTTGGTCATCGGTGCAGGGTTCGTCGCCGCGCCACCACAACGTCTCGGTCAAGTGATGAGTCAGGCACGACAGAACGTCGAACTTCCCAATATCACTCTCGCGCTCCAACGGGCACGCGAGCAGGGGATGGAGCGGATGCAACAGGGCGCGATCGCGCACCACGCAGCCGGTGTTGTCGATGTGACCATCATCGATGGACCACTGGGGCACTCACATCATGTCTGCGCCTTCATCTGTTTTGGCACTGCAATCGAACTGATCGCTGAGCGACACCAGCTAATTGAGCCCCAGCTCATCCTCCCCCTCGACGACAGCTTTGACTTCGAGGCGACAGCGCTTCGGGGCGATTGAGTCAATCTCACCGGTGAGGTACCGCTCGGGTGCCACGAGCGGATCTACAGACATGACAGCGGAGACCGCCTGCGATAGACCGTTGGCGGGGATCTGACACCGTGGGGGTGTTGGCAAGCGAGGGGGAGTTGCACGATGGCAGAACTTGGCCGAACACCGGTGATCGATGCGGATGCACACGTCATCGAGTCCGAACGGACATGGGACTATCTGGAGCCAGCGGAGGCAAAATATCGTCCCCAGATCATTGAGTCCACCACCGACCCAAACACTCGCTATTGGTTGATCAACGGCAAGATCGCCGGCCTTCGCACCGCGGCGACCTCCGACGCGGCATTTCAGCGCACCTCGGAGCGTTCACTTCGCAACGTCGCGGCAAGCGCAGCGGCGCGCAAGATGGAGGATATCGATCTCCGACTCGCGCATATGAGCGAGCTGGGTATCGACATCGAGGTTTTGCACCACAGCCTATGGATCGAGCAGGTCACCAACCGACCCGACATTGAGGTAGCGCTCTGTCGCTCCTGGAACCGTTGGCTCGCAGATATCTGGCGCGAGGGCAAGGGCCGGCTGCGTTGGACCTGTGTTCTGCCCACACTCGATCTCGAGGCCGCCAAAGAGGAGCTGCGCTTCGCGAAGGCAAACGGCTGCGTCGGCATCTGCATGCAGCCCTACATCGGTGATCTCATGATGCTCGATCCCTACTACTACCCGCTGTATGCGCTCGCGGAGGAGCTCGATCTACCCATCATCATCCATATCGCCAACGGCAACCCTGACTTTGTCGACATCGTACGAACCCGCTATCAGCGCAGCGCGGGTTTCTCCGCCTTCCGTATGCCGACCGTTCTGTCGTGTTTTGAGCTCCTCCAGAGTGAGGTTCCCGCGACCTTTCCCCGACTGCGATGGGGGTTTGTCGAAACCTCTGCACAGTGGGTGCCCTGGCTGTTGCACGAAGTTGCCCGTCGCAGCGGGGCGAAATTCACCCCCACCGAAAACCCATTTGTCGAGAAGAACATCTACGTCACCGTGCAAACCGACGATGACCATGACTATCTCATCAAGAAGATCGGTGAGGATCGGCTCGTCATCGGAACCGACTACGGGCACGCCGACACCTCAAGTGAGCTTGATGCAATCGGGATCTTTCGGCGCGGCGACCTTCTGGAGGAGCAGAAGCAGAAGATCCTCGCAACGAATCCGGCACGTCTGTACGCCATCACCAACTGAACGAACTCAAACCGAAGGAGTAGCAAGATGGGAACCTCACTCACCCCCGCCGAGGGACAGCGACTCATAGGCAAGGTAGCCCTGATCACCGGAGGCGCCCACGGCATCGGCCGTGCCTACTGCGAGCGATTTGCTGCGGAGGGGGCGCGGGTAGCGGTCACCGACCTCGATGCGGAGGGCGCGACACTCGTCGCAAAGGGCATCGTTGCGAGTGGAGGCGAGGCGATTGGACTCGGGCTTGACGTGACCGATGAGATGGTGATCGCCGCCGCAGTGGCCGAGATCGACACCAAGTTTGGAGGCATCGACATCTTGATCAATAACGCCGCGATGTTCTCCGTGGTTGCGATGTCGCGCGACCGCTTCGACGAGTTGAGCGTCGCCGAGTGGGACAAGATGATGGAGGTCAATGTAAAGGGACCGTGGCTCATGGCGCGCGGTGTCGTTCCGGTGATGCGTCGCGGCGGTGGTGGCAAGATCATCAATATCTCCTCCGGTACCGCGCTCAAGGGAACTCCCACGCAGATTCACTACGTCACCTCCAAGGCGGCAACGCTCGGATTTACGAAGAATCTCGCGCGCGAGCTGGGTCGTGACGGCATCTGCGTGAATGCGATCGCACCGGGCAGCACCCTCTCCGAGGAGGAGCCCGATGATGCGATTATCAAGATGCGAAGTGGCAATATCCCACTTCGCGCGATCGGACGGATCGAGGCTCCAGAGGACCTTGTCGGGACAGCGGTATTCCTTGCGAGCGCAGACAGTGATTTTGTCACTGGACAGACGATCGTCGTCGACGGAGGAACGGTGATGCACTGAGCCGCTCGCACGAGATCGGTCGCTCGGCGCTCATTCCGCAGCTCTTTACCCACCGGTGAGACCTCTGTGAGCAGACCTACGACCACTACGCTCAACCGCGTGAGCCGCCACCCACATCGAACGTCCGTGGCGCGATCGTTTGAGCGACTCCGAGCTCACCCAGCGCTCGCCCTCTCGCATCTTCTCGTCGCTGGCCTCGTCATCTTCGTTGCCACCTGGCGACTTGGCGTCGCAGATGCCGCACCCGACGAATACACCTATCGCACCTGTGCTCGCGAGTATCTCTCGGGGGTATTTACCTGTAACCGCGAGCATCCACCACTGGTCAAGGAGATCCTGGCGCTCGGGATCTCCCTCGGTCACGCGACCCTCGCCGATGCCCGACTCATCACCGCCCTTGCTGCGATCGCTACGGCATTCTTTTGCTATCTCTTTGTCACCGACGTCACCGATCGTGTCGGAGGGCTCTTTGCTGCGGCGCTTTGGGGACTCCTCCCTCAGCTGGGACGTGAGGGATCGAGCTCCCTAGAGGTGATCCGTATCGATCGATACGCGCTGATCGATCCCTTCCTCGCGGCGCTCTTTGCCATGGCGCTCGCTCTCACCTGGCGCTACATCAGCCGTGGTGGTAGAGGTTACGCGCTCGTAACTGGCGCTGCACTCATGCTGTTGCCGCTCGCGAAGGCACCGGGCGCTGCGATCGCCGTCGTCTTGGGTTGCTTTGCCCTCGGTGCGCGCCGGAGGGAGGAGGCGCGTTTGATCACCCCTCTCTTCCTCCTCATTGGGGCACTCGTCGTCTTTGCCAGTGTTTACGCACCACTGGGTATTCACGGCACAGAGCAGCAGCTCTCCTACATGTTGCACTTCAAATTCAATCGTGCGGTCGTCGTCGCCGGCCACCTCTATCAGCGAACACCGTGGTGGGCCGATCTCAGCTTCGCGGCGGCCGGTATCGGACTTGCACCTCTGATTGTGCTTGGATGCTTCGGCCTCTCCGGACTCTTGCGACGTACCCTCCCCGTGGCAATGGCGCTGAGTAGCGCGCTCGCGCTTATGCTCTTCGTGGCGTTCGGTGTGCACCTCTCCTCGCCCACCTACTACGTCGAGTGGGAGCCGGGTCTCATCGTCGGTGGTGCAATCGGGCTCCGCAGCCTCACCATTGCGCCACCGATCAAGCTTCCTCTGATCTCCGTGCCGTTACTTCTCGGCGCGGTCATTATCCTGTGCACCGCGATGGTCACCGATCTCGTCGACCTCACGGCGATCTCACCGGGTCCCTATGCGACGAGTGCAGCAAAGATGCACTGCACCACACCCTGCGTCGTGGACTATGTCGCCTATAACAACATCCCGGTGAGCTACACGGAGGCGACGATGACGCTCCTCCTCGAGCCGCCGGTGGGTCATCGGCAACTACGTCATAACCCCCGCTATGTCGCGATCGACCCCGCTCTCTTTTTGATACATCCTGGGTGGCGAAAGATCGTGAACCGTTTCATTGCGCATGCGGCCTCCCTTGGCTATCAAAGGGTCACCACGGGGACACGCATTGAATTATTTACTCAGCTTGGCTCATCTCACACCGCCGCTACTCCCACCACATCTGGCCCTTAGCGCTGCCGCGGTCGACGCCGTGGCACGACGATGATCCCTCCCACACCATCATCAACAACCTCGACCGCGGCACCAAAGTGCTTCCTGATCCGATCGGGTGTCAGCACCTCTGCGACCGCTCCCTCCACCACGACGCGACCTCGATCGATCAGGGTAAGTCGATCGCAGAATTGGCCGGCGACCGTGAGATCATGCATCGCACAGATGACGGTGAGTCCCCGCTCGTGTCGAAGCTCGTCGGTGAGTTCAAGAACCTGCTCCTGGTGACCAAGATCGAGACCCGTGGTCGGTTCGTCGAGCACCAGCACAGAGGCCTCCTGAACGAGCGCACGACCGAGGACCGCCCGCTGGGCCTCGCCACCGGAGATCTCCGAGAGCGTCCGGTCGCGCAGATGAGCAAGCTCCAATCGACAAAGTACCTCCTCGACAACCTGCAGGTCCCGGGGACCCTCCGTCGCAAAGAGTGAGAGATGTGGTGTGCGACCCAGCATCACATAGTCACAGACGCGCATCATCGGGGGGAGCTCCGGTCGCTGAGGTACGTAAGCGATCATCCGCGCGCTCTCGCGACGATCGTGGTGGATATCACCGCGCCCCTCAATCTCCACTACCCCTGCGTAGGGGATCGTGCCGACGATCGCCCGCAAGATAGTCGACTTACCCGCGCCGTTAGGGCCGATAATGCCGAGCCACCCTCCCCGATCTATACCCGTGGTAACCGCCTCGGTGACGACCCTTCCCGAAAGCGACACGGTGAGATCGCGCACCCGCACACTCATCGGCTGCCTCCCGCACGCCGCAACACCATAAGGAAGAAGGGCGCGCCAAAGAACGCGGTGATCACGCCGAGGGGGATCTCCGCGGGCGCAGCGATCGTGCGAGCGAGAAGGTCAGCGAGCACCAAAAAGGCTGCACCAAAGAGCACTGACAGCGGAAGGATCCGACGATAGGAGGACCCAACGACGAGTCGAAGCGTGTGCGGGATGATGATGCCAACAAAGCCGATGAGACCACTCATCGAGACCGCTGCCGCGGTGCCGAGTGTCGCAAAGATCACCGTGACGAGCCTCACACGGTGTGCTCGGATACCCAAACTGTCCGCCTCCTCATCGCCAACACTCATCACATCGAGCACCCGCCGGTAGGCCACGAGCACCCCGGCGCTGATCACGACGTAGGGCGCGACGATCTCTACCTGTTGCCAGCTCGCGGTCGTGAGTCCGCCGAGGATCCAGGCGTAGGTCTGTTGCAGGTTCTGGGTATTGCGCTGCTGGGCAAAGGTCTGGACGGCGGTAAAGAAGGCCGCCACGGCAACACCCGCGAGCACCAATGTTGCAGTCGCGCGATAGCGACCACCGGAACGACCGAGGAGAAAGGTCACGATCGCAGCAACGAGACCGCCAGCGAAGGCGGCGAGAGGAACGGGACTGACCGGCCAGGAGGTCGTCCGTGGAAAGAGCTCTATTGCCAGTGTGGCGCCGAGTCCTGCCCCCGCCGCAACGCCGAGCAGATAGGGATCGGCAAGGGGGTTTTGAAAGACTCCCTGATAGGTCGCGCCGGCCACTGCGAGCATGGCGCCGACCAAGGCGCCAAGCACGATCCGCGGCATTCGGATCTGCCAGACGACCTGTTGATCGGTAACACTGAGCGTTGAGTGCACATGTAGCAGCGGGAGTTTCTCTAACAGCGTGGAGATCACGCCGCCGAGGGGAAGATCAGCAGGTCCGATCAGCGCGGCGAGGGTCATAACCCCGACGAGGAAGAGCACACCGACGAGAAGTTGCCACGGTTGACAGCTGCTCGGTACTCCCCTCTCGCGCGCCGATCGGACCCACATTGGACTAACCCTGCTGAGAGAGGTGGAGGAGTGCACGCTCGATCTGCTGCGCGAGCACGACGATGCGCGGACCCCAGCGAGAGGCGATGTCATCGTTCAATCCGATGACGTTGCCCTTCGCAACCGCACTCATCGTGGACCATCCCGCTCGACTACGAACGGTCGTGACCGATTGGCCACAACAGAGCGTGTCCGCGAGAAAGATCAGCCGCGGATTCTTCGCCACGATGTACTCAGAGGAGAGCTGGGGATAGCCCGTGGCCGCGCCGCTCGCCGCATCGGCGATGTTGTGCAATCCAAACAGCGAGAAGATCTGTCCAAGAAAGGTCGCCGAAGTCGCGGAGTAATAGGTCTGATCCAATTCGACGTAGTAACTGAGATGCCGCGTCGCCACCGGCACCGCTGCCACCACCGCTGCGATCCTTGCCCGCATCGTGGAGATGAGTCTCTGCGCCGCAGCTGAATTGCCCGTCAGGGCACCGAGAGAGGCGATCTCGCCGTAGGCACCGGAGATAGTCGTCGTCGCTGGCTCCTCGGCAACGGGGATATGCAGCTTTGCAAGCGCAGCGATCACACCACCCTCGTTCCCCGAGACCACGACGAGATCGGGGTTGTAGTGCGCAATGGCCTCAATGTTGGGGGTGTAACCACTGAGTGCAGAGACTGGCGCGCTTCGTGGATAGGTCGAGTCATTGTCGACTGCGATGACCTGATGGCCCGCGCCGACCGCAAAGAGGTCCTCCGTTGCGGTCGGTGAGAGCGAGATGATGCGGGTGGGTCGCGCGGGGATGGTCACGACACCATTAGCAAGTCGAACCGTAACCGGAAAGTGGCCGGCCTTTGTTGCTGCTGAGACGGCACCGGTGACACCGAGCGCAATGCCGAGTGAGCCCGAGAGGGCAACCACAACAGCAAGTGATCGAAGACGTGGCGCAATTTGTAGACGGTACACGAGTGAATTTCCTTCTGGTCAGACGCGTGACCGATTGGTCGCCGCCACCACGAAGGGCCAAGCTCACTCCGGGCACCATCCCCGGAACATGACCTCAGTCACCCTACGCGAGGGACGAGTTCGTTCTGCGAGGCAGGTCTCCTGGCTCCTGGTTCATCGCTCGTCCGCACCTTCCCAAGAATTGCTTCTCAGTGGTCTCTTGCGGAGTCACTCCCAGTCACAGTGGCGCGACCGCGTCGGTTTTTCACCGACTTCCCTTTTCAACACTGACGTTTGAGACGTCAGCATCACCTTGCAGATGTATTTAATTTTCAAGGTAGTACTCACGATGGAAAAACCATCGTGCCCCTGCATCCTTGCCGAGCATCATCCACTTCGCAAGTGGGACCACCAAGCCACGAGATCTTGCGTCGAAGATTCCCAGAGTGACGAGATCTCTGGGTCACGAGATCTCTGGGTCACGAGATCTTTGGGTCATCTGATCCCGCTTTGGTCCGAGGTCTATCGCGATCTAGTCGACCGATGCCGCTGAGGAGACCGGGTGTGGCGCCTCCCTGGGCTGAGAGTGCAAAAGTTTGGCGAATCGCGGCGGATACCACCAGTTCCACCGACCAAAGAGTGCGATCAATGCCGGAACCAACAGGGCACGCACCACAGTGGCGTCCAACAAGATGCCCGCGCCAAGTCCAGTCGCGAGCACTTTGATATCGGTGTCGGGAGCGGATGCAAGTGAGGCAAAGGCGAGAAAGAGAATCAGTGCCGCGCTCGTGACGAGGCGACCAGTGCGCCCGAGTCCCTCAACGACGGCGCCATTCGTCGATCCGGAGCGGTCATACTCCTCGCTAATGCGGCTCAAGATAAAGACCTCGTAGTCCATCGAAAGTCCAAAGAGGAAGGCAAAGATCATCGTTGGAAGCCAGAAGGTGATCGCACCCGTCGCCGGGATATTGAAGACGACCGATGATCCATGCCCGTCCTGCCAGAACCAAACGAGGAGCCCAAAGGTCGCCGCGAGCGAGACAAGGTTCAGCAAGACGGCCTTCACCGCAAGGAAGATCGAACGGAATGAACGTGCGAGGAGGAGGAAGGTCAAGAGCGCGATGATCGCAAACATCAGCGGGAATTGACTAAACACCGCGTGGACGTAGTCCTGCTGGATAGAGCCGACACCTGTTACCCCCACCACGCCGTGGACACCAGCGAGCTCGCTTTGGACGGCGTTGACCGGCGCAAGGGTCTGGTTGTTGACCGTCTGCTCAGTAGGAACCGCGAGAATATCAACCTCACCATCGCGTACCGCGCCAGGACCCGTGGGAACCGCAACCGATCCAATGCCCGAGGTGCGTGCGAGTAGCTGTGCGACGTGAGCGGCCTCGCTCTCGTGGACAAGGACCTCTATCGGCGTCAAAACTCCGGAGGGGACGCCTCCCTCCAGCAGTGTCGTGTACGCAACGTGCGCTTTGCCCACCTTGGAGAATGCGGAGGCGCTCGTCTGTCCAATCTTGAGACCAAAGACCGGGGTGATGCACAGGACGAGAACGACAATTGCCGCTCCCGCAGCGATCCAACGGTTTCGGGTGATGAGATGTGCCCACCGACTCCATCCACGGCTTGCCCGATCTTCATGGCGGATCCGAGGCCAATCGACGCGTGGACCGACACCACCAAGGATTGCAGGAAGCAGCGTCAAGACCACGAGGATGGAGACGAGAGGGATCAACATCCCACCGATGCCCGTGGAGCGAAGACTTGGCACCGGGATCACGATCAGTGCCAGCAGGCCGATCGCGACGGTAAGGCCGGAGAGCAGGACGGCGTGTCCTGCCGTCTCGACAGCGATCTTTACCGCAGTTGCATTATCGGCACCGTGCGCACGCTCCTCGCGCCAGCGTGTGACAAGGAGAAGGGAGTAGTCGATGCCAATACCGAGGCCCACCAGAGCGACGAGGAACTGGACGATAAAAGAGACCGGCGTGAGATAGGTAAGGCCGAGAAGCACGAGGAAGGTGGCCAGGATGGAGACGCTGGCGATGAGGAGCGGCACGAGAGCCAAGAACGAGGCGAAGACAAAACCAAGTACCGCCAGTGCACCGAGACCACCAAAGAGGGTCTCGACAAGGACACCGGGCCCCTTCGTAGCGCCGCCAGAGGCAAGCTGATTAAGTCCGGTGACGCCAATGGAGTAACCGGGAAGTAGGTGCTGTGCGATCTTGAGCGCCACCTGCGCGTTCTGATCCGGGGCAAAGGAGGTTGGCGGTGGAGTGTAGACAAAGGCAAAGGTGCTGTGTCCGTCGTTGGTGTTAAAGCCCGTGTCACCGGTATTGGAAAAATCAACGACGCGAACTTTGGTATCAAGAGCGGAGACGACGCTCAGCGCGCCGCCGATCTTGGCGCTATCGGCACGTAGCGTCTGCCCCTTTGGCACGGTGACCACAACGATGGCGGGAGCCCCCTCCCCTCCATTGCCATAGAGGTGCAGCACCTGTTGGCTCGTCACATAGCCCGGCTGACCGGGAAGTGAGAAATCAAAGGCGAGGCGACTGGAGATCTTGCCTGCCGCTCCACCGCCGGCAAGAAAGACAACAAGCCAGAAGATCATGACGGCGCGTCGATGCCGCAGGACAAGATCAGCGAGACGCGACAACAGACTCGATGGGATAACGGCACGTGCACGGCCGGAGGACATAGCGCTCCTTGAGGGGGGTGGGGATCTTCGCGGGTGCCATCGTAGAGGGAGTTCACAATTCAGCGCTCAACAGCCCTCTGGTCTGCCAACTCAGACCGGTCTTTGAGCAGTGCGTCACCAACGCTGAGCGCGGCGGGCTCCCCTAGGCTTGACGAGGACGCACCGATGACACCACCACGGAGGAGCCAGATGCAGCCACTTGGCGTAGGACCCGCAGATCATCAGCCCGAGGGTCCACTCGTCTTTCTCGTGTTGGATGGTGTGGGCTGTGGACTCGGTGACCGTTTCGATGCGGTAGCGAGCGCCCCGACGCCGGCACTTGACGCCCTGCGCAGTGAGGGGGTGCATCGCACCCTTCGTGCACACGGGACTGCAGTGGGCCTGGGCTCTGAGGCCGACATGGGAAACTCCGAGGTCGGCCACAACACCCTTGGTGCGGGACGGATCTTCGATCAGGGCGCAAAACAGATCGACAAGGCGATCGATTCGGGGAGGATCTGGGAGGGTGAGTGGGAGACGCTTGTCGCTACCGCAAAAGCTCCTGGCGCCACACTGCATCTCATCGGCCTGCTCTCCGATGGAAATGTGCACGCCTCGATGGCGCATCTCTTTACGGTTCTCGACCGTGCCGCCGGTGATGGAGTCTCCCGAATCCGCATTCATGTGCTGCTCGATGGACGCGACGTCCCCGACTTCTCTGCCCTTACCTACATCGACACCCTTGAGAACGAACTTTTGCGGCTCCACGAGCGCTACGGGGTCGACGCCAGGATCGCAAGTGGCGGCGGTCGTATGTCGACCACCATGGACCGCTACGGAGCGGACTGGGCCGTCGTAGCTCGGGGGTGGCACGCTCACGTACTGGGCGATGCGAGCCCAGCGCGATCGGCGAGGGCGGCGGTCGAAGCGGCCCGGGAGGCGACAGCGGGTGTGAGTGACCAAGACCTTCCCGCCTTCACCATCATCGATGCATCGGGACTTCCGATCGGAGCGATCGTCGATGGCGATGCTGTCTTGTTGATGAATTTCCGTGGCGATCGCGCAATGGAGATTGCACGCGCGCTCACCGAGGGTGCAGGGTTTACCGAATTTGATCGCGTGCGTGTTCCTCAGATTCATTTTGCTGCAATTGCGCTCTATGACGCCGATCTCAAGATCCCTGAGCACTACCTCGTCACTCCCGAGACAGTGCCTGGCACGGCAAGTGAATACCTTGCCGCTGCCAAGGTGACCCAGTTTGCCGTGGCAGAGACGCAGAAATTTGGCCATATCACTTACTTTTGGAACGGCAATCGCGCCGGCAAATTTGATGAAAAGCGCGAGACCTACCTCGAGATCCCCTCCGATCAGGTTCCCTTTCAGCAGATCCCTGAGATGAAGTCAAAGGAGACCGCTGACGCGTTGATCGAGGCCATCGAGAGTAATGACTTCCAATTTCTGCGGGCCAACTTCGCCGCCGGCGACATGGTGGGACACACCGCCGACTTAGAGGCCACCTATCGCGCCGTCGCTGCCGTTGACAGTGCGATAGAACGCGTCGCTGCAGCGGTCGCCAAGCGCCATGGCACCCTCGTGATCACCGCCGACCATGGAAACGCTGAGGACATGGCACAGCGCGATGCCGACGGGGCGCCACTGCGCAACGCGCAGGGAACGATAGCGATGAAGACCTCGCACTCGCTCAATCCGGTCGAGTGCCTCATCGTCGAGGCAGGGCGACGACAGCTGCATCTTCGTGATGACCTGCCTCAGGCTGGACTCGCCAATGTCGCCGCCACGTTGATTGAGCTCATGGGCTTCGTGGCACCTGTGGAGTATGAGCCATCACTCCTCTCCTGGTCCGCCTCCGCGCAAGCGTGAGCTGACCGAGCACCGAGCACCGAGCACCGAGCACCGATGGAGCTCAAAGCGCGCAGTGAGCACTCGTCGACACGACCAGATATTCGTCGAGCAGAGTTTACGGAGGCGTCCGCGATCGCCGCGCTCATCGAGTCCTGTTATCGCGGCGAGAGCGCCGCGCAGGGGTGGACGAGTGAGGCGAACCTCGTCAGTGGCGACCGCACCTCTCGGGAGGAGATCGAGAGCATCATCGCCTCGCCGCGATCCCTGCTTTTAGTTGGGGTGGAGAGCGAACAGATCATCGGTTGCGTCAAGCTCGAGCAACGCAATTCTCAGGAGGTCTTTCTCGGCATGCTCTGTGTGCATCCAACCCGACAACAACAGCGATTTGGCTCCATGCTCATCGCGAGGGCAGAGGAGGCGGCACACGAGCACTTTGACGCAGAGAAAATTGAGTTGTGGGTACTCTCCGGACGCGATGAGTTAATTGCTTGGTACGAACGCCGTGGCTTTAGCGCGACGGGCGCGATGATTGATTTTGGGGAAGAGGTCGATCCCTCCCTTGCCCTCGTCAACGATCTCGCCTTCATCGTCTTTCAAAAATCGATTGCACGCGAGCGGTAGCTTTCGCGCCATCATCGGTGAGGTGGATACCTCATCGTTCACCGCGACCTCGGATCGCCGGTGCAGATGCGAGTCTCAGTTTTTTGGCGGGGCGATCGCAACGGGCCTGTAGAGGCCACCCGAGTGCAGATCGCAGGCGCTCACCAATCGAGCGATACCCTTCGGCGGGTTATAGTGACCACGCCAGCAGACCTCCTCGGTGCAACCGACCAGACGTCCCTCCTCGTTTTCGACGTAGCGAAAACACTTTCCTGGGTGGGTGCTGAAGACCTCGCTCGACGTGACCATACCTCCATGGTCTCACGCATCTGACCCAAGATCAGCACAGAGATCACCCCAGCTCATCGCTGCCGAGGCAGGCTCCCAAAGGGCGCCAGATAGGCCCTGCTGCCCTGTACAGAGCGCGATGACGTTACATTGCCACTATGACAAGTGTCGAAGAATCGGTACAGTCGCGTCTCTCCGAACCGCAGCTCGATGGGGGTCATGAACGATTTACCCACATCGTGCTGGAGGGATACCGACCGACACCGGAAGATTTTGTGGCAACCGGTAACTCTGTCGTAGAGGGGATGATCAACGGCACCCCGGTGAAGGCGCTCTGTGGAAAGGTCTGGGTTCCCAATAATGACCCAACCCGCTACCCCATCTGCCCCACCTGTCGAGAGATCGCCGAACGAAACGGCTGGGCGGTTCCGAAGGTCTAAGCGGTCACCGATAGGTCAACACGAACTCAGCGATCGCACCATCTTCTTCGCGGCTCAGTTGGCGCTCCCCCTCTGTTAAGCGAGAGCCCCATCGAGGGGAAAACCCTCGCCGAGTAGCCGCTCACCCCGATCGGTGATCACCATCGAAAGGTAGCCCTCCGCGGCGAAGGATTCGAGTAACTCAGGTCCTGCGACACAGAGAGCCGTGGCACAGGCATCGGCCAACGCGAGATCGGGACCCACCACGGTTGCCGAGGCGACCGCGTGACGGGCACGGTGTGCAACTGGGTCGTAGAGATGCGCGCCGCGCTCGTAGGTGCCCGAGGTTGCGATCGCATGCTCAACGAGCACAACACCGGCAAGACGTTCGGCGTGGTGCGGATCTTGAATTCCAAATCGCCAAAGTACGCCCTCCTCCGGCGCACCTCTCGTCGCAATGTCTCCTCCTGCGTTGATCACCAACCTCCCAAAGTCGAGCGCGACAAGGTCATCGAGCGCCCGTTCGACCGACCAGCCCTTGACGAGCCCGGTCGGGTCCACTCCACCGGGAATTGCCCATGGATCGAACCAGCCGTCGGTCAGCGTCCGTGCATGCTCACAGAGCGCGAGCACCTCAGCTACCTCTGGCGGTAACTCTGCAAGTTCGACCTCGCCGCGGCGAAGGCGACTGATGGGACTGTGCTCTCGGTAGGTGGAGAAGACGGCATCCACCCGATGCATCCGCCGGCGCAGTGCGACCGTCGCGGAGAGCGAATCGATCGTCTCTCCCTCGGGTGAGTAGATATCGAGACTAACGACAGTGCCCATAACGGGCTCATCGTGATGAAAGCGTGAGCGCTCTGTCATCGATCCTGACTACTCACCCCGGTGAATCGGTTTACCCGCGAGCCAACGCGCACCGCGCTCATAGAGCGCCTCCACCTCCGGCCCGACGAGACCCGGCATATCCCGCTTCACCTCGTATCCGATGCTCGACTGCAGATAGGCAAGGTGGCGATACCCCTCAGGGAAGGAGTCGAGCACCGTTGCATCGAGTTTGAGCAAGACGGAGGAGTCAACGGGATCGATGCGATCGCGCTCGTAGATCGGCTGCCGCAATACGATGCGCCACTCGCCCTTTCGTCGCTCAAAAAAATCATAGAAGCGACCGGTACAGACAACATCACTACGAACGTCGTGCACCATCGCTCGCTGAGAGATCGTCATCTTGGTCTGCGCGATCGCTCGCTTACCACGACGTTCGACCGTGGTGCCACCGAGAAAATGGAGGATGCGAACGCCGCGCGAGAAGCCCTCTTGGCTCACACGGATGAACTCCTCAAAAGATCCCTGGAACCAGGTTGCCATCATGACGCCCTCTGGGTGCCAGACGGTACGGAAGGAATCCCACTGGTTGGCATCTCGCCAGAGAACCCAGTTCTCCACTACCTCGCGGATCTGTTGACGCTCAGCGAGCGCTCTCTCCTCATTGGCCATGCTCTCTCCCAATGGTCGTTGCTCCGGCTCATGCTGCGCCGCCTTCGATGAGCATATGCCCTCTACCTCACCGCAAGATTGAGAGGGTGGCGAGTAGCGTAAGGAGGTCGCTCCCGAGGGGAATGCGGTGTGTCGTGTCCGATACGCCACGCGAGCATCAAGGAGAATGCATGTCCGACACGGAGGACCAGACCGAGGAGCTGCGACGCGTCGTCGAACGCGATCGGGCGATCTTTCGGACCGTCATCGCGTTCGCGATCTCTGCAGCCGTTTCGCTGCTGCTCTGGCATCACATCGGTCACACGCTGACGGGAAAGACCGATGTCGTCGGCTACCCACTCTTTGCGAACTTCAACGTCAATCGATACTTCGATGCCTTCTACCTGAGCGCCATAGTCGGCCCACTGCTCTTTCTCTGTACCTACGAGGTCATCGCTCGCGTCGGTCCGCTGCGCCGCAGCGTCGGCCGCAGGCGTGCGGATCGGAGAGAGCTGGTCGCTGACGGCGATGAGCTTCGCGAGCCGAGCAATCGTTCGGGGCGCGTGCTGCGAGAGCTAATACGCCTACTGGGTGTCGGAGCACTACTCGGTGTCGAGATCGTCGCGGCAACCGCCATCACCTCGCCCTCGAGTCCGATGAGCGAGGTTTCGATCGCACTCGCCTACACGGGCGCAGTTGGACTCATTGCTCTCGTGATCGCCCGAGTGGTCACCACACGGAGCTGGCGCTCCGTCGCGAGTGCCGTGAACCTCCTCGGCGTAGGCGCGATGATGCCACTCCTCTACGGCATCTCTCAGGCCACCAGCGTCACCATCGCCTCTACACATCAGGTCATTCCCTACCATTGGATGCCACTTTGGGTACCGGTCGCCTTTGACCTTGCACTGATCGCCTATGTCGGTCACCGACGGATACGAAACGGTCACTCTGTTGCTCGGATCGAACAGGCGCTCATCCTCTTCGTCGCCATTCCCATCGTCATCTTCACCCTGCACGCCAACCTCCCTGGCGCGCTCGGTCCCATGGACCCCTTCGGCGACGGGGAGTACCTCGCTGCCGGTTGGATGATGATCCACGGTGTCATGCCCTGGCGAGATCTCTACCTCATCCACGGTGTCTTCGATGATGGTTTCAAGGGCCTGATTGGCTACGCACTCTTTGGCCCAAGTCGATGGGCATCGGTTGCGGGAATCTCACTTCTGTTAAATCCGATCTACTGGGTCTGCCTCTACTACTTCGGCGCCCTGCTCTTTCGGCGGCGTCCCCTCTTCATCCTTGGACTCGCCCTCGCCGTCACTATCGGTGTCTTTGTCGATCAGGATCCCCGCTACACCTTTTGGCCACTGGTGCTCGTCCTTCTCGCTCGCGTTCTGAAGGTCCGCAGCTGGCCGAGGGTTCTCGCATTCGTCATCGCACTTCTCATTCAGGCGATCCTCATTCCGGAGATGGCCTTTGCACTCGCCGCCTGCGCACTTACGCTCGTCGCCTTTGAGATCTATGAGCGCAGGGGACCTCGACTCGAACTCCGGGATCTGAGGACGACTGCTCTCACGGTTCTCTTTGGTGCCATCTTTGGCGGAGGCTTCCTCATCTGGCTGGTCGCCGAACATGCGATCACTGGATTCGTCGGTTATTACCGCAACTTTGCTGACGCACACTCGCTCGTCGGAGGCATACCGCTCTATACGAACTACGCCGTGGGCACCTCCACCAGCGCACTCGGCGTGACCCTCCATGCGGTCGCGATCCCACCGTCGTTTACCCGATACAGCATTGAGCTCATTGTGCCAGTACTCGCGATCATTGCGACAATCGCGCTCATCACCGTGCGAGTGCGGACCGGTCGTCGGCTCGTCATCCTCGATTGGCTCTCTATCGCCGCAGCGATCATGGTCACCCTCTACTACCAGAAGGGGATCAGCCGTGGCGACACGGGCCACATAGCGGAGGTTTACGCCGTCGCGACGCCGCTCCTCATCCTGCTGACCTATCAGCTGGTCGTGGGACTCGAACGTGCCCCTCTCCTCACCCGGCAGATCGCAAGACTTCACAGTCTCGGAGCGAGTGCACGAAATCGCCTCGTTGGTCGAGCGGTTGTCCTCATTCCCAGATCTCCAATCGCACTCCTTAGCGTGATCGCTCTCTTGATCCTCGCACCCTCCACCATCAACGCAGCCATCGTCAATGTGAACTGGTTTATGCGCGCGAGCGCTCCGACACCGGCGGAGGGTGGATTCGTCGCCGGGGGGCCCACACTTGGTTACAACGTGAATGCGATCGACAAGGTCGCTGTCAGCGATATCCGTACCATCTTCGACCGGTATGCCGGGACTGATGGCGCCGTCTTCGACTTCTCGAACACGCCTGCAGTTGTCTCCTACCTGCTCAACCGCAAGCTTGCCTCGCAGTTCTACAACATCAATGACGTACTCACGCCTGCGGCGCAGGCAACGCTGATCTCCGAGCTCACGCTCTCCAAGCCGGTGGTTGTCCTCTTCAACGGACTAGGCATGGGGGCATGGGACTTCATTCCCAATGAGATCCGCGATTCCACGGTATCTGACTACCTCCTGACGAACTACCACCCACTGGTCTATGCAGACGGCCAGCTCCTCCTCCTTCGCAACGGTACAAAGCATCATGGAGGCCTTCCCCATCTTGCGGGGCCGACGCGAACCGTGCGCCTCTACTCTGCGCTGGGAACCTGTGATTGGGGCTACATCCCGAACTACCTCCAAACACCGACCACGCCGTCGATACCGCCGAAGCAGCCCTCGCTGAGCCTCGGACTTAAGTTCATTGCCCATACCGCCGATGGAACGATCTACCAACTCAGCCGAGTCACCGACCTCCAGAGCTATCACTGGATCTCGGCAACGGTGCAGGGGGCCACGGGCGATGTCGGACTCTCGATATCGAGCTTTCCACGCAAATCCAATCGTGACATCACCTGGATCTCGCAGGGATCGACGACAACTCAGGTAGAGGTAGCGAGTTGCCTGCAATGGCATGGCTATGAACATCAACTCTTCCTCCGTTACTTAGGCGCGGGACATCCCAGTGCCCTTACGCTGATCGGTTGATGGAGCGAATGCCTTGGCCCGCCTAGTACGCACCGATCGCGCGATCGTCTTCACGCTCGGCCCAATCGAGCGACTCCTTGCCGTGCACTTCGCGCCGGTGGAGATGGAGCTCTCCACACTTCGCCGTGTGGAGGTCGTCGAGGACATCTGGACCAAGGTGAGAGGCGTTCGGGCACCCTTCACCTGGATAAAGGACCACGTGATGATCGGCACACGTCGAGGGCTCTTTGGAAAGGATTTCGACGTCGTCTATGGACTTGGTCGCGGCGTCTGTGTCGAATTTGAGGGAGGACCGTGGGCTCGATTCGTCATTAAAGACGGGTTTCCCGAGGACCTTGCGGCGCTGCTGCGCGGTTAAGTGACCGGCGAAGAGACTGCCACGACTTCGGTGCCGCCGCTCTCCTTGATTAGGCCGGCGTAACCACCGGTACCGCGGCTACCGCGCGCGGCAATTCCATCGTGATCGTCGTCCCACTGCCGAGCACCGATTCCACACGAACCGTGCCATGGTGTGCGCTTACAATCGATTCGACGATTGCGAGCCCCAGACCGGATCCACCGCTTCCTCGCGTTCGAGAGGAATCAGCGCGGTAGAAGCGTTCAAAGATGTGAGGCAGATGCTCTTTGGCGATACCGGGCCCATGGTCGATGATCTCTACCCGTGCACGATCACCCTCCTCGGTGACGCGTAGTTCAATCGGCGTCGTCTCCGGGGTGTGCTTCAACGCATTTTGGAGCAGATTGAGCACGACCTGGTGTAGTCGCGAGAGATCGCCGGTCACCATCACATCAGGGGCGACCTCCACCGTGATCTGGCGATCTGGGGCTATTGCCTGTGTGTCTGCCGCAGCATCAAGCGCAAGATCTGAGATCGAGAGCTCACGCATCTCGAGTTCACGACCCTGATCGAGACGGGCGAGGAGGAGGAGATCGTCGACCAAGAGCCCCATGCGGATCGCCTCCTCCTCGATACGGCGCATCGAGAGTGCGAGATCCTCCGGTCGGCTTTGCGCTCCTCGACGGAAGAGCTCTGCATAGCCACGGATTGAGGTCGTCGGAGTGCGTAGCTCATGGCTCGCATCGGCGAGAAACTGACGGAGCTGTTGCTGCGAGGCCTCCTGTTGGAGAAACGCATCCTCGATATAGCCGAGCATCGTATTGAGCGAGGCGCCGAGTCGTCCAACCTCTGTCGATGGATCATCTTGCTCGATCCGGCGCGAGAGATCACCCGCAGCGATCTCCGCGGCGGTGCGCTCGATATCTTCGAGCGGTCGCATACCGATCCGCACGACGATATATCCGAGCAGGATGAGAGCCGCAATTACCGCTGCCGTGACGGTTAGGTCTACGACAAGGAGGGTGTTCATCGTTCCTGCGACACCCGAGAGCGGCAACGCAACGAGAGCGAGTGCCGGTTCGCTTGGCCCGAACCCCACCTCAGAGCGAACGACGTAGAGCTCTGGACGTACACGAAAGACCCCAAGTTTGCTGCCATTGCTCGTGGCAGTCGCAGCAAAGATTGGCTGCTGGGAGACCGAACCCGCGACAACCTCTGCACGCAGCATGCTCAAAATCGATCCGGGGATCTGCAGTTTGACCGATGAGTTGGTCGATCCGACAACCGTGGAACTACCGTCGAGTTCGGGGAGGATCACCTTGATGTAGGTGCCGGTCGGCAGCTCCTGATTCGGCGCGAGCTGCACCTGTCCCGAGGAGGTGAGATTGAAGTTGCCCGGCTGGATCGCAAGGAGCTCCTGATCGATCTGGGTAAGGAGATAGGAGTGAATCTGGCTGTAGATGACGACATCGGCGGCGACGAGGCCAGCGATCACGATCGAGACAACACCGATCAGGATCCGTGCCCGAAGTGACAGATGTCGCGAGACGCGGTGGACGCGCACGAGAATCCTCGCGCCGAGGCTCGACATCTAGGCGGCGTTTACGGGGGTGCGCAGGCTATAGCCAGCGCCGCGCAACGTGTGGATCAAGGGCGGCCCCAGAGAATCGATCTTCTTGCGGAGATAACTGATGTAGGTCTCTACGACGTTTGCGTCACCATCGAAGTCATACTCCCATACGTGATCGAGGATCTGTGCCTTCGAGAGCACCCGACGGGGGTTCATCATGAGATAGCGCAGAAGTTTGAACTCGGTCGGCGTCAGCTCGATCGAGGTACTCGAACGAAATACCTCTCGTGTCTCCTCGTCAAGTTCGAGATCGGAGAAGGAGAGACGAGCGGTTGTCTCCGTTGCATCGAGCGCGCGGCGAAGAACCGCTCGGATCCGCGCAAGTAGCTCCTCGAGACTGAATGGCTTTGTGACATAGTCGTCTCCACCAAGTGTCAATCCACGCACCTTATCCTCGGTCGCATCCTTGGCTGTGAGGAAGAGAATCGGCACACGTTGCGCATCCTGACGAAGCCGCCTTGCGACCTCAAAGCCATCGAGGTCGGGCAACATCACATCCAACACCAGCATGTGCGGGCGGAACGCCTCGACCTGCGCGAGGGCCTCGCGACCGGTTGCCGCGGTCGCTACCTCAAATCCCTCATAGCGCAGCGCCGTCGCGACAAGCGAGGTGATGTTCGGTTCGTCGTCGATCACAAGGACGCGGGTGGTAAGTGTCTCCATGACATCTATCTTCGCCGCTCATTCTGTGACATTTCTGTGGATCTCCTGTTGATCACCCGAGCATACGGTGACCAACGCTCGACTTTGGGATCGGTGCCGCGCTATCTCCGCAATCAGACCCTTGCCATATTGGCAAAGCGGGCGTAACTGTCGACAAAGGCCAGCTCAATCGTTCCGGTCGGTCCACTGCGGTGCTTCGACACGATCACCTCTGCGGTGCCGCGCTTCTCGGTCTCCGGTTCGTATTTCTCATCCCGATAGATAAACATCACGACATCCGCATCCTGCTCGATTGCACCCGATTCACGCAGATCGGAGAGCATCGGGCGCTTATCCGCTCGCGACTCAAGCGTTCGCGAGAGCTGGCTCAGCGCCACCACGGGAACATCGAGCTCACGCGCGAGCACCTTGAGACCGCGGCTGATCTCAGAGATCTCTACCTGACGGTTCTCTGAGTTGTGGCGACCCGACATCAGCTGGAGGTAGTCGATGACGACGAGCCCAAGACCCTCACGACTCTTCATCCGTCGCGCCCTTGCACGGATATCCATCACCGTGACATTTGGGTTGTCATCGATATGGAGCGGAGCATGTCCGATCCGGCTGATCGCTCCAGTGAGCTTTGTGTAATCCGAGTCGATCAGTCGACCATTGCGCATCCGTGTCGCATCAACGCGCGACTCTGCGGAGAGAACTCGCTGAGCAAGTTCGAGGTGGCTCATCTCTAAGGAGAAGAAGAGAACTGGAATACCTGCCATCGCTGCGTGGGTGGCGGCACCAAGTGCGAAGGCGGTCTTACCCATGGAGGGTCGAGCACCGACCACCACGAGGTTTGATGGCTGTAGCCCCGCGGTTAACTTGTCGAGATCGGTATAGCCAGTCGGCACACCCGTGATCTCCTCACCGCGATCGACGAGTTGCTCGAGGCGATCAAGGGTGGCCGTCAAAAGGTTCGATATCTCTTCAACCGAATCCGTCGTACGGCGCTGAGCGACCTCAAAGACCATCGTCTCTGCACGATCAACCGCCGCGGTCACATCGTCGGGAAGTCCGTAACCGATCTCCGCGATCTCATTTGCGACGCCGATCAGTCGGCGCAGCAGTGCGTGCTCCTCAACGATCGCCGCATAACGACCCGCGTTAGAGATCGCCGGCGTATTCGACTGCAATGTCACCAGTGCCGCGGCACCGCCGATCTCCTCCAACGCACCCGCGCGTCGCAGCTCCTCCGCGACGGTAACTGCGTCTGCCGGCTCACCCCGACCGTAGATCGCCGTGATGGCAGAGAAGATCTGTGCGTGTGAGGGGCGGTAGAAGTCAGCGGCGGAGCAGCGCTCCAAAGCAGCGGCAACTGCATCGCGCGAGAGCAACATCGCACCGATCACCGATTCCTCGGCCTCAAGGTTGTGCGGTGGTATCCGTCCAACGACGTGGCTGGATGATGATCGCGGGCCATTGCGGGCTTCGCTTGAGGTAAGTGTCATGATGCCTCCACCCTTACCCAGATTGGCTGGGAATCGCTAGGGCAATAACTTCGGGAAATCTCTCCAGAACCTGTGGATGAAAGGTGGATAACTCCACCCGTCATGTGGATGACCGAAACCGAAACAACCCTGTAACACTAGGTCGATCAGCCAATTTCGATCCTAAAGTCCATCTGTATCACTCCTCTGCCGTCTGGGGATTACAAAATGCACTTCAGGGATAAAAAATCGGCCGACCCGCCAGGGCGGATCGGCCGATCGTGTAAGAAAAACTGCCAAACCTAGGCCGGAACGACCTCAAGTCGGAGTTCAAAGGTGACCTCGGGGTGAAGCCGCACGCCCACTGCATGCTCACCGATCTCCTTGATGGGCTCGTGCGCAGCGAGCGTATGACGGTCGATGACCGCCCCGGACTGCGCTTCGACAGCAGCAACGATGTCGGCCGGTGTCACCGAACCGAAAAGCTTGCCCTCTTTACCCGCCTTCGCCGTGATGGAGATGACCATAGGCACCAACTTCGATGCGATCGTCTGTGCAGACTCGCGATCCTTTGCGTCGCGAAGGTCCCGCGACCGTCGCATCGAGGCCGCCTGCTCAGCGATGCCCTCAGAGGCGGTGATGGCGCGTCCATTCGGGATCAGGCTGTTACGTGCAAAGCCATCGGCGACAGCGACAATGTCACCGCGCTTACCTACACCAGGGACGTCGGAGCGGAGTACGACCCTCATTCGGTCTCACCCGCCTCAACGAGCTCCAACTCTGCACCCTCATCTTCGCCAAGGTCGATCGACTCAATCGCAGTCTCTGGATCCGCCTCGTCTGACTTTGGACGTGAGTAGCCGCCCTCGCGTGGTCCGCGGCCAGGGCCACGCCCCCCGGGGCGCTCACTGGTCGTGCGCTGGGTATAGGGCAGCAGTGCAAGCTCACGCGCCGTCTTAATCGCAAGCGCAACATCACGCTGATGCTGCTGGCAGTTACCCGAGACGCGACGCGCCCGGATCTTGCCGCGGTCTGACATGAACTTCCGGAGGATCTGCACATCTTTGTAATCGATGTGCGAGGTGTGATCCTTGCAGAACATACAGACCTTTTTCTTGATCCGACGTCCGTTGTCCTTGGGGGCCCGACGAGTATTCGTCGACCGGTCCCGATCATTATTACGCGCCATTAAAAGGGCTCCTCATCTTCGTTGTACGAAGGTGCACCAGCGGACTGGGCGCGGGGTGCACCACTTGCAAAGTTGTTGGCCTCACCGGGGCCACGCCGTTCGTTCTTCACGACCTGCGCCGTTGCCCAGCGAAGGCTCGGACCGACCTCATCGGCGACGACCTCGACCTTGGAGCGCTTATCGCCCTCCTGGGTCTCCCATGAACGCTGCTCAAGGCGACCCTCAACGATCACTCGGGCGCCACGAGTCAGTGTCTCCGCGACGTTCTCGGCCATCTCGCGCCAACAGACGACGTCAAAGAATGAGGTCGCCTCCTCCCACTCCTGGGTCTGACGGTTCTGCCAGCGACGATTGACTGCGAGACCAAAGGTCGCGGTCGCCTGTCCAGCGGGGGTGAAACGCAGTTCGGGGTCGCGGGTCACATTTCCCACGAGCACGATGGAGTTTCCGACTGCCATGTCTGGCCTCCGTTACTTCGCGACGGGAACGGAACGCTCGCTCTGTCGCAGCACGCGGTGACGGATCACTGCGTCGCTCAGCGAGAGCATGCGGTCAACCTCTGCAAGTACCGCCGGCTCGCCGGTGGCCTCAATGATGACGTAGTAACCCTCAGTCTTGTGGTTGATCTCGTAGGCAAAATTGCGCTTGCCCCAACGATCCACTCGACCGGTCGTTCCGCCCTTGGAGCGGACGTACTCGCCAATTTTGTCGGTGGTCTCGCGGATCACCGTATCTTCAAGCGTTGCATCAAAGATGACAACTATTTCGTATGGCCGCATCGCGGCACACCTCCTTCGGACCAGCACCTTGCGGCGTGGGCCCCGATTTTCGGGGCAGGGGCATATCTAGGACTGTTCATCCTAGCCCACCGCTACCAGGTGACCTCTCGCCCCTCGCAGAGCGTCGCGCCGACCGCTACCGCAGGAGATACCGCGAGCTCAGTTGGGTTTCGGAGCGTGATAACTCTCCTCATCACTGGGGAACCGCAGTGCACGGACGTCGGCACCAAAGGAAGCCACCGCCTCACGTGCGACCTCGGCGAGATCGGCGTAGCGCCGGACAAATTTTGGAGAGGCGGAGGAGCCAAGCCCCAAGATGTCGTGGAGTACCAGCACCTGTCCATCGGTATCGGGTCCAGCACCAATTCCAATTGTGGGGATATCGATCGCCTCCGTCACCGTCGCGGCAAGTTCACGGGGGATCCCCTCCAAGACAACGGCGAAACATCCCGCCTCAGCGAGGAGCTCCGCATCACGCAGGAGTAGTTTTGCCGCCGCCTCGTCACGACCCTGCACCCGCAGTCCACCCATCATGTGAACCGACTGTGGCGTGAGTCCAAGATGACCCATGACAGGAATCTCTGCAGCGACAATCGCCTCAATCACGCGAACACGTCGGGCACCACCCTCCAGCTTGACGGCATCAGCGCCCGCTCGGATCAGCTCGGCGGCGTTCAACACCGCCGCCTCTGTCGTCGTGTGATAACTCATCCAGACCATGTCGGCGATGACCAGTGCGTGCGGACGCGCCCGACGAACTGCGCGGGTGTGATGCACAATGTCGGCGATGGTGACCTCCAGCGTGCTCTCGAGACCGAGCACGTTGTTTCCTACCGAGTCTCCGACAAGGATCAGGTCGACGCCCGCCTCATCGACGATGCGGGTAAATGGAGTGTCATAGGCCGTGACCATAACGAGGGGATCACGACCCGATCGGCGCTTGTGTGTCGCGATGCTGGGAACCGTCAACGCGTGAGCCATCTTTGTAACCTCCCACCGTCCAGCGCCTCGTAGCTGCCGGCGGCAGAGTCCAGCGTAGCTAGGAGCGCGCCCGTGCCCGCCCAAGAGGGGTCCGGCGGATGACCTCCTGGGAGGAAAACATACGGACAAGGTGGTTCCAACGACAGGAGACACAGACCTCCACCACATAGAAGGAGATTTCACCACGGAGCGAGCGTGCGAGCTGTCGGAGCTCTTTAGTGGACCCCACTGCCCGGCCGGAGGCAGGAAGACGTGGTCCAAATCCAAAGATGACGTGAGTTAACCGTTCTGTCGAACAGATGGGACAGATCTCCTCCGTCACATGGCCGAGGTTCGTCGCCACCCGCAAGAGCTCTACCTGCGCATCACAGACATCGAGGCGCGAGAGACGACCGCGCCGAAACTCCCGAATTATCTGGTCACGAGCAAGGCGATATTCAACCTGACCGAGACCGGTGAGTTCATCATCGGACGTTGTGGAGGGGGTCCAAGAGCTCACTCAAAAAGGGTAGCCGGATCGATCTCCGATCCCGCGGTGTACTGGAGCACCGTTTATGAACATTGGTGATCCGGCTGTAACGAATCAACATATCGACTCGATACATCAATCTGCTATGATGCCCAGATGCTGGAATTTGCCATCCTCGGGCTCCTGAAAGAGCGGTCCATGCATGGTTATGACCTCCGCCGCCATCTTCGTGATGATTTTGGCGTGCTGGCCAACCTCTCCTTTGGCTCGCTCTATCCCGCACTTTCACGTCTCGAAGGTACCGGAGCGATCCGATCCATCGGCCAGGGCCCGGAGAGTGCGGGCGAGTCGGTCCTGTTCACCGGCTCACTTGGTGGCGAGCGAGCGGCGACGGTCGCGCGACGCGCGACGCAGAAGGTAAAGACACTCAGCCATTCGAGCACCCGCGCACGCAAGGTCTATGAGATCACCGCCGAGGGCGAGGCACTCTTTGAGAAGCTGCTC
Source organism: uncultured Acidimicrobiaceae bacterium (assembly GCA_903845085.1). Classification (GTDB taxonomy): domain Bacteria; phylum Actinomycetota; class Acidimicrobiia; order Acidimicrobiales; family Bog-793; genus CAIVND01. The sequence goes on from CAIMWD010000043.1 coordinate 29,771, forward strand.
GCAACACCCTCAGCGACCGATGCCTCCCGCTCCTTCTCGCTGCGCCTCGCCTTTGCTCGTTACCTCTCCCCTACGCAGCGGATCCGCCTTCTCGAACGCCAGCGGATGGAGCTGGTTGATCGCCTCCAACGCTCGAGCGATCACCTCGCGCAACCTGCGCGTGCGCTCGACACCTATGAGCGTTCACTCGCGGAACACGCACGTGACGCCGTCGAGAACGACCTCGCCTGGATTGAACGTCTCCTAGAACGTGAACGGACACTCGCCGATCGAGAGAGTCACACCACCCGAGTCGTCACTCCGGAATCTGATCTTTCAACGAGGGACACCACTGTCCTTGGTACATCCCACACCGCTATCAGCGGCCAAAACTTTGCACATGAAGGAGGCATTACCCAATGACCGAGAGAAAGAGTCCCATCAAGGTCGCTATTGCCGGCGTCGGCAACTGCGCCAGCTCACTGATCCAAGGAGTGGAGTACTACCGCGAAGCAGATCCTGAGGAGTTCGTTCCCGGTCTCATGCACGTGGAACTCGGCGGGTACCACGTGCGCGATCTCGAGTTCGTCGCCGCCTTTGACGTCGACGCCTCCAAGGTCGGCCTCGATCTCGGCAAGGCAATCTTCTCTGGTCGCAACAACACGATCAAGTTTGCGCCGGTCCCCGAGCTCGGGATCACCGTTGATCGTGGACCTACCTATGACGGACTTGGCAAGTACTACCGAACCGTCGTTGATGAGTCACCGGTCGAGCCCTGTGATGTTGCTGCTGTTTTGCAGGCGACCGGTGCCGAGGTCCTCGTCTCCTATCTCCCTGTTGGCTCGGAGCAGGCACAGAAGTTTTACGCCAGCGAGGCGATCAAGGCAGGTGTCGCCTTTGTGAATGCGGTTCCGGTCTTTATCGCGAGTGACCCCGAGTGGGCACAGAGGTTCACCGATGCGAATGTTCCAATTATCGGTGACGACATCAAGAGCCAGGTTGGAGCGACCATCGTTCACCGCGTACTCGCCCGACTCTTTGAAGATCGCGGTCTCGTGCTTGATCGCACCTACCAACTCAACGTCGGCGGCAACATGGACTTTATGAACATGTTGGAACGAGAGCGCCTCGAATCGAAGAAGATCTCCAAGACCCAAGCGGTCACCAGCCAGCTCGATCACAAGCTGCCAGCAGACTCCGTGCACATCGGTCCCAGTGACCACGTGGCCTGGCTCGAGGACCGCAAGTGGGCCTACATCCGTCTTGAGGGTCGCAACTTCGGTGATGTTCCACTCAATGTGGAGATGAAGCTCGAGGTGTGGGACTCTCCCAACTCCGCAGGGGTGATCATCGATGCGGTTCGCTGTGCGCGGATCGCGTTAGATCGCAAGATCGGTGGCCCGATCCTCAGCGCCTCTGCCTACTTCATGAAGTCGCCGCCGGTGCAGTATCGCGATGAGGCAGCTCGACTCATGGTAGAAGAGTTCGCGAACGGCTAACTCGTTCGCACCGGTGTCGTGAGATTGTTTCGATGCTCCCGATGCCGCCACCATTCCTGTGATCTTCGGAGCTCGGAGATCTCCTCGCCTCGCTTGCGAGATACATGACCCGAGGCGAGTTCATCAAGAAAACTATTGATTCTCTTGACGAGATCCCTCGTGTCGCACTGGAACCGCCCGTTGCGAAACCATCGATGAGAGCGCTCGTTCAAGGGTGCCGAAATTAATACGCACCACTCTGTGTAGAGGTAATCCCATTCGACGTTGTGGTCACGGACCAGGTATCGCCCGTAAAGGGGTGAACTGCCCCGGTTCCGCCGAACTGTGCACCGATCTGCCCGTTTGCGTAATTCGCGGGGATGGACTGATTCGAAGGTTCATTGTAGGTATAGGTGATGTATCCACCCGAAGTTGTGTTGTTCATATTCACTGCCCCACCGGGAAAGCTGTTGAACTGGGTGACGTAGGTCACCCCACTCGTCTGCGCCACCGTAATCGTGATGCTCATATTGGTAATGGCATAGCTGTTCGTAAAGGTGAGCGTCTCCGTACCATTGCCATTATTTACACTCTGCGTCGGGTTCACTAGGAGGCCATTTGACCGCGGCAGTGTCGTCGTCGTAGAGGTAGTGGTCGAAGTAGTCGTTGAGGTAGTTGTCGAGGTAGTTGTCGAGGTCGTGGTAGTGCTCGGAAGTGTCGTCGTACTCGATGACGTCGTGGTCGTGCCCGAAACAGTGGTCGTTGTCCCTCCCACAGCGGTGGTCGTGGTCGCACCTGCAATTGTCGTGACTGAGGCCGCGCCATCGCAGGCTCCGGAGGTGGTGTACACGACAGGGGTCGCAGAGGGGGGTGCCGCGACCATCACCTGTGCGTTGTTGTTTGCATCCGCCGTGATCGTGATTGCGTAATCGGGACTCGAGGGATACGACCTCAGGTAGGGCTTTGTGCCGCTTGTAAGGTCACTCGGCGTCGGCACTCCAGTAGCGCCGGTCAACGTCTAATAATCAAGGACCGCCTGCTCCACACTCTGTGCATCGGTCTGACAGGCCGCAACCGAGGCCGATGACGACGTGCCACCAAGTGCAAAGACCACGATGCCAGCGAGCACACCCAAAACCACAATGACAACAAGGAGCTCAATAAGTGAAAATCCCCGCTCATCTCGAGTTCTTTTACGAAGATGGGATCGCATTTTGAGTTGGCCTCTTCTTATGGCGCCGTCACAATGATTTTCGCAACAGACAGCATGTTACCCAATTACTACTAAAGTAAAAATCATAAGTTTCTTTTGCTCACACTTGGACCCTTAATGGCTCTCATTCCACCATTTCAGCAATCGTCGCGTTGCCTCTGACTCCCCCAGAAGTCCCTCCTCGAGGCGTAATTCCAAGAGAAAACTCAGTGCACGACCCACCTCTTTGCTCGGTGAGAGCCCCAACAGCGTCATGATCTGCTCGCCATCAAGTTCCGGCCGAATTGCGTCCAGCGCCTCGCGCTCATTGAGCTCTGCCAGACGGACCTCCAGATCATCCATCGCGGCACTGAGTTCACGCACCTTGCGCTCATTCCTCGTCGTGCAGTCCGCTCGAGTGAGTTCATTGAGCTTCCCGACGAGTGGTCCTGCATCGCGGGCATATCGACGCAGCGCCGAATCGGTCCATCCCATGCGATAGGTATGAAACCGGAGGTGAAGCTCCACTAGCTTGACTACCTCATCGATGTCGTCACCGGAGTAGTGCAGAGTCGTCATGCGCTTACGCGTCATACGTGCGCCGACCACCTCATGATGATGAAAGGAGACACCGTTCTCTCCGAAGGCGCGCGTCTTCGGTTTGCCCACATCATGGAAGAGTGCGGAAAGTCGCAGCAGTCGATCGGGTCGGGTCTGACAGACGACGGCGATGGTGTGCGCAAGCACATCTTTATGCCGATGCACCGGATCCTGTTCAAGCTCAAGGCCATCGAGTTCGGGTAGAAACTCCGAGGAGAGGCCGTGATGCACGATAAACCACAGCGCCATCTCGGGGTTAGGAAGCACGATGATCTTGTCGAGCTCGTCGCGGATCCGCTCGACCGAGACGATCGCGAGCCGATGATGCAGCGCTACCACGGCCTCGATGAGCTCTGGTGCGGGGGTTAGCTCATAGCCGGCGTGAAATCGAGCGGCTCGCAACATTCTCAGCGGATCATCGTTAAATGAGGACTGTGGGTCGATCGGCGTACGCAGTACACGACGGGCTAAGTCGCCAATGCCATCGAAGGGGTCCACGAGTACCAGATCCGGTAGTCGCAGCGCCATCGCATTCACCGTAAAATCACGCCGCGAGAGGTCCACCTCAATCTCATGGCCAAAGACAACCTCTGGTTTTCGTGAATCGGGTGAATAGGCCTCGGCGCGATGTGTGGTGATCTCAAAGTCCCGGCCGTGGTGCCGAAATCCAATAGTGCCAAAGCGACGTCCCTGCGTCCACATGGCCTCCGCGATCGGGCGAACGATCGCCTCAATCTCATCGGGAGGCGCATCGGTCGTCATATCGATGTCAGCTTCGGTGGCTGAGGCCGTCGTCGAAGCGGTGGATTCGCGATAGAGCGGAGTCGATTCCTGTCCCGGTCGGCCCGCGATCGCATCCCGCACGGTTCCGCCAACTAGATACAGCGAGCGGTTCGCGGCAACAAAACGCTCGGCAATCTCGCGCGTTGCTGCAATTACCGGTAAGAGTCGCGGCGGAATCATCTCTCAACGGTAGTGGTCAATGCTGCAGCAAAAGTATCGACATCGTTAATGCGAACGCAGATTCTCAACCCTCTTCACGTATCTGACGGTGCAGCTCCGCGACGTAGCGCACCACACGACCAGATGCACCCTCCGTTCCATGGAGCGAATCGTGGCCCGCGCCCGAGATCGGTTCACCGAGATATGGCTGCTGGCCGAGCGTCGCGACCGTCGCTGCAACGCTTCGCTCAAGTGCCTCCAGGTCGTAGCCGCCCTCAAGAAAGAAGATGCGCCTCCCCGGAGAGGAGAGATCCATCAGACGCTGGGTAAGGCGAACGTAATCGCCCGCAAGGAGACCGAGCTGCGTGAGCGGGTCATCTCGATGTCCATCAAATCCTGCGGAGACGAGAACCCAGGTTGGCGCAAAGGACTGTGCTGCGGGAGCGATCACCTCATCAAAGGCGAACTCGTAGGCATCGCCTGCCGTCAACGCCGCAAAGGGAAGGTTGATCGTGCGCCCAATACCCGCACCCTCGCCTACCTCGGAGACTGCCCCAGATCCCGGGTAGAGCGGATACTGGTGCAACGAGATATAGAGCACCTCGGGCTCCAGGTAGAAGGCCGCCTGCGTACCATTTCCGTGATGCGCGTCGAAGTCGACGATCATCACGCGCTCGCCCTCAGCTACCAACGCGGCTGCCGTGATGGCGACGTTATTCAGCAGGCAAAAACCCATGGCGCGCTCGCTCAGTGCATGATGCCCCGGCGGGCGACAGATGAGAAATGCCGATGCTGCCTCACCGGCACGGAGTCGATTCGCCGCATCGATACCGGCCCCGGCTCCGCGCATCGCGGCCTCAAACGAGAGAGGTCCGACCGCGGTGTCAGGATCGAGGGAACCGCCGCCCGACGCGCACCGTTCCTCGAGTTCGGCAAGGTAGCGCGCGGTGTGATTTCGTAGGAGCTCCTCCGTGGCTGCACGACGAGGCGCAAACTCGATCAGATCTGCACCAAGTTCACTCCCCTTCGCGCCACGAAGCGCAGCTCGATACCTGCTGGGAGATTCGGGGTGTCCTTCGCCCGAATCATGCGCCAACGATGACTCATGTACACCAAGCAGAACCTTCACGATCTCACGCTAGTGCTCGGGTCGCTCCGTTCCGCGGTGACACCACAGGTAGGCTCATGGGATCACGGATAACCACTGCCGAAGCGCGACTATGAGACATCGACACCTCCTCTCCCCACTGCTATCGGTAGGAATCGCGGCGCTCATCATCGGGGTAATTTCTCCGCGGATAAACGCCGCGAGCGCGGCACCGGCTGCGACAGGACTCACCCTGGTCGCACAGACCAACTGGGTCACACAGAACTCCGGATTTAATGTGACCCTCGCGGCGACAGGAACTGCGGCCGCAACGGATCTCGGGCTTCGCGTTGCGCTCTACCCCCGACTTTCCAGTCGATATGCCCTCGAAAATAACCCACTCGAGGGATCACCCAGCGAGATCTACCCCTCGTTGAATTTCCGTGGCGGAACGCTCCACTTTCGAGTTATCGGTATCGCAGGCAGTGAAAGTGGTCTCCCGAGTGCCCGCACCCTACGACTCGATTGCGTTGCCAACACCTGCACCGGCGTCTACCCCATCGCCTTTTCCTTGATCGATCGGTCGAGTCGTCGCGTCGTCGCCAGTCTCACGACCTCGTTGATCTATTTAGACACCACTCACGCGGCGACACCCCTCCGGGTAGCGATCACGCTGCCGATGGACCTCACCCCATCTGAGGTCACCCAGGCACAACCGCTGTCGCGGGGTCGAGCAGCCGGCATCAACTCAGTGGTGCACACGATTGCAACCGCAGGAGTCCCACTCTCACTCAATCTCTACGGTCGTCTCCTCCAACGCCTCATGCTTGATGCCAACGCAGGTTCGAGCGATGCCACGGTCGCGCACGCCACCATCGTTGCGTTGCGTCGGCTTACCCTTCACCACCAAGAGATCCAACTCCTTGCCTCAACGTTCGCGCCACTCGACCTCAACGCAATGGATCGAGCCCCGAAAGTCCAGCGCACCACCTACGCCGCTCAACTTGCCACTACGCAGGCGCTCGATACCTCCGAACTTCACCTCTCCTCACCCAGCTCCAGCGCCGCGATGCCATCGGTCCTCAGCTCAAGTGCCGTGGCGATGCTCGGACAGTCTGGACTCTGTAACCTCGCGCTTCCCGAAAGTGCGGTCTCGCTCTCCGAGAGCGGCCAGACGGTGGATGCTCCCTTTCGTCTCCTCAACACCAACTGCAACGGCCTGCCAATCCACTCCGTTGCCATCGTCTCGGGGCTCTCCAATGAGATGAACAGTTCGCCGCAAAATCCAGTTCTCGCGGCGCATCAGCTCGTGGCCGATCTCTCTCAGACCTACTTTGAGAACCCCAACGCCCCTCAGCCACGGGGCGTCGCAGTGATGCCCGCGACGTGGCAAAACTCGCCACTATTTATTAGCACCCTTGTCAGCGCCCTTCACGCCAATCCGGTGTTACTCCCCGTCACACTCGCCTCACTTTTCACTCAGGTCCCTGACGGCGCAAACGGCGAGGCCACAGCCGGCATCGTGACCGGGTCAACCACCTCCGCACCGATCACTCGCCTCATGTTGAGTACTGCCTACGGTTCGCTGAACCGCGTCCGCGAGGTGCTGCCCAACGACTCCGCCGTCACCCAAGGCCTTCGCGCCGACATCTTCAATGCAGAGAGTATTGGTCTCACGGCTTCGGCGCGCCATTGGCTGCTCACTCGTTCAGATGCGGTACTTGCAGGCCTCGCTCACACGCTCGGGCTCTCCGGACCCTCACATGTCACGCTCACCGCCTCAAGCGGCAAGATCCCGATCACTATCCACTACACCGGAGGCTCGTACCCGCTCAACCTCCTACTCCGAATTAAGAGCTCCATCCTTGACTTCCCCGCGACTGAGGTCAGCCAGCACCTCGCCCTCGATCACGCCGACACCAACGAGGTATTGCACGTCAGCTCACGCACCTCCGGTGAGACGACCTTTACTATTGAGCTCCTGACGCCCTCAGGTGGGCGTGTTCTGCTCGCGCCCACAACGTTCACCGTTACCTCCACCGCCGCATCAGGAGTGGCCATCGGATTAAGTATCGGTGCGCTGTTGGTACTTGCGCTTTGGTGGTCCCGTTCGATTCTGCGCCATCGACGTGAGAAACTGGCCAAAGTTGCAGCTCACCCCCACGATGGGAACTCAGCAGGAGAGCCAGGGCCACACCTTCGATGACACCCCCGACGAACCGCCCGTCGCGTGCAGCGCACACGAGGCAGCGTCATCTTGGTCGCTCTGCGGCGCTCTCTGCAGGTGGAACGATACTTTCCCGTTTTACGGGGCTCCTTCGACTGATCGTCATCGCCTACACACTCGGCTCCGCGAACCTTGCCGATGCCTTCAACCTCTCCAACAACACCCCCAATATGATCCACGACCTCGTGTTGGGTGGAGTACTTGCGGCTACCTTCGTCCCTGTCTTCGTCGATCGCCTTGCAAAGGTCTCACGCACGGAGGCGGCGGCATCAATTTCCACGGTGCTCACGCTCTCGCTCATCGTGTTGTCTATCGCCACGGTGCTATTTGAACTCTTGGCACCGGCGATCATCGATCTCTACACCGTCGGTCTCCACGACCTTGCCGAAAGAGCCGTCGCCGTGGAGCTTCTACGACTCTTCGCACCACAGCTTCTCTTCTATGGCGCGATCAGCCTTATAACTGCGGTGCTCGCCACTCAAGACCGATTCGCACTCGCCGGCATCGTGCCGGTCATTAACAACGTGGTCGGCATCGTGGTACTCGCCAGCTTCGCTGCACTTGCGCACACCGCAAGCGCGCAGGGCGCTACTCAGCACCAATCGCTGCTCATCTTCTTAGGGGTGGGCACGACGTTGGGCGTTGCGCTACAAGCCGTTGCGCTCCTCCCCTCACTTCGGCGGTGCGGACTTGGACTACACCTCCGATTTCGCTCCGGCGATCCTGCAGTCGCAATGGTGGTCTCACTTTCCAGTTGGACCTTGGGTTTTGTTGTCGCCAACCAGGCCGCCGTCTTTATTGTGATGGCGCTCGCTGCGCACCTCGGTGCCGTGAGCATTTACACCTACGCGTTTACCTTCTTCCAGATGCCGTTTGCGATCGCGGCGACCTCGATTATCGCTGTAGCCACTCCCGAGATCGCCCGTGCCCATGTGCAGGGAGATCGCTCGCTTGTTGGTACACGTTTTGGCCGTGCCACGGCCCAGGTGCTTACCGTGATTCTTCCCGCAACCGTTGGCTACCTGCTTCTCGGACGTGCTGCGATGACCCTCGTGTTACGACACGGCCATCTCAGCGCAAGCGGTGCCCACCTCACCGGCTCCGTGCTCATCGATTTCTCATTAGGCCTTCCAGCATTTTGTCTCTTCTTTCTCGCAACCCGGACCTTTCAGGCAATCCATGAGCCACGGACAACTTTTCTGCTCTATCTGCTCGAAAATGGCACCAACATCGTGCTCGCCTTCGTACTCTTTCATCGATTTGGCGTCCAAGGGCTTGCACTCTCTTACTCCATCGCCTACACACTCGCCGCCGCCGTTGCCATCGTCTTGCTCCGAAAACGACTCGGGACGATCGGCGGTACGGCAATACGGCAATCGGTCCTTCGCGCCGTAGGACTAAGTATCGTGATGGCGTTTGTCGTTGCCTTTGTCGTTGCTGTACTTGGTATTGGGAGTGGTCTTGGCGGCTGGGTAAAGATGGCACTCGCCGTTATCGCCGGTCTGGGTGCCTATCTCATTGGCGCGGGAGTTGCCTCAGCTATTGAGGCTCGGCGAGCACCGAAACATGCCGTACCAGCGGTGCGAAACGCCACCGTGGTACCGATGGCGAACTACCAGAGGGGGTCCATTGCGGATAGGAATCGTGACCGACAGCTCAAGCGACTTGCCCCCGTCCGTCTTCGCGCACGCGGACGCTATCTGCGTTCCACTCGACGTCCGCCTTGGCGATAGTGATCCCAAGGAGCTCGCCTCGCTCACCGGCGAAGAGTTCTGGAGACGCGTCGCAGAAAGTGATTCCCTACCGACGACCGCAGCACCCTCTCCCGGGGATTTTGTCGCCGCATTTACCGCTCTTCACGACCAGGGTTGCGACGCAACTATCTGCATCACCATCTCCTCAGAGCTCTCTGCGACCCATCAGTCAGCCACTATTGGTGCGCGCGAGTCCGGGCTCGACGTTGCGGTCATCGATTCACGTACTGCAACGATGGGACAGGGGCTACTCGTCCTCGAGGCCATGGCAGCGCGTTCCACGAGGAACTCACCTGTGGATCTTCTCGAGCATCTACTCGCCGAGCGCGAGCTCATCAGCACCTTTGGCACACTAGAAAACCTGGAGAGCCTTCGACGTGGGGGACGCATCGGCGGAGCACAGGCGTTTGTTGGCACGCTGTTGTCGATTAAGCCGGTGATTGAGGTTCGTGATGGTCGCGTCGAGGGTGAATCGCGTCAGCGCACTCGCGCAAGATCGCTCAGCTATCTGGCGGCAAAGATCCGTGAGGCAGGACCCCTGAAACGTCTCGCCGTCGTCCACGCAGGGGCCGATGATGTCGGCGATCTGATCAGCCTCATCGGTAACATCCCAGTTGATGAACCACTGACAATCTCCATAATGGGACCGGTGATCGGAGCACACACCGGCATCGGAACGATCGCTATCGCTCTCGAACGTCTTCACGGCGATCGATAGTTCATCGCGATCGCCGAAGGGGCGACACGTTGGTTCGAGGAATTGTCTAACCTCGTGAAATGGCACACCCCGAAGACACAGAGGGTCAGGGCGAGAGCTTGACCGATCAGCTCAACAGCTGGATCCGCGGATGGATCGACAATGTGCACGACCACACGATCCGACCATTGCTCATCGCCATCCGTGGACTCATTATGGGTACGCTCGCTGTCATCATCGGCCTCGCTGTCGTTGCGATGATCTGCATTGGACTCATCCGACTCTTTGATGTCGAAGTGTTCTCCGGACGAGTTTGGGCGACCGATCTCCTCTTTGGAGCGCTATTTCTCCTGATCGGCGCAATTCTTTTGCGCCGCATCCGCCCACGAAAGGATCTTCATGCCGGGCGTTGAGCCACGCGAAGTCATCATTATTGGCTCTGGACCTGCAGGTTTGACCGCAGCGATCTACTGTGCGCGCGCAGACCTTCACCCGCTCGTTCTCGAGGGAGAGCCCTCCTCCAACTCCGATCAGCCCGGAGGACAGCTCATGCTGACAACGGAGATCGAGAACTTTCCCGGATTTATCGAGGGCATCATGGGTCCCGAGCTCATGGCGAACTTCCGCGCTCAGGCACAGCGATTTGGCGCAGAGATCGAGACCGTCAAAGTGAGCCGCGTGGACCTTACGGAGCGGCCGTTCAAAGTGTGGGTTGGCGATCCCTCGCAGTCGGATCCGACGTACTCTGCACACTCGATCATCGTCGCGACGGGCGCCCGTTCGCTCATGCTCAACGTTCCAGGGGAGAGCGAACTACTCGGGCATGGCGTCTCGACCTGCGCGACCTGTGACGGATTTTTCTTTCGTAACCAACCTATTGCCGTCATTGGAGGTGGCGACTCCGCAGTTGAGGAGGCGCTCTTCCTTGCGAAGTTTGCGAGTTCGGTGACGCTTATTCACCGACGTGGCGAGCTCCGGGCATCAAAGATCATGCAGGATCGCGCACGCGCACACGAGAAGATCTCCTTTCTCTGGAACTCGGTCGTCACCGAGGTAATCGGCGACAGCAGGTTACGTGGTCTCTCGCTGCGCAATACGGTGACCGGCGAGACCTCTACCCTCGAAGTGGGTGGTTGCTTCATCGCTATCGGTCACTCTCCAAATACCGACCTCTTTCGCGGTCAACTTAACCTCGACGATGCCGGTTATCTCCTTACCCATGAGGGTTCGCGCACAAACATCGCGGGCGTCTTCGCCTGCGGAGATGTCCAGGATTCGAACTACCGTCAGGCGATCACCGCCGCAGGTTCGGGGTGCATGGCGGCGATCGACGCCGAGCGCTACCTGGAGGGTGTCAGTGTCTGACGCGGAAAACTCACTAGGGTAGGTAAAGGGTTTACGCACTTCGGAATGGAAACGTCCTGCGTGGCGTTACATCTAATGCCCCAGATTCTCGATTCGAGGGGCTAGTCGCCAAGGAGGCAACGTGTCAGCATCAACTATCACGATTACGGATAACACCTTTGATGAGCAGATCGCCAGCTCGAGCACACCAGTCCTCGTTGACTTCTGGGCAGAGTGGTGTGGGCCATGCAAGATGGTTGCCCCTATTCTCGACGAGATTGCAACGGAGCAGTCCTCTCGCGTCACCATCGGCAAATTGAATGTCGATGACAACATCCGCACCGCGCAACGCTTCGAGGTGATGAGCATCCCAACGATGATCCTGTTCAAAGATGGTGAAGCGGTCATGCGCATCGTAGGAGCGAAGTCGAAGTCCGCTCTCCTCGCGGACATCGAAGCGCACCTCTAGACCTCTCGCGGGTCGCCAAAAGAAATCATCATGGCCTCGGAGCAGCGCGATCTGCCCTTACACCTCCAAGACGCGCTGCCCCTCGTGCCAGGGACATCTGGAGATTCCGTTCTTGACCTGCAGTTTCGTCTTGCTGAAGTCGATCTGCCCTGCTCCGACTCACCCGGCGACTACGGCCCAGCCACGGAGGCTGCAATCCAGCAATTTCAGGAGCGTCGTGGTCTAGCGGTAACCGGATGCTGTGACCGACGCACCTGGTCGGCTCTGGTTGAGGCAGGTTACGACCTCGGTGACCGTCTGCTCTATCGCCGTGATCCGATGCTACGTGGTGATGACGTCGCTGATCTCCAACGCCGCCTCTCTATCCTTGGGTTCGACTCGGGACGCATCGATGGCATCTTTGGTAACGAGACCGCGGAGGCGCTCAAGGACTTTCAACGCAACGCTGGTCTACCGATTGACGGCATGTGTGGTCCCCGTACCTTGGCCGACCTTGCGCGAGTCCAGGCCCCCGAGGGTGGTGGTGATCCAGTCTCGAACCTCCGCGAACGACTCCAAGTACAGGAGACCGGGAATCGTACGCTCGCAGCGCGTGAGTTCGCTATCGGCGAGATCGGAGGATTTTCGAGTGGTGTCGTCGCTATCTGTCGCAGTCTGCGGCTTGCCGGTGCCCGTGCCCTCGAGCTGCACGACCCCAGCCCCTCACGACAGGCGGTGGCGGCGAACACTGCCAACGTCGATGCGTTCATCTCGATCCGAATCACGCCCGAGCGCACGAGTTGCACGACCGCTTTCTACGCCGGGTTTCATTACGAATCTGTTACAAGTCGTCGATTAGCGGAGCTGGTCCAGGAGAGACTTCCCGGCACACTCGGCCTTGATGACGGTGGCATCTGCGGGATGGCGCTGCCAATTCTTCGCGAGACTCGGATGCCGGCAATCGAGATCCAACTGGGCTCGCCAGCCGTAATTATCCAACAGACAACGGCGCTCGCGCGTGTCATTGTGACCTCGCTGGGTGCATGGGTCGACCTGAGCTTCAATAACTAACCCACAACTTCATGCACA
>CAIMWD010000044.1 GCA_903845085.1 uncultured Acidimicrobiaceae bacterium
CAGGCACCACGACGTATCTCGAGCGAGGTGTAACCGCACCCAGCTTCGCCAATATCGCTCTCGGTGACGAGATTGCGGTTCAGGGAACGTTGAGCGCTGGCATCGCGAGCGCAACGGCGATCATGATTGAGGTTCCCCCAGTAGTGGGGATTCCGCTTCCAGAGGTCCACGGCGCCCCTCTACCGGGCATTCAATATGGCTCATCGGTGACCACGACTTCGTTACCAGGGGGGGCATTGGGCAACGGAATCCATGGTGGTTTCGGAGACGGCCTGCAGAACCGACACGCCAATCGATAGTTCAACCCAGCGAGATGATCTAATGAGGCCGAGTTGATTGTGCTGCAGACTCTGAGAGTGCAAGAGGATGAACGAACTCGTCTGTATCGGGGCGACCCGGACGCGTGGGAGGCCTTCTATCTTCGAATGTACCCATTGCTGCTGAGCTACGCGCAGCGGCGACTATCGGGTCATGACGATGCCAAGGAGGCGGTTGCGGAGGCGATGGCGCGCCTCGTCGCCACGCTCACACGGGCGCAGGATCGTTCATCCTCACCGGAGGCGTGGGTCTTCGGTATCTTGCGACACATTGTCACCGATGGTCAACGCCACATGTATCGACGCCAGCGCTATCAACACGAATATCCACTTGTGGTCGATGAGCCATGGGTTGCACTGGTGGAGACAGAGGAGCGAGAGTCTATGAGAAGGGCCTTCGCACAATTAAGCCCTAAGGAGCAGGAGGTCTTAGAATTGCGTGTCATAGCGCGACTCAGTAGCGAAGAGACCGCGCTGTTACTGCAGTTGTCTCCCGGTGCGGTACGCATGGCGCAAGCACGGGCCCTAAGACGTCTGCGCCGATTCCACGAAAGAGAGGGCCAGTGAAGACGACCCGAGATGACGAAACGCTCATCGCGCAACTACATGAGGTCTTCGCGAGCGAGGGGTCGGCTCCAGAGCGTGCGGCCATCCAAGCCTTTCATCAGGTGGTAAATGCTTCCACCCAAGAGGGAGCGGCAGAGTGGTCCTCACTTGGGGAGCTTGTAGCGTCACGTCCAATCCGACGATTGTCACTTCACCAGCTCCGCCATCCTGCAGCAGCAGCGGTTGGTGCCCTCGTAATATCCGTTGGTGGCGTGGCAGCGGCGGCCGTCGGAACTAACACACTGCCCGGGCCCACCCGTACCATCGCCTACCACCTCGGTCTTCCTGTGACCTCCCCCGCCCTCCACTCGGCGCTCGGAGTCGAATCCCAGCTTCGCTCCTATCTTTTGGTCCGCGACAGAACGCAGGCGACCCATCTCGCGTCGCAACTTCGCCAGGATCTTGGAGGGTTAAATGCTGGTGATCTTTCGCAGATAGCGGGAAGCGCCAAGCCGCTCCTGACAAGTCCCATTCTGTCGGATCTATCAAAGCATTCCGCCAGGGAGGTGAGTGATCGTCGGACTCGTCCTCGGGTGAACTCAACGCCAACGACACTGACAACACCCTCAGGAACGGGACCGGTTTCGACAACCCCAAACGTCGTGCTCCCTGGTGTCTCCAATCGGCCCACGGTCACCATCCCTCGATCGCAGGACAGTGGCGCCTCGGTGCGTTCTAGCGACGACGGCACTAAAGCGCCCTCTGCCTCGACCGGATCAATTTCTAGCAACGACGGCAGTGAGTCGTCAGGATCGGACGGGAGCCCTACCGGCGGCGCAGTCTCTGGGCCGACAGGCGATCACTAGTCTTCTGCGGCTCCATTGACGATCCCATCACCGCAATCAGCTATCTAGCCTCGCTGCGTGCGATATTCGACCTTGAGAACAGGAGGACGCGCAGAGATAGTAATGAAGTCGCGCGCGTAGGAGCTGCTAAAGAAACGAAGCGGTGAATTCAATGCGCTACCGAGCAACGGCGCACCGTTTGCTGGCGTCGCGGGAGCCGCGGGATCTGCGGGAGTAAAGATCGCAAAATTGGGCCATGCCGGGTTCATGTCCAAAACCATCGCTCGCACCGCACCGGCATCTTTCAGGACGTTCGCGAGATCGAGCACGTTCATCTGTCCATAGGCATAGACGAGCGCACCATCCGAGGTGACGCCGATACCGCTACGCCAGACGTCAGGGACGTAATGGAGCGCAGTTCCCCAGACTTGGGTATCGGTAGAGGTAGCGGTAGGCGAAATTACGCCATGATCGATCAGCAGCGTGAGGTTCTGGCGAACCGAGGCAACGTTTGGAGTCATACGGACATCGCGTCCCCAACTTCCGACCGTTATGTCGCCGTTCTTGTAGATCACCAGCGACGCATCGCCTGACACTAATGGCGCTACGAGCTTCCCCTCCGAGAGGTAGCCACCGTGCGTATCCTTCATCAAAAAACCACCACTGAATGCCGCGATTAGCGTCGCTGCTGCTGCGGGTTGAATCGGTGAGGTGTAGTGCCAGCCAAGGCCACCAGGACTCATAGAACCCGAATACTGCTGGCCGACGATCCGGCGCGTATCCATCCATGCCACCCCTGCAAAGAGTCCTGGCTCATCTGGAATAGCGAGCGTGGTCACAGAGATCACGGACCTTCCACCAACGGTTCGCCCGGTCGCTCGCCACGCACCCTGGCCCGCCGATTGGGTCTTACCGAGGGGTGCAAGTGTCTTTGGTGCTGGAAGCAATCGCGGCTCCGTTGCGACGATGACCCGGTATCGCGGCAACGGTGCAGTCGACGAGGTAACGAGGAGTCCGGTGGAGGCACCACCTGCCCCCACGACAATGACGCCAGCGATCAGCGCAAGGCTATTTGGTCGGCGCCAGAAGGACCTGGTAGCGACATGATGACGCCGTAGATGTCGTTGGCGTCGGTGTAACTTCACCCCTCTATTGAGTCACACAAGGATGAGAGCTTGCTGTGAAGGCACCTGAGAGATCGTCGGACCTGCCTCCCTCTGAATCGTGGTGGGACCCCTTTCAAATTGCCGCCCTCCCAGAGACACGAAGCAGGCCACGTCGCTCGCAGCCCCCGCTGAGCTACATCGTTGCGAACGAAGGGTGCAGCGAGATCAATACACTTAAGGATGTATCTGTAGCGAGGCACCCCACCCAGACCCTGTCGCGCCTCCAAAAGCGAGAATATTGGCGGGGTCACAGTATGAAGATTGGGTTTTCCGGCGATGTTCGCCGTCAAGCTGGATGGCTGCCATACAGCCAAGAGGCAATTGAGGATTGGCTCGCGGGCCACCGGATGCGCGTTGCCTCAGAGGGCCCCGACGTTCGGCTGCACTCTGCAGTGGCCGATTTCGCACACCTCGTCGCGAGCGATCCGGTGCTTGGAATGTATGTCGCTCGCATGATCGAGCAGGTGCCAAGGAGTCGTGCCTACAGCAAACGGCATCTCGAAGATACCGAGCAGTTAATGCGCATGATCAACGCAGTCTTGACTATTGCCCCCGAATTTGGGGACGAGAACGTGATGCTGCCATTGGAGGCCATTTTGGACTGGATTATGGGTACGCCGGCCGGATTCGCTGCCTATCGCGACCCGAGGATGAACGGTGCACTTAAAGCGATCCTCACCGCATGGTGCAAGTACCTAACGAGTTCAGCCTCCTTGTACGTGCTCAACGATTCTCCCTCAGGGTGGATGTGCGAGGCGGCCCAGCTGGAGATCGGTATCGAGTAGTACGAGCACGACCCGTCCGCACTCCACTGGGGCTTCACCTCATGGAACGACTTTTTTACCCGCCGCTTGCGAGAGGGCGCCCGACCTATCGCATCGCCTAGTGACGATGACATCATCGTTGCTGCCTGCGAATCAACGCCGTTTAGTATCCGAACTGATGTAAAGCGGCGAGACCAGTTTTGGTTAAAGACGCAGCCATATTCTCTTGAGGACATGCTCGCCAACGATGAAGCGGTGGGGAGTTTTATAGGTGGCACGGTATTTCAAGCGTTTCTCTCCGCAACGAACTACCACCGCTGGCACAGCCCAGTAGCAGGCACCATTGAGCGAGCGTTTCTCATTGAAGGTACCTATTATTCTGAGGCAGATTCCATGGGCTCAGATGCAAGCCAACCAATTCATTCGCAGGGTTATCTTGCTCATGTCGCAACGCGTGCGGTCTACCTCATCCGTGCCGACAATCCCACGATCGGATTGGTGGCATTCATAGCGATCGGCATGTCCGAGGTCAGTTCATGCCTCATCCATCCGGAGATTGTCCCCGGGCACCATGTCGCCAAGGGTGACGAGATCGGCAACTTCCAGTTCGGGGGGTCATCTCACTGCCTTGTCTTTGGTCCGGGAGTGATCGCCGACTTCGCCGTGACAGCCGTTCCTCAACCTCAAAATCCGAAACCACCCCTCCTACTCGTTCGGTCACATCTCGCGACTGTCGCTACAGGTGCAGCTACACAGATATCGACCGCCAAGAGTTAGCGGGGGCGCCTTCGTAACGTGACGACCGCACACCCTCCCTCGTCTCGCTTCACCACCAGAACCTGTCGGGAGCGCATTCAATCCAGTGACGTAGGGGCACTGAGGAGATTCGGCACAGGCAAAATCGCACTGCGGAGATAGGGACCGAACTTTCTACGTCGGTGCCACAGAGTGAACAACAGAAAAAATGGTCGGGCTGGGGAGATTTGAACTCCC
>CAIMWD010000045.1 GCA_903845085.1 uncultured Acidimicrobiaceae bacterium
CCCGCCATGCGTCGAATCGGTGCGCATAACGCCCAGGGGGAGTACTACCTCACCGACGTGATCTCCGTCCTTGCCGAGGCAGGTCACGCGATCGGTTCGCACGTCATCGCCGATGCATTGGAGGTTGCGGGTGTAAATGATCGTGCGCAGCTCTCTGAGGCCCAGACAACAATGCGGCGGCGGATCAACCTCCACTGGATGCACCACGGCGTCACGATGATCGATCCCGACTCGGTGGCCATCGACCTCTCGGTGACCCTTGGGCGCGACGTCACCCTTCTTCCCGGCGTCATCCTCGAGGGCACCACCACCATAGGTACTGGTGCAACCCTTGGTCCCAGCACACACCTCATCGACACTCTGGTAGGTGAGCGCACGCGACTCCGCTCGGTGGAGGCCTCCGGCGCGAGAATTGGTCACGACGCCGATGTTGGACCCTTTGCGCTCGTGACAGAGGGAACTCATATTGAAGATGGCACGGTTACCGGCCCCTTCTTCGGCGCACTGCCGCAGGGCTGAGTGGGCGGTACCCCGCCGCGTCGTCGAGCTTCTCGAGGTATCTCTCGTCGTCGATCTACCGCATGTCCGTGTGGAGGAGGCGCCGTGGTCGCCTACATTTAGGGGCGCGAAGTTCGAGAGGAAGGTTCCATCGATGGAGGTAGTGCCAAAGCGTCGCCTTGTTCTCTACAGTGGTCGCTCGCATCCCGAGCTTGCGCACGAGGTCGCCGACTGTCTTGGTGTCGAGATCGGCGAAGCGCACCTCACCGAGTTTGCCGACGGGCAGCTCCACTGTCGCTATGACGACTCGATCCGTGGATCTGACGTATTTATCGTCCAGTCGCACTGCCGACCGGTGAATGACTCGATCATGGAGCAGCTCATCATGATCGATGCAGCAAAGCGCGCCTCCGCGCACCAGATCATCGCGGTCTGTCCCTACTACGGGTACTCGCGCCAGGACCGAAAGTCTGCGGGACGTGAGCCGATCACCGCGAAACTCCTCGCCGACCTCCTCACCGCCGCAGGCGCGACCCGTGTAGTCAGCATCGATCTTCACTCCGGCCAGATTCAGGGCTTCTTTAACTTCCCCGTCGATCATCTCACCGCTGCGCCGGTGCTCATCACCTACCTCATGGCACAGAACCCGGAGGAGATGGTGGTCGTCTCTCCCGATGCGGGACGAGTGAAGGTGGCAGAGCGCTTCGCGCAGGCGCTCGGAGCTGACCTCGCCTTTGTGCACAAGCGCCGTCCAAAGGATCAGAAGAACACCGTCGAGGCGCTCGAGGTGATCGGCTCGGTGGCGGGCCGTCGTTGTGTGATCATCGACGACATGATTGACACCGCAGGCACGATCTGTGCAGCCGCCGCTCGGCTCGTCGAGTCGGGCGCGACCGAGGTCTGGGCGATGGCGACCCACGCCGTCCTCTCCGACCCCGCCCGTGAGCGTCTCGCTGCCAGTCCCATCGCTCGTCTCGTGGTGACCAACACCCTGCCGATCGATTCAGACCGGCCGGTCGCGAAGCTGGAGGTGCTCTCGGTGGCACCGATCATCGCCGAGGCGATCGACGCCGTGTTCACTGATTCCTCCGTCTCAGAGATCTTTGGCGGGCAGAACCTCAGCTAGCTCGGCGCTCCCGGATCACCCTATTTGGGTCTGGTTCTGTAGCCCCCATGGGGGATGTGAACGGTCCTTCCCCCATGCCCTAGAATGGACAAGCTCCGGCGACGCCCGTCTGAGTGCCTGCCGGCCGACACGCTGGCAGCGATAACGAGTTCTTTCCCAAGAGGAGCGCCACGTCATGGCCGATATTGCTCTCATCGCCGAGCCCCGCACCGAGCAGGGAAGCAGTGCCTCGCGCCGCCTTCGTCACGCCGGCCGGATCCCCGCGGTCGTCTACGGACACGGCGCAGAGCCGATCCCCGTCAGCGTTGACAGCCGCGCGCTTCGACAGGTATTCAACACCGCCGCAGGCGAGAACGTCCTGTTGGACCTCTCGATCGGCACTGAGCGTCACCTTGCGATGGCGCGTGACCTGCAACGTCACCCCGTGCGTCGCACTATCTCGCACGTCGACTTTCTCGTGGTTAACCGCGATGAGGTCGTCTCCGCCGAGGTTCCCGTTGTTCTGCTGGGCGAGGCTCTGCACGTGACTCGTGGTGGGGGCACCGTGGATCAGACGACCTTTACCCTCCCCGTAAAGGCAAAGCCCTCCGACATCCCCTCGCACGTAGAGATCGACATCACCGACCTTGAGCTCGGCCACGCGATCCGCGTTGCGGACGTCTCTGTTCCCGCTGGCGTGATCATCGAACTCGAGCCAGAGACGGTCCTCGTCACCGGTATCGCCGGTCGTGGTGCGGTTACGCAGGACGAGGTCGTCGAGCCGGTCGAGGCCAACTGAGGCTTCCCTCCTCCGCACCCATGCGGGGGGAGAGGGTTATGTCGCAGCTTCTCGTTCTCGGCCTCGGAAATCCGGGTGCCGAATATGCACATACCCGACATAACGTTGGACAGCTCGCCGTTGAGGAGCTGGCGCGTCGCGCGTCTACCTCACTCAGGGCGGAGCGATCCGCCCACGCACGAGTTGCACAGGCGGTAATCGATTCGGCGAGGGTCACGCTCGCCGTACCCACCACCTTCATGAATGAGTCGGGTCAGGCAGCAGCGCCGCTCGTGCGCCGCTACCTCGCGGAGGCAAGCGTGGGCGACCTTGTCGTCATCCATGATGAGCTTGATCTCCCCGAGGGTGTGATCCGACTCAAGGTCGGTGGTGGCACCGCGGGTCACAATGGACTGAAATCGATCGGAACGCACCTACATAGTCTCGACTTTGCGCGGATCCGTATCGGCATCGGTCGCCCACCGGGGCAGATGTCGGGCGCCGACTATGTGCTGCGCGAGCTACGTGGCGAGAGTCGCGAGGCGATGATGGTGAACGTCGCGCTCGCCTGTGATGCACTGACCCAGATCCTCGCCGAGGGTTTTACGCAAGCGATGACCACGCTGAACGCGCGATGAGCCGCCAGCACGAGATCGACGCCACCTCAAACGCATCCGTACCTCCGGTACTGGCACCGCTCACGGGTCTTCTCGTCGGCGATCGGGTGCTCGCCTCGCTCCTCGGTGCGGCAGATACACGGGTCGCGGTGAGTGAGAATCTTCGCGCCTACCTCATCGCTGCACTCGCCGACATGACCGCTGCCCCGGTGCTCCTTGTCGCAACCGCGACTGCGGCGGAGAGCGAGCGGTTGGTACATGACCTCCGTCCCTTCCTCGGGGCGGATCGCATCGCACCGTTGCCGGCCTGGGAGACGTTGCCCTTCGAGCGCGTCTCACCGAGCATCGAGACGATGGGACAGCGGCTCGCCACGATTGCACGGGTCAGGAAGCGGCAAGCCAGTGGAGCAGATGGTCTTCCCTCGCTCGTGGTCGTCGCCCCGATCAAGGCGCTGCTGCAACGCCTTGGATCGGTGGCAGGGATGGGCTCATTTACTATCGCGCCGGGCGATCACATCGCAGTTGAGGAGATCGTCCGACGTCTCGTCGATCTTGGCTATCGCCGCGAATACCAAGTCGAGCACCGGGGCGAACTCGCGGTGCGTGGCGGGATCGTGGACCTCTTTCCCTCCACCGGTGAGATCGGAGTGCGGATCGACTGTTTCGGTGATGAGGTCGATCGACTCACCGAGTTCGACCTCGCCGATCAGCGGTCGGTGCGCGATCTCTCGGGTGTAGAGATCTTTGGTTGCCGAGAGTTGGTGATCACCGACGAGCACCGCGAGTGTGCGAGGGCACTGGCGGTGAGCTCCAGCTACGCCCGCGAACAGTTTGGACGCATCGCTGAGGGGGAGAGCTTTGAGGGAATCGAGTCCTTTCTGCCGTGGGTGGAGGGGAACGAGCGCATCTTCACCGATCTCTTAGGTGATGCAGATCGGATCGTCCTCGTCGACCCGCGGCGAATGCATGATCGAGCGAGTGAGCTCGCCGACGAAGAGTCCTCGCTCGCGCAGTCGCTCGCCATCACCTGGGGCGTCGCCCCAGCGAACGAAGGATCCGACGATGCGTTAGAGGACGCCTCAGGGATTGAAACGGCGGGTGGTGCGACGCTTCCTCGGCTGCACGTCGCTTTCTCACGTCTCCTCGCACAGGTGGAGAGTCCCGTTGCCTCACTCCTCACCGTCGCCGATGCACCGGAGACGGAGGGGATCCGTGCGGGATCGTGGCCGAACGTCCGCGGCGATGCAACGGCACTGAGTCGTCGGATCTCCGATCTACTCGCGCGGGAGATGCCGGTTATCGTCGCTGCCGATGGACTCGGCACCGCGGAGCGGATGAGCCAGTCGCTCGAAGCCGAGGGTCACCTCGTCGATCGACTCTTTGTGGAGACAACGCACGAGCCCGAACGCTACGCACAGCGCCTGCGCAGCGCCGGTTTGCACGTGGTCGTTGCTCCGCTCGATCACGGTTTCGTCTTCGAACAGGGCGGCCTTGGTATCCTCGCCGAGCCCGACGTCACCGGTCGTCACCGTCCCCACCGCGCGCCTCGTGCCCGTGCCCGCGCAACCGGTGGATTCTTCGATGACCTTGCCGTCGGTGGCTATGTGGTGCATCACATCCACGGCGTGGCGAAGTTCCAGGGGCTCGTCACGCAGTCGATCGGAGGAGTCGCTCGCGACTACCTGCTTCTGGAGTACCGGGGCGGTGATCGCCTCTACGTGCCCTCCGATCAGATCGATGCGATCACGCCCTACACCGGTGGCGAGGCGCCGACACTCAACCGTCTCAACGGCGTCGAGTGGCAGCGCCAGCGGCAACGGGTCCGTCAGGCGACGAGAGAGATCGCGCAGGAGCTTGTCGTGCTCTATCAGCGTCGGCTCGTCACGCCCGGACACGCCTTTGGTGTCGATACGCCCTGGCAGCATGAGATGGAGAGCTCCTTTCCCTTTCCCGAGACGGTCGATCAGCTTCGCGCGATCGGCGAGATCAAAGAGGACATGGAGCGCGAATCGCCGATGGATCGGCTTGTCTGTGGCGACGTCGGCTTCGGCAAGACCGAGGTCGCCGTGCGCGCGGTCTTCAAGGCGGTGCAAGATGGCAAGCAGGCGGTCGTGCTCGTACCGACCACACTCCTTGCCCAACAGCACTTTCAAACCTTCTCCGATCGTTACTCTGGCTATCCCGTTCGGGTCGAGATGCTCTCGCGATTTCTCACGCCTGGTCAGGCGCGCAAGGTGCTCGCCGGACTCGCCGACGGCTCCGTCGATGTGGTCGTCGGCACCCACCGACTGCTCAGTGAGGAGATCACCTTTAAAAATCTCGGTCTCTTGGTTGTCGATGAGGAGCAGCGTTTCGGCGTTGGTCATAAGGAGCGGATCAAATCACTCAAGGTAGGTGTCGACGTGTTGACGCTTTCGGCGAGCCCCGTGCCCCGCACACTTGAGATGGGGCTCACCGGAATTCGCGACCTCTCGATCATCGATACGCCTCCGGCCCAACGCCAGCCGATCCTCACCTACGTCGGTGAGTATGACGAGCGCGCGGTCGCCGAGGCGATTCGACGCGAACTATTGCGCGAGGGTCAGGTCTTTTATGTACACAACCGAGTCGCGGACATCGAGCGATCTGCGATGGCGCTCCGCGAACTGGTCCCCGAGGCACGAGTTGCCCTCGCACACGGCCAGATGGATGAGGGAACGCTCGAACAGGTGGTCTTCGATTTCGCCGAGGGTGCCTACGACGTGCTGGTCTGCACCACGATCATCGAATCGGGGATCGACATGCCCACCGTCAACACGCTCGTGGTCGAGCGTGCCGACCTGCTCGGACTTGGACAGCTGCATCAGCTTCGTGGCCGCGTTGGTCGTGCGGGAAGTCGCGCCTACGCCTACCTCTTTCACCCGGCAGATCGGGTACTCACCGAACAGGCATATGAGCGTCTCAAGACGATCGGTGAACACACCGAACTTGGCTCTGGTTTCAAGATCGCGATGCGCGACCTCGAGATCCGTGGTGCCGGAAACCTGTTGGGTAAGGATCAATCGGGGCACATCGCCGCCGTTGGCTATGACCTCTACGTGCGCATGGTCGCCGAGGCGGTCGCGGAGCTGAAGGGTGAGGAGATCCCCGAGCCAGCGGAGATGAAGATCGAGGTGCCGCTGACTGCGCATCTGCCGACGACCTATATCGAGCGTGAGGATCTGCGTCTCGAAGGTTATCGTCGGCTCGCGAGCGCGACCGATGAGGCCGTCGTGGAGGACCTCGCCGGCGAGTGGCTCGATCGTTATGGGCCACTCCCGACGCCGGTAGAGGGACTCCTGCAGGCCGCACGGCTGCGAGTGGCCTGTCGTCGTGTGGGCATCACTGAGGTCGTCGCTACGCCCTACCGCCCCGGTGTCGGTGGACCGGGTGAGCCTGGTGGTTACGTCGTGCGGATTGCACCCGTTTCGTTGCCGGCCTCGGCCAAGATCCGCCTGACCCGACTCGCGCCAAAGGCACTGCTCAAGGAGCCGGCGCATGAGCTCATCGTGCCGATCGGAAAGAACCGCGCGGTCGTCGACGAGCTGCATTCGCTGATTGAGCAGCTCTACCCCGAGGACGATTAGCGGGTACATCCCTCCCCGAGTCACCAGATACGCGGCCGGTGGTGACCCCATGAGGGGTAGCAGCGGCGTGGCGATGAGAGCATATTTTCGCGGCGTGTTGGCCGAGTGGGGCGCGCTCACCTAGCATTCACCCTCTGTGAAACGAATTCTTACTCCGATCGCCCTGCTCCTCGTTCTCGCGCTTGCGGTGAGTGCCTGCGGGGTCACCGCGACCTCCGACGCGGCGCGGGTGAATGGGGCGTCGGTCACCATCGCTCAACTCAATCAGACCATCCACGACGCGACCTCCTCGGCGCCCTTTGACTGCCTGCTCTCCTCGCAGAGCGCGGTGGCGGGAGCGGGAGTACACCAGACATACAGCGCCAAGTTTGTTGCACAACAGCTTGGACTCTTGGTGCAACAGGAGGTTCTCAACCGTGAGGTCGCCCGCCTCCATCTCGCGAGCACGCCGCTCGCCACTCAGTTGGCGGAGGGTCAGCTTGCCTCCGGGTTGACCGGAGCGACGGGTAGCTCCTGTTCATCGACCGGAGCAACGGTGCTCGCCGCACTCTCGCCGACCTATCGCAACCTGCTACTTGGACTCCAGCGCGATCAGGATCTGCTCTCTGCCTACGTGGAGGGTGGAACGCTCACCCCTGCGGGTGTCGCCGCCTTCGCCGCCGCACATCCGAGCGTCGCAGATCAGGCCTGTGTCTCGGTCATCTTGGTCGCAAAGCGAGCCACCGCGCTCTCGCTTGAGGCCAGGCTGCGCACGGGCTCTAGCTTTAGTGCACTCGCAAAGGCGAACTCCCTCGATGCGACTACGGCGGCAAATGGGGGCGCCGTTGGCTGTGACTACCCCGGACAGTTTGCCGGAGCACTCGCCACCGTGATCGGATCGATCGGCCTCAACCAACCCAGCGCGCCAAGTCTCTTTAACTCCCAGTACGTCATCGTCGAGGTGACCCAGCGTCAGGCGGGAAGCTCCTCGGGCGCGGGACTAGCGCTGGTGAGCGCAGCGGCGAACGCCGAGATCGCGCTGGTAAATGCGGCGGGTCACGCCGACAGCGTGTGGATCAACTCGACATATGGCACTTGGAGTACCACCGGCGGCCAGAACCAGGTGGTCTCGCCTGCCGGACCACTCAACACCCTGGTGCTGAACCCTGCCTCGCTCACCCCCACCGGCGACACCTACAAGTAATCGGTGTCTCCGCTTCGCGCACGCGCATCGAGGCAACGAGATGGAGGCGTGGCAAGGGTGCGCGATGCACCGGTGGTTGATGGAGCGAGGCCGACTGTCGTCGTCGTCGGTCTCGGTCCCGCAGGGCCAGAGCTCACCACCCCGGCGGTGACCGAGGCGATCCTCCATGCCGCTCATCGCTACCTTCGCACCGGTCGTCATCCCGCCGCCGCTCCCTTTTTAGCCGCTGGAGTACCGACCTTCGATGCGCTCTATGAGCAAGGCGCCGACTTTGATGCGACCTACGCAGCGATCGTCGAGACGCTTGTCGAGGCAGCGATCGCTGGAGGTCGCGTCGTTTACGCGGTGCCGGGTTCGCCAGCGGTACTCGAACGGACGGTCGCGATGTTGCGCGCCGATCCGCGCGTCGCGGTCGAGACGATGGCGGGACTCTCCTTCCTCGATATCGCCTGGGACCGCCTCGAGATCGATCCGGTCAACGAGGGCGTGCGGCTCATCAATGGTGAACGCTTCGCGCAGGAGGCCGCGAACGATCGCGGGCCGCTACTTGTCAGCCATACCTGGTCCAATGAGATCCTCTCGCAGATAAAGCTCTCCGTAGAGGGGGATGAGTCCGCTACCGCGATCCTCTGTCACCACCTCGGTCTCCCCGATGAGCAGGTGATTGAGGTTGCCTTTGATGACCTTGATCGCACGCTTGTCGCAGATCATCTGACCTGTCTCTATCTCGCCGGCCTCTCGGTACCCCCCGCCTCCGCGCTCGCACGTGCCGCAGAGGTTGTCGCGACGCTCCGGGTCGAGTGCCCGTGGGATCGCGAACAGACCCACCGGTCGCTCGTTCGTCACCTCCTCGAGGAGAGTTACGAGGCGATCGAGGCGATCGAGGAGCTCGGTGAGCCACCCGATCTCGCCGCCTCCGAGCACCTCGAGGAGGAGCTCGGCGATCTTCTCTGCCAGGTGCTCTTTCATGCAACGATCGCCCAGGAGGAGGGTCTCTTTACCCTTGCCGATGTGGCCGGATCACTCGCAGATAAATTGATGCACCGTCATCCACATGTCTATCCACCCACCGGCGACGCCTCCGACGGCCAGAGCACGATCGATGCGGAGAGCGTGATGGCCAACTGGGAGGCGCAAAAGTTGGTGGAGAAGGGGCGTGAGAGCCTGACCGATGGCATCCCCGCCGCGCTCCCTGCGCTCGCCTACGCGACCAAGATCGAGCGCAAGCTGACGACAGTCCACTTCGGTCTTGCGCTGACGCCAGAGAGGACAGTGTTCGCAGAGGCGCTCGACACGTTCGATCTCGGCGATGAGCACCAGATCGGCGCGCTTCTCCTCTTGATCGCACGCCGGGCCGCCGCAAGGGGCATCGACGCAGAGGCGGCGTTGCGGGTAAGTGCACGGGAGCTGCGCGATCGTTTCGTCGCCGTCGAGCGTCAGCTTGCCACGGAGGGTCGACACTTCAACGACCTCGACGCCACCGAGCGCAAGCGTCTCTGGGAGGCGTCCGGCCCCCGCTGAGCTGGGGACATGGTTGGTGACCGCCATCAATTTCTTGCCTTTGCTAGCTTCGGATCCACGTGGTGAGCCAGATGCGCTCCACCGAGGGCGAGATGATGGGAGAGCCGTTCAGTGAGTGAGTTGGTGCAGCTGCACGCACGCGAGGTCCTCGATTCACGGGGTAATCCCACCGTAGAGGTCAGCTGCCTCCTCGACTCTGGAGCGGAGGGACTCGCGATCGTCCCCTCCGGTGCCTCGACCGGATCCTTTGAGGCGACCGAGCTTCGCGATGGAGGTGACCGCTACCGCGGCAAGGGCGTACTGGGCGCAGTCACCAATGTGAACCAGACCATCGCCGCCGCCTTTGCAGGCTTCGATGTCGCCGACCAACGCGGGCTCGACCTCGCACTTCTCGATCTTGATGGCACACCGAACAAATCAAAGTTGGGTGCCAACGCCATCTTGGGAGTCTCACTTGCCGCCGCCCGTGCGGTCGCGGTGGAGCGTGACCTCAGTCTCTTTCGCTACGTCGGGGGCGTCGGCGCGCACGTGCTTCCCGTTCCAATGATGAATGTCTTGAACGGTGGCGTACACGCTGACAACAACATCGACTTCCAGGAGTTCATGATCGTCCCTCACGGCGCCCCCTCCTATCGCGAGGCACTGCGCTGGGGCGTGGAGACCTACCACACACTCGCTGGGGTGCTCCGCGCACGTGGACTTGGCACCGCTGTCGGAGATGAGGGCGGCTTTGCGCCGAACCTCGCCTCGAATGAGGAGGCCCTTGCGGTGCTTGTGGAGGCGATCGAGGCTGCGGGGCACGTTCCCGGCAGTGAGATCGCGATCGCCCTCGATCCCGCGTCGACCGAGCTCTTCCGCGAGGGGAGCTACCACCTCGCCGGCGAGGGTCGTTCCGTCTCTCCAGCGGAGCTCGCAGACTACTGGGCCCAGATATCGGACCGCTATCCCGTCATCTCGATCGAGGATGGCATGGCCGAGGAGGACTGGGAGGGTTGGGCCGAGCTCACGCAGGCGATCGGTGATCGCGTGCAGCTCGTCGGCGATGACCTCTTTGTGACCAATGTGGAGCGACTTGCGCGTGGCATCGAGGCCGGCGTCGCGAACGCCGTGCTGGTCAAGGTGAACCAGATCGGCACGCTGACCGAGACGCTGGAGACCGTGGCACTCGCGACTCGCTCCTCCTATCGTTCGGTGATGTCACACCGTTCTGGAGAGACCGAGGACACCACTATCGCCGATCTTGCCGTGGCGACAAACTGTGGGCAGATTAAGACCGGTGCCCCGGCACGTAGTGACCGCGTGGCGAAGTACAACCAGCTGCTGCGGATCGAGGAGGAGCTCGGCGATGCGGCCTTCTGGCCTGGAGCCAGTGCCTTCGCCCGTGGACTTCCCCAAGGCGGCGGTCGCTAGCATGCTCGCAATTCACCGCGCCCGGCAGATCCTTCTGCTCTCCGTGACCGCGGTTGTCGTCTTGGTGCTGATGGAGTTTCCGCTCCATCAGCTGATGGCACAGCGCGCTCAGATCGGCGCGACCGCCGCTGCACTTGCCGCCGTAGAGCAGCACAACAGCGCACTTTCGGGTGACATCACCGCGCTCGCAAAAAGCTCCGTCATCGCCTCGATCGCGCATCAAGACTATGGATTGGTCGCGCCCGGCCAACGCTCCTACGTGATCTTGCCAGCTGCGGGATCGACGATCGGCGCGGATCCGCTGAGTGCCGCCTCCATCCCGGTCACTGATATCGGATCGAGCACCGGCAGCGGGAACGTGCCGCCCGCTGCGGCGGTGCATCAAGCACCGGTCGGGTCACTCTGGTCACGGATGGTCGCGCATTTAGAGTTCTGGCACTGACGTAATCGCCTCATCGTGGCGAGGTTATCTCCGCCACGCCACCGCAGGCGACCGGGCTAGTAGAGCCCGGTGATCGCTACGCAGGTCGCCCACGCGGCGAAGGAGTTCCCGGAGCGCTGGTAGAGCGTGTACGCCGCGCCGTCTTGCACCGTGGGTGCGGCCTGACTCGGAAGTCCACTCTCTCCGAGTCCTAACCAGGTGGACTCGGAGAATTGGTACGCACCGTAGTAACCGTTGCCGGTGTTGAGCTGATAGTCACCACTTGACTCGCAGCTGCGGATCGCGGCAAGTGCGCCCTCGATAGTGGTTGGCGCGGCGGCGATCGTGGATCTTGACGGAGTAGAGGATGTGGAGACGACAGTCGGTGGTCCCGCTGCCGCCCGTGCTCGGGCCAGAGCAGCGGCCGCAGCTGCCGCAGCGGCCTGAGCGACGAGCGTATTCAGCTGCGCGTTGGTGGAGTTATAGAGCGTCTGCTCTGCGGAGACCGTGGCGAGCACCGAGCTTCGGACGTTCGTCGCGGCTGCATATGCCGCACCCTCGGTGGCAATCGCACGCCGTTGTTGGTCAAGTGAGATAACGAGCGAATGCTGCGCACCGATGAAGTTCTGCGTGGACTGGTCGAGCTCGCCGGTGGCGACGCCGAGGTAGGTGGTGCTCTGAATCTGTGTGGTTGCACCCTTTGACCAGGCAAAGAGGTTGCTGGCGCTCGGACCACCGGCGACGTAGGCATCGACGAGCGCGCGTTGCACGGCACGGCGCGTCTGGCGCACTTCGCGCGAGAGTGTACCTATCCGCGCCTCGATGCTCGCCGCCAGAGTCTTGGTTGCCTGATAGGCGGCTGCGTCGCTGAGGTAGGTGGCGCTGACCGCATCGAGGTGTGCATTGTCCGCCACAATCTGTGCGGCGATCGCATCGGCGCGCTGGCGCAGTGTGCCGATGGAGGCGGCTCCCGCCGGAGTGTTCCCCGTCATGAGGGTGGGGATCCCCAGGAGCGTGAGGGTCGAGATAGCGGTGGCGGATGCGAGTGCTGCCATCCTCACCCGATCCCTGATCCTTTGGTGAGATGGCGCACGAAAGCGGATGCGAGGGGGCGCATCCTTTGGCTGGTGAGGGGGAAGGGGGTTCTCGTCCATAGGGGCGGGGGAACGGCAGGTGCGGAGTCCGTAGACCAAACGCTAGTAGGGCAGCGCCGGGTGAGCAACGGAGCCACACCTGAGAGGAAAGGAGGTTTGCCGGTAGGATTGATCGGTGAACGTTGCTGGAGTCATCCTCGCCGTCGGTCCCGAGCCCATCATCCGTGGACTCCGCCGACCTCCTCGCCCCCGGGCCTCCGGACTCGCCGATGCTGCGCTCGCCGCAGGGTTGAGTGAGGTCGTCGTCGTGGTTGACGATGAACGGCGTCTCGCCGAGGTACCCGAGGGCGCGACGATCCTCCTCGATGGAGGGGAGAGCCAGGCCTCGGCACTGCGCGCAGCGGTCGATTGGTGCAACCGCGAGCAACACGAGGCGATGGTGATCGCAACGCTCGATCTCCCCCTGCCGGGAGATGATCTGATGCTCGATGCAGCGATGTGGACCACCTTGGCCACGAATAACATCGGTCCGCTCGTGGAGATCACCTCTATCGGGCGTGCCTCCGGGCTCATCTATGTTGCGGCCGAGCTCTGGCCCACCCTGCCCCTCGACGGTGCGGTGACGAGCCAGCTGAGTGGCCGGATCGGCTATCTGCGCAACCTCGAGGTACGAGCTGCGGAGGGAGACTCCCCAGCGGAGTCACCTAAGTGAGCGACCGTCCTCCACATCATGCGGTAGAGCAGGCGGCACCAGAGGAGATTGCACGCGTCGCTGAGCTCCTCGGACGTGCGCCCTCTGGAGCCTTTAGCGTCGTCGTCCGTGACGGGGCTGGGGACCCAGTAGTCATCCGTAACGCGCCCTTTTTGGCGGATGGCACGCCCATGCCAACGCGCTACTGGCTGGTGGGCCGCGTGGCACAGGAGGCCGTCGGTCGACTCGAGTCCGCAGGAGCCATCGACGAGATCGAGGCCCTCTTTGACCCAGAGATCGTTGCTGCGACCCACGCGCGTTACGCCGAGGAACGTGATGCGCTCATCGATGTTGACTATGAGGGACCACGCCCCTCGGGAGGGGTCGGTGGCACCCGCCGCGGCCTCAAATGCCTGCACGCACACCTCGCCTGGTATCTCGCTGGCGGCGGTGACCCCGTTGGGCGATACGTTGCCACGCGCCTCGCCGGGAAGATTCCCGGACCGGTTGCATCTATCGACTGCGGCACAAATTCAACGCGACTCCTCATCATCGGGCCGTCAGGGGAGACGCTCGCGCGCGAGATGACGATTACCCGACTGGGGGCTGGTGTCGATAGGACCGGTCATCTCGATCCTGAGGCGATCGTACGCACCCTTGAGGTGCTCACCCACTACCGACAGCTGCTTGATCGCTACGGCGTCGTCGCTGCACGGGCGACGACTACCTCTGCGGCACGCGACGCAGACAACCGTGTGGATCTTCTCGATGCGGCTCTCTCGGTGCTCGGGTTCCCTCTTGAACTTTTGAGCGGCGAGGAGGAGGGGAGACTCTCCTACCTCGGCGCGACCACGGGCATCCTCGCCGGCGAGAGCGCTGCACTCGTGATCGACCTCGGGGGTGGATCGACCGAGTTCGCGCTCGGCGAGCGCGACAACCTCACCGCCGTCGCCTCACTCAACATGGGCTGTGTCCGCGTGAGCGAGCGCTTCCTTCGCTCCGATCCGCCGACTGTGGAGGAGCTTGCCGCTGGACGAAAGATGGTCGCCGATCTCCTTGGAGAACTGATTGAGAGGACGCCGGCGATCGTTCTGGCACCGCTGACGATCGGTGTCGCCGGAACGATCGCCACGATCGCCACGCGGGCGCTCGGTCTGTCGACCTACCGTGGCTCGGCGACGCACAAGAGTGTGATCAATTATGCATTTATACGGGAGGAGCTCGCGCTCCTCGCCTCGCTCACGGCCGCTGAGCGCCGAGCTCTTCCAGGTATTGAGGTTGCGCGCGCCGATGTTATCGTCGGAGGACTTTTGATCATCGATGAGGTAATGCGTGCGCTTCGCATCACCGAGATCACCTACTCCGAGACCGACATCCTCGACGGTCTCGCGCGAAGCCTGCTCGCCCATTGATTTGGACGGTCAGCGATGTGGGCGGCCCAGAGGAACGGCCAGCGCGGCGGTCTACGCGGGAAGCGCGAGCGCACAGATGCGTGCGACGAAGGCATCGACATCGCCATGGTGGTCTGTCGCGTAGGCCAATCCCTGACGTCCGAGCCGGTCGCGGATCGACCGATCGGTCATAACCCGGACACAATCGAGGAGCTCTCCGTTATCGCGGTACCAGAGCCCACCGTCGGCAGCGGCAACGTGCTCCCTCGCTGCACCTGTGGCAGGGACGATGAGCGGGGTGCCGAGCAGCATCGACTCGATCGCCTCGCGACCGAACGGCATCGGTTGACGGAGGTCGATGAGAAACAGCGCGTGCGCCATAAGCCGCCAGAGGTTCACCCGTGAGGGGTTTACCGGAAGGGGAAGCAGGTTCCTCTCATCGGCGAGATGCCAGCTCGCGCCGTTGACCTCAGCGACGGAGATCGGGAGAATCTCCGGGATCTCCTCGTAGGCGTAACGCCAGTTCTCCTCCGGGATCTCCTCACGGCGCACAGGACCGGCGACCGCAGTGATGATCTCGTGGGTGACCGTTGCCATCGTCGCCTCGTGGGAGGTGCCTCCGGGAAAGGAGCGGAGGAGGAGAACGAAGGGTTGGTAGAAGCGCACGCCAAAGAGCGTGTCGCGCATCGCGTTGCGATTCACCGTGAGCGCGAGATCGAGCGGCACCACCGGAGTGGTGGTGCGTGTGGCAAGCGCGCGCTCCGCTCCTGGGTGTATCGCGATCACCGCATCGGCGAGGTCGAGAAGCTCGCCGGTGCGCTCATCGGCGCC
>CAIMWD010000046.1 GCA_903845085.1 uncultured Acidimicrobiaceae bacterium
ATGCAAGCTGATGATCAAGTCCTAATGTTGACGCCTCAACAAAGACGAGGTGCAGAAGCGGATGGCGCTGCGGCGCGATCTCAATGAGCTGCGGAACGAGCCAGCGAGCGGCGGTGCCGATGACACCGAGCCGAACCGTGCCGACGACCTGTTTTGTTAGGGCCGTTACATCAGAGCTCATCGCGTCTAACTCCGCAATTACCCGATGCGCCCGCTCAACAACGAGAAAACCTGCCTCGGTGAGGTCGCTGGTGGAACGGTCGACAAGCGTCACGCCGAGCTCCTGCTCGAGCTTCTTTACGTGCGTAGAGACGTTGGACTGCACAGTGGCGAGCGCATCTGCCGCGGCAGAGAACGAGCCGTGTTCAGCGATCGCGATGATTGCGTTGAGCTGTCGGAGGTCCATCGCTGATAATGATACTAAGTATCTGTACCATGTGTTTGACGGATGGCACTCGCGTCGCCATACTTATATGCGTACTTCAGAACCAAGTGGATCCCCCCTCCACGATCTGAAAGTCATTAAGAAAGGGTCGGATCCCCCCTCCGGCCCTTTCTTCACGTCTACGCACTAGTTGAACACCCTATTCGCGAGAATGCCATCAAATTGGCGGAGCCGTTCAGTGGTTTTGTGTCGATGTGTGCTTGCCGATTCGGCGGTTGGTCAGCGACAGAGGACCAGCGCGCTTTGGTCCCGACATCGAACAACACTCCGGATTCCCTGAAGATGTCAGGGTTCGCTGAAGGTGTGAGGGCGCCGATGCTATGGCCGGGGTCAATTCTCGGTTGGCATTTTGGCTCCGAGCGCGGCGACGCCCGCTTGGATGCGACGTGTAAAACGTCGTGCATCCTCCTCCTTGCCCCCTGTGATGGAAGCGCTAAAAGGACGCAACAACTCGCCAAAGTGGACCCCGATCGCAGCTCGATGCACGCCACTCTCGCCCTTTGGCATGACTGCGCTGACGCCCTCGAGATAGACGGGAATGACAGGGCGCCCGCAGCGTTTCGCGAGGTAGGCGGCACCGGGACGAAATTCCATCATCTCCTCGCGCAGGCTGCGCCCTCCCTCGGGAAATATGAGGAGGTTGAAACCCTGATCCAGGAGGTCAGCTGCGATATCTGCGCTCTTGCGGTTTATCCGCAGCCGGTCGACGGGAATGGTCCCGAGGAAAAGCGAGTACAGAGTGCACTTCCAATGCCTGTCAAAGAAATTATCGACCGCAGCGGCGACGACAGTCCTTCGTCGAAATCGAGCCGGTAGGACGCACAGTAGCGCGAGCGTGTCGAAATGACTCACATGATTTGGCGCGAAGATGACCGGCTCGTCCACGCCCTCAAGATGGGCCAAGCCAGTGGTGGTGGGGGAGCAGATAAATCGTGCGAGAGGTCCAATTAGAAGGGAAAACGTGAGATCGCGAAGTGCACTGGGAAGCGGACGCCGGGTCCAGTTGGTGTCGTAGTTAACGCCGAGTCGCCGGTTGATCTCGGGAGAGACAGGTGCGGGAGATGGGGAGTCACCTGTATGAGACGACTCCTGACTCACCGATCTCACAGATGAGTCGCCATTCGATCCCGTTGATGGACCATCGGATATGGGCGATTGCAGCCCCTGGTCCTCTCGTGAGGATCCGTTCACCTCCTAGCGCCGCCGACGCTTCTTTGGTGGTGTGTAACGCTTCGAAGGCGTGGCTGCGATGGGGCGGTTCCTTGGGCCTGTGTCAACGGTGCCGTAGTGCAGTCCGGCGATTCGGTCGACCTTCTGTTTTTGCATCACGCGCCAGATCAGCCATCCACCGAAACCGATATAGATAATGCCTCCGGGAAAGAAACCAAAGGAGGCCTGCTCGAGTCCAAAGAAAAAGGCTGCAAAGCCGAGGAGTGCACGACGACGCAGCAAGATGCCGACGAGCAGCATTCCCGCACCCACCAGCATCGCGATGAGAAAGCTCGTTGCATTCTGATGTACTGATTTTGTACTCGAGGCATGCTGATAGAAGTAGCCGATCGCGGCGAGTGCTCCAGCGATTACGGTCAATCCGATTCCAAGAAGAGTTTCGCGGTGGTCGAGACCGTTAACGATCTCCTTCGTGGTAATCGGTAGATTCTTCTCCGGGCGGGCGACGCGCGCGCCGGGCTTTTGATGCCACAGTTCACGCGCGATCTCGGCGACTGATCGTGATCTCGGGCGTTGCTCTGGGGTTTTGACGTCGTTGTTGTCCACGTCGCAAGGCTACCTGCTACCTTCATTCGAGTTTCGAGCTACCTAGAATCGTGCGCCTGGTGCCGCAATGCTGGCCAAGTCGGGTGAACGAGGTCGAGACACAGGGTCCTTCGCGCACACGCATGAACAATTCGGAGAGAGGTAGCTATGTCACTGGCCAAAGATGGCGAAGAGGCCCTTCGTCGAGCACCTACTCGGCCCCGAGCGGTAACTGTGGTGCGTTCGTTCGACCTCTCATCGCGTCGTCGTCGAGTCATCTTTGGCGGCAATGACCTCGCCGACTTTGCGCTCGCCGGCCCGGCGGGCCATGTCAAGTTCTACCTACCGCAGCCCGGGCAGAGGGAGATTGACTTTGCGGCCCTCGCATTGCCGCGAGGACAACGACCACCCTCGGCACCTATCTCACGAACCTTTACCCCCCGAAGGTTCGACGCTTTGGCCGGTGAGCTATCGATCGACTTCTTCCTTCATGGGAATGGGCTGGCTGCGGACTTCGCTCGCAACCCTGAGGTTGGGCGGATCCTTGCCATCAACGGGCCGGCTCGACCACACCGGATTCTCGGCGGCTACCGCCAGCTGCTGGTCGGCGACGAGACCTCATGGCCAGCGATTGCCAGCATCCTGGAGCAGCTTCCCTCAGACGTGATGGCAAAGGTCATCGTCGAAACTCTGCCGGATGATGTGCTTGAGGTGATCGAGAGTAGAGCAGAGGTCTCGATCACACAGGTCTACCGGCGCGGAGATGCGTCTCCGGGATCGGCCATGGTGGACGCACTAGAGGTCTCCGTGATCTCCGGTGAACCGACGCAGCTCTTCGTGGGCGGCGAGGCGGTCGCAATTCGACGCGCGCGAGCGTTCGCGCTGCAACAGGGGTTCTCTCTGTCGGAGACGACGACTCGCGGGTATTGGCGTGCAGGTGTGTCGAATCATCCCGATCACGATATGGGCGATGACGAGTAGTGGGTCTGACGATGAGAAGATCTGAGGACTAAGGAGGCTCGGGCAAGGCCGACACAACTATTGTGCAGATGGCTGATGTTTCTGACGCACTTAGGGAGGGTCAAGGGATGGCGAAAAAGGATAGGTTGCCGGTCGTGGCCGAGTTCAAGGCATTTGTCCTGCACGGGAATATGATCAATCTCGCGGTTGCCGTGGTCATCGGTGCAGCATTTGGAGCGGTCGTGACCTCCATAGTCACTGGGCTCGTCACGCCACTGATCGCCGCCATCTTCGGTAAGCCTAACTTCGCGGCGCTCTCCTTTCAGCTTCACGGATCGGCCTTTCACTATGGAATCGTCTTTAATGCACTCCTGAGCTTTCTCGCTACGGCCACCGTCATCTTCTTTCTCGTCGTAAAGCCACTTCAACAGGTGATCAGGAAGCTGGGTATGGCTCCTGCTGAACCACCGCAGATGGGACCTTGCCCCCACTGTTGTACAGAGATTCCGGTCGCTGCGACTCGCTGTGGATCTTGCACCTCTGAGTTGGGTAACGCTTGGGCAGGGCTTCCGACCGAGGCCTAATTGGCGACGATTCGAGTGGGGTTATATCCCATATGGGATGGATCTCTGGCGGGAGCAAGCTGGGTCTGAGAGGTCGATGGTGCACTAAGCTTTCAGCGCTGCACGAAAGGTGCGCACGGGCGTTTGGCTCAGGTGGTTAGAGCGCAGCCTTCACACGGCTGAGGTCACAGGTTCGAGTCCTGTAACGCCCACTGTGTAACGCCTACTGTGTGATGTATCAGTAACTCTGGGACAGACGAACCTTCAGACGATATTTAAAACTCTCTATTGGTAATCAATTTCTGGATTCAGAGTGAGTTGACCGATGATGGATCCGGGGTCACCGATAACACGCCCATCGAGGTCGACCATCTAGATGAGTACTTCTTGGCCGCGAGAGTCCTGGCTCCCGATGGCGCCATATGGCTGATTGCATCGCTGATCGATTCACACCCTCAACACAATCGGACAGATCTGAAAGTCTCCGCGGCCGGAGCGTCGGTGCGCCTGGCTGTCCTCACCTGATGCTTTGGTCTATCGGAGCTCTCATTCACTACCGCCCTTGTTGCCGTGGGGAGATCAATCTTTTCTCCGCCGCGCGTCGTGGCTTACCCTGCTCTCCGGAAGGATCTCATCCGTTGTTCGATGCGGAACTCAGCGTCGGCGTAGCCGCCTCCGCTGGTCCGAGGTAACTGCCGTCAAATACTGGTCTGTAGTCCTTCGATGAGTTGAAGTAGGAAAGTTTGGGATCGTATTCGACCGCGCGAACGAGACAGTGCCTAGGCGTATTGCCACGCAACTTGGCACTGTTGTAGCTATCAACCAAGACCACGTAGGTAAGGAGATCGGTGCAGCAGAGGGACGCAAGGGTGATCTGGTAAAAGATGTTGCGCGCAGGGCAGAGCGCCGTGTGAGGAACCAGGCGTCGTCCTCCATCTCTCGATCTCCGTATCTCGCAGGCGACAGCAGGTCACATCGTTCCGAGAGGAAGGCGGCGGAGCCGGTACCCGTACGAATGTCGGAACGTCGCAATCGAGACTGACTCGCTGGACTAAATCCGAACAGCTTCTAAATGCGAACTGGTTGCGATTATTCTTTACCTGTCGCGACACGAGAGGAGGTCACCTGTGCCAACCCTAGGAGGAAGTCCCACGCCCCTTTCTGATTCCTCTCGAGCTCCTGAGGAGCGTCGGCTCCGTCAGTCATTTCATATCTGGGACTTGATTCCACTCTCTATCTCCAGTGTCGGTCCTCTCTTTTCTGTCGCTGCAACTGGTGGTGTGATGGCGGCACAGGCTGGTTGGTGGACGCTGCCTGCAATTTTGGTACTGGCCTTTCCCTTTATTGTCGCGAGCTTCGTCTTTCGACTGCTGAACCAGCACTTTCCTCATGCGGGTGCCTCGTATCACTGGTCCGCCCGTGTGATTGGGCGTCGAGCGTCGCGCTATCAGGCTTGGATCCTTATATTGGCTTATTTTCTGTCGATTCCGCCGATCGCTATTCCCGCAGGCTCTTACACGCTTGCGCTTGTCGCACCCCACTACCGAGCGCCGGCCACGGTACAGATGGCGGTGACGCTTTTTTGGATAGTCTTCGCGGCAATTCCCTTACTTCTTGGCAGCCGGCCAACCGCTCGGATCACGCAGCTCTTCTTTGGAATCGAGATGGTCTCGCTCCTCAGTTTTGGTGTGTTAGGAGTTGTGAAATGGCATCAGATATCGGTGCCTATTCACTTCGGCAAACCTCCTATCGGAGGAATTCTGATCGTCGCCGTAATCGCTGCCACGATCCTCGACGGATGGGAGATCGATAGCTACGCATCCGAAGAGGCACAGCGACCCCGTGAAGATCCCGGTATAGGGGGCATCATCGGAGCCTTCGGAGCCCTTCTGTTTTACGCAATTCTCTATCCTTTAATGCTCGGAGAGACACCACTTCACCTGTTGGCCAATTCAACCGACCCACTCGCTGTATGGTCGCACAGGCTCCTGCCGGGTGAGCCATGGGCGATGTTGATTCCAATTTTGCTCTCAACTGCCGGTGGACTTTGGCTTACGAGTTTTATTCTCACGCGTGC
>CAIMWD010000047.1 GCA_903845085.1 uncultured Acidimicrobiaceae bacterium
CGAGCTCTCGGACGAGCTCGAAGAGTTCAATTGTGCCAAGAACGTTAACTCGGAAGGTCTCTTGAGGTGCCTCCCAGGAGCGACCGACGTGAGTCAACGCGGCAAGGTGGTAGATAACCTCTGGTCGCGCAGCAGCGATCTCTTGGCGTGCGGCACCCGGTGCGGCGATGTCGATGGCATCAGAAAGTGCCAAAACCTCATCGCCCATCGACTCCAGATGTGCACGGAGCCATCCGCCGACGAAGCCAGAGGCTCCGGTGAGTAGGGCACGCATCCTCTCAGCCTACTGACCGAGCGCTCTGCGATAGGAGTTGAGGTGCCCCTGGGCACATCGCTCCCAAGTGAACTCCTGCGCTCGCGTGCAACCAAGACGACGTCGGCGCTCGCGTTCAGGGCCATCCTTCCTCGCGGCCTCGATCGCCGAGGCCAGCGCATCGACATCAAAGGGATCCACAAGTGTCGCAGCCTCACCGGCGAGCTCGGCCATAACGGAATCTCTTGTCGTAACTAACGGGGTGCCACAGGCCAGTGCCTCAAGTGCGGGGAGCCCAAATCCCTCTTCGATCGAGGGATAGGCAACTACCTCGGCATGACGTAACAGCGGTGCAACGGACTCGCCGGGTACGTATCCCAGTTGAATAATGCGTCGCCGATGCTGCGCTTGCGCGAGCGTTGCCGCTAGCTCCTCGGCACCCCAGGCGAGCTGACCAGCAAGTACCAACCTCAGTTCGGCGTCGTCATCCGCGAGCCGGTCAAAAGCGCAGATAAGGCGGGCAATGTTCTTGCGTGGCTCGATTGTGCCGACGTGCAAGAGATAGGGCGCCTCGACACCCAACCCGGCAAGAATCGCCCTGTCCGCCGCCGATGCCTCCGGATGAAAGCGAGCGTGGTCGATGCCGTGATGTACCACGAGCACCTCACCCCTTGGCCGAAAGTGCGCAAGATAACGGTCACGTGTGTATTCACTCACACAGATCACCACATCAGCCCGCAGTGCTGACTGGCGCATCGCACGAGAGAAGTACAAGACCTTGGAACGTTCGTGCCACTCGGGGTGCTCCACGAGCGTGAGGTCGTGCACGGTCACCACGGAGGGACGCCCAAGGCGCGCTGGAATTTGGTAGTGGGGACCATGAAAGAGATCGATCGGCGGCCGTGTTCGACGCACCTGGGCGGCCATGCCGATCTCCCCGTAGGCGAGTCGGAGGGGGCGTGACCGTGGCGCGGTTGCGAGCAGATGAAGTCCCTCGCCGCCAGTCTCGACGATCTTTCGCCATCGAGGTGTGTCAGCACGTCGCGCGATCAGCGTGGTTGAAAGTTCCGCCTCGCGCGCGAGTGCACGAGCCAGCTCTATCGTGTAACGCCCGGCGCCAACGGGCTCGCTCGGTACGGCGGTGACATCGAGCGCAAGATGAATCGGATCAAGGCTCATCGCGTCACCATCGAGTTCCAGAGTGAACGATGCTGTGCCGCGCAACGTGCCCAGGTCAGCGCACCAACATGTGTGCTGGCCGCCGCTCGGAGCGACCGGCGAAGTTCTTCGTCCGTAAGTGCCCGCACGATACCGTCAGCGATCGAGGAGCGGTCGTTCGGATCGACGATAAATGCTCCCTCGGCCGCAGAGGGAACTGCGGAGGCGACAACAACAGCGCCATGGAACATCGCCTCTACAACCGGTAATCCATCACCCTCACGCAGTGGCACGTAGGCGAGGAGCGAACAGCGGCGATAGAGCGCGGCGAGGACTCCATCGCTCACGTTTCCGACAAGGTGTACCCCGCTACGTTTGGGTACCTGCTCGATCCAGCCGCTCGGTCCACACACGACAAGGTCTAATGGCTGGCCAAGTTCGGACTCG
>CAIMWD010000048.1 GCA_903845085.1 uncultured Acidimicrobiaceae bacterium
CGAGTTCGTTTTGTCGAAACGACATCGAATCGGGTTCGGTTTCCACAGGCGCTGCAACGGTATCGGGTCACGCGAAAAAACTAGCGCCAAAAAGGAATCGACGACACTTCAACGAGTGTCCATCTGCATTATGCAAACAGTGCAGGCAGGCCTCCGTGATCCGCAATGGACTGCGCGAGAGCTCGCAACGCACGTCCGCGATGAGAGACGGCATGCTTCTGGCTCGCACTGAGCTCCGCGAAGGTACCTCCTGATAACTCATCGGGCACAAATATTGGGTCATAACCAAACCCAGCCTCACCCCGGGGAGAGCACGTGATCACGCCAAGGACCTCGCCGGTCGCGGTTAACTCGAATCCATCTGGACGACGTAGCACCACGACGGTGGCAAACTTCGCGCGGCGGCTCTCGGCGCCATCGAGTGCAGCGAGAAGCTTCGCCACATTTGCCGCGGCATCGGCTGCCTCACCCGCGTAGCGAGCAGAATGCACGCCAGGAGCGCCATTGAGTGCATCGACAAATAGGCCAGTATCATCGGCGATGACGGTCGATCCGGTTGCCTTCGAGATTGCCACTGCCTTGATCCGCGCGTTCTCCTCCAGCGTATGGCCATCCTCGACAACATCGGGGATCTCAGCTGGTCGGAGTGCGATCTCTACCCCTGTGCCCAACACCTCCGCGAGTATCTCCGACATCTCCTGTGCCTTGTGAGGGTTCGCGCTACCTAGGATCAGTCGCGCGTGCACCTGGTGCGTCACTCTGGCTAGCGCGGAGTAGGAGGCGTTGCGAGAAGCGCCTGCTGTAGCGAGGAGAGATCAGTTATCCCCAGCTCTGCGAGCGCAAGGAGGTCGCCCAACGCATCACGAGAAAAGGGTGCTCCCTCCGCTGTGCCCTGCACCTCGATAAATCGACCCGAACCGGTCATCACGACGTTCATGTCGACCTCGGCGGTCGAATCCTCCGAGTAATCAAGATCAAGCAGCGCACGCTCTCCCACAATGCCCACGGAGACAGCGGCAAGTGAATCGGTGAGGGGATGCGTTGCGATAACGCCGCTCGCCACGAGACGGGTCAATGCATCATGAAGGGCAACGTAGGCGCCGGTGATCGAGGCCGTGCGCGTGCCACCGTCCGCCTGAAGCACATCGCAGTCGAGTGTGATCTGACGCTCGCCGAGCAGGCGCATATCGCAGACCGCACGAAGGGAGCGGCCGATGAGGCGCTGGATCTCATGGGTTCGTCCCGATTGATGCCCGCGGGCCGCCTCACGCGAGACGCGATCGGGAGAGGAACCGGGAAGGAGCGAGTACTCGGCGGTAACCCATCCCTTTCCGGTGTTCTTCATCCACCGTGGCGTATCGTCACTTACCGAAGCCGTACAGAGCACACGGGTCTTTCCCACACTTATGAGCACAGAACCCGCGGGAAACTCGGTGTAATCACGGATGATCTCTACCGGTCGTAGATCCTCCGGGGTTCGACCATCGTTCCTTGGACTTGCTAATGACATCGCTTGGCTCCTTTGTGGGTGAGGAAACGTTAGTGGCCAAAGGTCACGTGTTCCGCGACAACTAGCTCAGGACCAAGGAGCCGCCCACCCATCTGTGCGAACCATTGGGCGTCGCCTGAGGAGAGAAAACGATGTTGTCGTGCGATCGATGGATCACGCGGCGCCACCGAATCGAGGAGTTCGGTGCGCGCGTCAAAGGCCGTCTCCTCCGCGGAGGAGATGAGAAGTACGCCTCGGCCCATAACGTCGGCGATGGTGCGAGCGAGGAACGGATAGTGAGTACAGCCAAGCAGCAAAGTGTCGACACCGAGATGCACCAGCGGCTCAAGGAGTCGTTCCGCGAGTACATGCACCTGATCCGATCCGGTATCGCCGCGCTCGACGAACTCCACAAACCCAGGACAGGCGTAGCAGTGCACCTCAATCTCGTCAGAGAGCGCAGAGGCCGCGCGCTGGTAGGCCCCGGAGGCCACTGTGCCTACCGTGCCGATGACGCCAACTTGCCCATTTTGGGTGGCGCGTAGTGCAGCCCGAAGACCCGGTTCGATTACACCCAGGATCGGAATATCGAATTCACGACGCAGATCCTCGAGAGAGAAAGAGGCAGCGGTGTTGCAAGCCACCACGACCATCTTCGAACCCTCGACCGTGACAAGATGATCGACGATCTCGTGAGAGTAGGTTCCGATCTCCTCCGCGGTCCGTGGACCGTAGGGATAACGAGCGGTATCGCCGACGTAGATAATCTCCTCTCTCGGGAGAAGATCGATCATCGCACGCGCGACGGTCAGACCACCAAAGCCCGAATCGAAGATACCGATGGGCCGATTGTCGAAGAAGGACATCCCTCGATTATTGACGAGCTAGAAGTAGATGATGCGCTTCGCGCGCTCGACGACCTCGTCGAGGTCATCGGTCCACGCGCCAGTTGAGAGATACTTCCATCCACCATCGGGCGACACGATGACGACGGTTCCGGACTCGATGAGCTGAGCAGCCTTCACCGCGCCGGCAAGTGCAGCGCCTGTAGAGATGCCAGCGAAGACACCGACGTCGATGAGGCGTCTCGTCCATGCGAGCGAGTCCTTCGGCCCGACGATCGTCTTGCGGTCGAGTAGCTCTTCGCCACCGTTCTGGAGAAAGATCGGCGGAATGTAGCCATCATCTAAGTTACGAAGCCCATCGACCATCTCACCCGTCGGGGGCTCGACCGCCCAGACTTGGACCGCGGGATTTTTCTCCTTCAGGTACTTCCCCACACCGAGCAACGTTCCAGATGTTCCCAGTCCTGCGACAAAGTGCGTCACCTCTGGAGCATCGCGCCAGATCTCTGGGCCCGTGTGCTCGTAGTGCGCTCGTGGATTGGCATCGTTGCCGTACTGATAAAGAAAGACCCAGTCAGGATTTTCGGCTGCAAGCCTCTGCGCCATCCGAACCGCGCCATTTGATCCCTCTGAACCGGGTGACTCAATGATCTGTGCACCCCACACCTCGAGGAGCTGACGCCGCTCTATCGAGACATTCTGCGGCAGCACTACCTTCAGCGTGTAACCACGCACGCGACAGACGAGTGCCATCCCAATTCCGGTGTTTCCTGAAGAGGGCTCAATCAGGGTCGCACCCGGAGTAATTCTCCCGGTGCGCTCCGCATCCTCTATGAGCGAGAGCGCGATCCGATCCTTGATGGAGCCACCGGGGTTTACCCCCTCCAGCTTGATGAGGATTTTGACCTGAGGGTTGGGACTCAGCGAGGAGATGTCGACAAGCGGCGTATTCCCGATCGTCTCAAGGATGTTCTTCGCAACGGTCATTTGGTCGCCGAATACTGCTAGGACGCGCCACCGGCGACCGCCGGAAGGATCGAGATGACATCACCATCGGCGACCTTGGTCT
This sequence comes from uncultured Acidimicrobiaceae bacterium, assembly GCA_903845085.1. Lineage (GTDB taxonomy): Bacteria > Actinomycetota > Acidimicrobiia > Acidimicrobiales > Bog-793 > CAIVND01. Next base: position 3,404 of record CAIMWD010000048.1, read on the forward strand.
CCAGCTTGTCAAGGTAGCGGACGTCATCGTCGTTGAGGTAGACGTTTACAAAACGGTGAAGTGAACCGTCGTCGGTAAGCACCTGACCTGAAAGACCGGGATACTCGGTAACCAAGGTCGTGAGAATCTCGCCGATCGTCTCTCCCTCCATGGTCAAAGAGGGAGCGCCATTTACCGCTGGGCGCAACATCGTGGGAAGACGGAGCTCAACTGACACGGACCCTCCGATGGGAACTCGATGAAACATGACTAAGCGAGTCAACTATATCGGGTCGCCTCTGAACTCTTGTCGTCATCTACCTTGTGGCAGATCTAGGGGACGAGGTCGATCGATTCCTCCTGCACCGCGCCGCTAACGATGCGGTAGGAGCGCGTGGAGGGGAGCTCTCCCCGAAGCGAGACGAGCACATAGTGCCAAGAGGGGTCGGGGGCCTGAACCACATCTGTCGGAGAGGGGTAGGGGTCGGTGTGGGTATGCGAGTGGAACACACCGATGATCGCGAGTCCCTCCTCCTCTGCCGCGCGGTCAGCGCGCAGGTGCGCGAGAGGATCCACGCTATAAAGCTTTGCGCTCATCGCCACATTCTTTGTGGGGATGACCCGCACCACCTGACCCGTACTCATATCCCCCACCAAGAGACCGCAACCCTCGAGCGGAAGACTTTGAAGGCAGTGTGCGGACATCTCGGCAAGATGTGAGCGGCGTAACGTCAGCGTGCTCTTCTCCACTTTCGACTGCCACTCTCCCCTGTGCTTTACGCTCGCAGCGACTCCGTCGGTGACCGCCGGGATCGAGACTACCGTTTCTCTCTATGGCACCTCGATCAGCGCCAAAGGGCTCCGGATCAAAGAATAAAGCGTCCGCGGCGAAACCAGCTGCGGCGAAGCGTCGACTCGATGAGGCCAACCGTCGCGTTGCCCAAAATCGGCGTGCGCGTCATGAGTACGACATTCTTGAGACATTCGAATGCGGCATGGAGCTCAAGGGGGCGGAGGTGAAATCCATCCGCCTCGGTCAAGTGCAGCTGCAAGATGCCTACGCAAGGGTCGATGGAGGTGAGATCTGGCTGCTCGGTTGTCATATCGCTCCCTACGCCTACTCCAACGGCTTTGGCGCAGTCGAGCCCGACCGTCGAAGAAAGTTGCTTCTTCACCGCCACGAGATAGACGAGCTGCAGGGTCGCGTCGCGCAGCAATCATTGACGCTCGTTCCGCTCTCCATGTATTTCTCCGATGGCCGTGCGAAGGTAGAGATCGCGCTCGCCCGTGGGCGACGCCTCCACGACAAGCGACACGCGATCGCGGAGCGTGATGCCTCTCGAGAGGCAGCGCGCGCGATAAAGGACGCGCGCCGCTAACAGGTCGACTACTCATTCATCGAACCGAAACACCAACGTGGCACTGTCGACATAGTGGCGCCATTAGCATGGTCAATCCACAGCACAACTACGGGGGTGACAGGCTTCGACTTCAGGTGTCGAGTTGGGAGAAGCGAGCCGTGGTCTCCGGAGCCACGTTAAAGAGCCGGAACCAAAAATAAATGCCGAGCCACAGCTCGCGCTTGCTGCCTAAATAACAGCAACGTCTGACCGGCCCCAGCCCTGCGGGTCGGACCCAGGCGACATCTAGTAGGGCTTACCGTGAGGTTGATGTCAATGCGACCTCTTGGGACATCTCAGTTGGCTGGGATCTCGCGCCGCTGCCGACGGCGAGGCGAGATCTGAGATCAATCCGTCGGATGCGCTCGGAGAAGAACCAATAAGGAACTGAAGGACGCGGGTTCGATTCCCGCCACCTCCACCGATCAACAGGGATCCCTCGCGAGGGGGGTCCCTGTTGCGTGAGGAGGCGTATCGACCTACCGCGAACGCCATGACGGCATCGGGCCAAGGGGTAGCTCACTCAACAACGAGCGCACCGCCGCATGCACATGATTCATAACTTCGACTGAGTGCCCGGAGCTGGAGATTAGTTACCGCACTATGGGCACGTCGTTCGATGGAAGGTGCGTCGCCGCCCAGCGCCGCAGCTCCTCAAGTGCGGGCACCAGCGCTGCCCCGGACGTCGAGAGCGCATACTCCACGGCAACCGGCGGGCCTGGAACGACCGATCGGATGACGAGACCACACGCCTGCAGTTCAGCAAGGCGATCAGAGAGTACGGAATCGCTGATTCCTTCGACACGACGGGCGAGGGCCGAGAAACCCACGGCGCCATTGACCAGTGTGCCGAGGATGACCCCATTCCATCGTTTGCCCAAAAAGGAGAAGACCTGCACCAGCGCGGCATCACAGGCGATAGTGGCGGCTGCGATCCCACGTACCTCTTCGCCAGCTCGCTGCTCCCGTTGTCTGTCCATACCACCAGCGTACTCACTGCTAAGGGAATGCTATTAACTTCTAAATAACTAGTAACATGGGTAACGGAAGTTACTTAACTGTTCAGGGAGCGTTGAAATGAAGCTTTTTAGTCTTGATGCGAGTATTCGTGCACAGGGGTCGGTAAGTCGCGAGATCGCGGCGATCGTCGAAGGGTCGTGGAAGGAAGTACATCCCGATGGTTCGGTCACGCATCGACAGGTGGGACTCTCCCCCATCCCCTCCACACTCTGGGCGAATGCAGTCTTTGCGCCCTACACCCCTGAGGAGCAGCGCAGCGACGAGCAGCGTAAGGCGATCGCCTTCGCCACCGAGCTGGCCGACGAACTGATCACCAGCGATTCCCTTCTCGTCGCGCTTCCGCTCTACAACTTCGGCATCTCCCAGCACTTTAAGACTTGGGTCGACGTAGCAATTACCGACCCGCGCCTTGCGGCTAGTGGAGATCGGCCGCTCGCAGGAAAGCCGGCGGTGCTCGTCATCGTTCGCGGCGGTGCCTATGGACCAGGGACTCCTCGCGAAGGCTGGGATCACGCCACTGGTTGGGTCCGTCGCATACTCGAAGACGTCTGGGGTCTCAACCTTCGCATCGTTGAGGCTGAATTCACCCTGGCCGGACAGAACCCTGCGCTTGATGAGTTCATCGAGCTCGCTGCGCAGATGCGCGCAAGTGCAGAGCTACTCGCCGCCGAGCACGGCAAGCACCTTGCAGGTATCGCGGCATAACTGAACCGAGAGCCGCAGCGCCCTCGCCGATCGGCGGGGGCGCTTGTCAGTCTCATCGTTACCCACACCATCGCGCGACCGAGGTGTCGCGCTCCCTTTGCGCTCATCCACTCCCCTGCTATGTTGCGCCAAGGAGGGGACCGATGAACGAGAGAACGAACGAACTCGCAGGGCGTGTCGTATTGATTACTGGCGCCGGTCGCGGAATCGGTGCGGGGATTGCGCGCGTAGCGGCATATGCCGGTGCAACGGTAGCGATCAATGCGCTCACCGGCAGATACGTCGACGATCTCGCCCGCGAACTTTCGCAACAAAGTGGCCAACAGGTCATTCCGATAGTTGGAGATGTAACCACACCCTCGGGAGCACAAAAGGTCGTCTTGAGCACAATCGAGAGGTTGGGGTACATCGATGCCCTCGTGAATACGGTCGGAGACTCGCTGAAGCGACCACTCGTCGACCTACCGGGCGAACCGGGTTCTGGTCTGAGCGACGAGGAGGTGCAGAGTCAACTCGAACTCAACCTCATGGCCACAATTTCCACCACTCGAGCGATCGGCCCACATCTCCTCTCGCGTGGGAGCGGCCATGTGATCAATATCTCCTCGGCCTCGGCTACGCGACGCAATCCGAATGCCACGATCTATGTAGCGGCAAAATCGGCGGTGATCGCCTTTACCCGTGCACTCGCCTATGAGTGGGCCCCCTTTGGAATTCATGTCAATGGAGTTGCCCCAGGTACCTTTCCCGATGCGATCGCCTTTGGCGATCGATTTGATGAAGTGCGCGCCAGTATCGCCGCGCGCGTCCCCTTGAGGCGTGCCGGCGAGATCGATGAGATCGGTGAGGTGGTGCGATTCCTGCTTACTCCTGCTGCTGATTACATGATCGGCCAGACGCTGATCGTAGACGGAGGCGCCTCAATCTAATTTGTTGCCTGCGCCTCTCAGGTGCTGCGCAATTGGCGCCAATGGCGAGAGTGAAGATCGTAGGTACCCCGGCAATGTCGTCCATTGCGGTAAACCGAGGTGGGGAGACGATGACAGTGACAACAGTTGCGTTTCTACGGGGAATCAATGTGGGTGGTCACCGCAAGATCAAAATGTCCGAACTCCGCGATGTTCTCGAGGCAGCGGGACTCGGTCGGGTTCGCTCCTACATTCAGAGCGGCAACCTTCTTTTTGACCAGAGGGTGACAGACCACCAGATCTCTGACCTAATTAGTGAACACTTTGCCCTTGATGTTCCGGTCATTATCCGCGAGGCATCATCACTACGTCACGTCGCGGCGCGTTGGCCCTTTGGAATGCTGCCGATAGAAGAGCTCCATGTCGGATTTCTCGGGGAAGCGTGCAGTGACACCGTGCTCGCGGAGATCGACTCTGCTGCCTTCCTTCCTGATCGATACCTGCTCGAAGGGAACCAGCTCTATCTGCATCTCCCAAACGGCTCAGCAAAGACACGACTGCCGACGGCGATCGAGCGTCGCCTGCCGACTCCCTTAACGCTGCGGAACCTTCGCACCGTGAACGCAATTATTGACCTCTTCGATGCGTGATCGAAGAGGTCACAGGTTCGCGGAGCGCCACGGATACGCAGCAGCTATCGATGATCGTGTGGCGGCCAATCTCACGCGGATACGCCCGCGACAGAACCCGATGCGAAGTCTTAGCCGAGCGTCGCGAGTGCAGCATTAAAGGTTGCCGACGGTCGCATGACCGCGCTTACGAGGGACTCCTCGGGGCGGTAGTAACCGCCGATATCAGCGGGTGCACCCTGGACTGCGATGAGCTCGGCGACGATCGCCTGTTCCGCGGCGCCCAACGTCTCGGCGAGCGGCGCAAACGCGAGAGCAAGTTCAATGTCATCACTCTGTCTCGCCAGCTCCTGTGCCCAGTAGAGCGCTAGGTAGAAGTGGCTGCCGCGGTTGTCAATACCGCCCACGGCACGACTTGGACCGCGATCCTCATTGAGATAGGTGCCGGTCGCGCGGTCGAGGGTGTCAGCGAGGACCTTTGCCCGAGCGTTCCCGGTGATCTGGGAGTAGTGCTCAAAACTCGACGCAAGCGCCAGAAACTCGCCGAGGCTATCCCAGCGCAGATAATTCTCCGCAACGAGCTGTTGCACGTGTTTTGGGGCAGAGCCTCCCGCACCGGTCTCAAACATCCCACCGCCATTAATCAGTGGCACGATCGAAAGCATCTTCGCACTCGTGCCAAGCTCCATAATGGGGAAGAGGTCGGTGAGATAGTCGCGCAATACGTTTCCCGTCACCGAGATAGTGTCCTCCCCGCAGCGGATACGGTCGAGCGACCGTTTTGTCGCATCCTCTGGAGTCATGATTGAGATATCAAGACCATCGGTGTCGTAGTCGAGAAGGTATCGCTCAACCTTGGTAATGAGGTTGGCATCGTGTGCGCGACTGGGGTCAAGCCAAAAGATCGCTGGCGTCATCGAAAGGCGCGCACGCGAGACGGCGAGCTTGACCCAATCACGGATTGCGACGTCTTTTGTCTGGCACATGCGGAAGATGTCGCCGGCCTCCACATCCTGGCGCAACTTCACCGCACCCGAACCATCTACCACCTGCACGACGCCTGCGGTCGGAACCTCAAAGGTCTTGTCATGGCTGCCATATTCTTCGGCGGCCTGTGCCATCAGACCCACGTTAGGGACGGTGCCCATTGTCGCGGGATCAAACGCTCCATTGGCTCGACAATCATCGATGGTGACCTGATAGATCCCGGCGTAACTCGAGTCGGGAAGGACTGCAAGTGCGTCCGATTCCTTACCATCTGGTCCCCACATGTGGCCCGATTGGCGAATCATCGCCGGCATCGAGGCATCAACGATCACGTCACTCGGAACGTGAAGGTTCGTGATGCCACGGTCAGAGTCGACCATCGCAAGACGGGGCCCGGCGGCGAGTTCCGCATCGAATGCGGCGCGTATCGCGGGGCCATCGGCAAGCGTAGCGAGACCCTCAAATATTGCACCGAGGCCATTATTCGGATTCAGCCCCGCTGCGAGAAGCGCCGCGCCATAGGTCGCGAAGGTGTGGGGGAAGAATGCGCGGATGACGTGTCCAAAGATAATTGGGTCAGATACCTTCATCATCGTCGCCTTGAGATGCACGGAGAACAGAATGTTCTCCTCCTTCGCGCGAGTGATCTGGCGAGTGAGGAACTCATGCAGCGCGGCAACATGCATCACAGAGGAGTCGATGACCTCCTCCTCGAGTACCGGCACGCTCTCACGCAACACGGTGATAGTGCCATCAGCGGCAACAAGCTCAATGCGCAGTGTGCCATCGGAAGCGACCACGAAAGACTGCTCCGTGGAACAAAAATCATCGGCTTCCATATGCGCAACGTTGGTCTTGGAGTCCTTCGACCATGCTCCCATTCGATGTGGATGTGCCTTCGCAAAGTTCTTCACAGAGAGTGGGGCTCGTCGGTCGGAGTTGCCCTCGCGAAGTACCGGGTTCACCGCGCTCCCAAGAACGACGCCAAAACGTGCACGAAGCGCTCGCTCCTCATCGGTCTTAGGGTCATCTGGGAAATCGGGGATCGCGTAGCCCTTTGATTGCAGCTCCGCAATCGCTGCTTTGAGCTGCGGAACCGACGCGGAGATATTGGGCAACTTAATGATGTTGGCGCCAGGGAGCTGCGTCATCTCGCCGAGCTCGGTGAGCGCATCGCCGATGCGTTGGCTCTCCTCTAGGTATTCCGGAAAATTGGCGATGATACGTCCAGCGAGTGAGATATCGCGGGTCTCCACCTCAATCCCCGCGGCCGAGGCGTACGACTGGATCACGGGAAGAAGTGAGTAGGTCGCGAGAAGCGGTGCCTCATCAGTATGGGTGTAGATAATGGTCGAATCAGTCACGGCACTCCGCCTCTCGTCAAAACCTTTGGGACCAAGATATAGGAGGGCACGAGGTGGCATCAGTGCGACGGCCGCTCCTTCGCCAAAGACACTACCGGTTCAGCTGAGATGGTGGCCGATGGACTCGCGGCGATACATCGCTTCCTCCCGTCGCGAGAGCTGCTGCATTGTGTCCATACCTGACTCCTCTTATATGTTGACCCCGTCGTTGGCGGACAGGAGGCCAAGGTGACCGAGGGTGTTTGAGCCTCTGCGCTCTGTTAGGCCGGAGCTACCCGTGCGAGCAACATCTCATCGATCGCTCGGATCGTGAGTGACCGGAATGCCTCCGGGTCTACGTGATCGGCGATGATCTCCTGCAAGATCTGGCCAAAGGTCACGCACGCGATCCAGCTCGAGGCGACCAAGGTATCAAGATCGGGTCGCAGTACTCCGCGCTGCTTGCCGATCTCAAGGATTCGAGCAAACTCCTCCACCTGGCGTAGCTGCATCGCCGCGATGGAGGCGGCGAGCCGTGGGCGGGTCGGGAGACTTCCGAGTACCGCCGCCCGGTTGAACCGAATCCGTGTCCGTGTCGGCGCTGCGACCAGTTGTATTGCGTCGAGGATAACGGCGCGCACATCTTCGCTTGTCGCGCATGATGCCAAACGAATCGCGATGTAATCGTTGACTTCAGTGATATTTCGAAGGTAACGCTCAGCGAGCGCCGCCTCTATGAGTCCCTCGCGGTCACCATAGAAATGGTAGATCGAGGTGGCCGAAACACCGACCTCATGCGCGATCATCGAGATACGCACACCTGATTCGCCCTGCGCGTCGATAACCGCCATCGTGCGCTCCAAAATCGCCGTAGAGGTCCGAACGCCAGCGACATTCATGGGACGACCAAAGTTGGATAAACCTTACAATGCAATCGTTCTTCACCCAACGTACTCCCGAGATCTCTCAGACCATCCGTTCCTCGCAGCACTTCCTCCTGCCTGCAAGCATTGTGGAGTGGGCGAGGATGTCAGGAGGCACTGTGACCGGTCGCGATAATTTGGCACGACGTGCAGTGGTGACCGAGTACACGCAGAGCCATCTTGCCAGGGTGGGAGGGACCACTGTTCGGCGAGCGCTGCCGCGAGCAGGCCGGAGATCGATCGGTGCTTGGTGCTTCGCCGACCATCTGGGGCCCCTGGCGGCAGACCGACAACGCGGTCTTGGCGTTGGCCCACATCCCCATATGGGACTCGCGACCGCAACGTGGCTCTTCCAGGGCACCTCCTTGCACCGTGACAACCTTCACAGCGTGCAGCGTCTTCAGCCAGGAGAGCTCAATTTGATGCACTCGGGTAATGGTGTCGCACACGCGGAGGAGGGAACCGGTGATTACGAGGGGCCGATAGAGGGCCTGCAGCTGTGGACCGCTCTCCCCGAATCGACGCGCCATGGTGCTGCATCATTTGCCCACCATGCCGATCTTCCTACGGAGAGGTCTGATGACCTTTATCTCACGCTGGTGCTCGGAGAGTTCGAGGGGATGACCTCACCCGGACGCTGTGACAGCCCGCTACTCTGCGTGGAGATCAGCGGCAGTGGATTCGTCGAGTTTCCGCTCGATCGAGAGTTCGAATACGGAATCATTGTTCTCGAGGGAGCAGCAATGGTCGAGAGCGATCGGATAGTGCCGGGACATCTCGCCTATCTAGGTGAGGCAAATGGTCGCCTTGCGCTCTCTCTCGAGCCGGCAAGTCGGGTGATGCTGCTCGGCGGCGAGCCGTTTCATGAACGAATCCTGATGTGGTGGAACTTTGTCGGTCGCACCTCCGATGAGTTCGAAGATGCCTACCGATCATGGATCAACGAGGATGGACGTTTTGGAGTGGTCGATAGTTCGCTTGACCGGATCCTTGGGGATCCACCTACCGGCTTTCCCACACCCCGCGGCCATTAACGATGCAGATACTCCGTGAGGAGGCGCGCCGTGGTGGTTGACCTCCCCCTCCCACGCCTTTCGTCGCCCCAGCGGCGCGCATCCCAAGGAGTAGGCCATACTCACACGGCCACTTAAATGCAACATCGATTGCTACGTTGGAGAGAAAGAGGAGGGTCAGTGCTGCACGTCGAAGTGATAACTACCGCATCGCTCGGTGATCGGAGCTACATCGCTCACGATGGCGCAACGGCGATCATCATCGACCCTCAACGCGATCTAGATCGATTCGAGTCTTTTCTGGTCGACCATGACCTCGACCTTGCACTGGTCGTCGAAACGCACATACATAATGACTATGTAAGTGGAGGACGGGCGCTGGCCCTTCGGCACAACGCTGAATATGCGCTCCCCAGCGCCGCGCCCGTGCACTTTGTACGCCGGCCGATGCGAGATGGTGATGAGATCACCGTAGGTGATCTCACGTTGCGGGCGATCTCCGCTCCCGGTCACACGTCTAATCACACCGCCTACCTCGTCACTGATAACGAATCCCGCACCGTGTTATTTAGTGGCGGATCACTGCTCTACGGCAGCGTTGGACGCACGGACCTCGTCGACCCCATGAGAACCGAAGAGCTAACACGAGCGCAGTACCAGACTGCGCAACGCCTCGGCGCTCTCGGTGACGCAGTCGAACTCTTCCCAACTCATGGCTTTGGAAGTTTCTGCTCTGCCGGACATATGGTGAGCGATTCCACCAGCACGATCGGTCACGAACGTGAGCGAAACGACGCTTTCACGGTTGACACGATTGATCACTTTGTGAACCAACTCATAGCCAAACTCGCGGCATACCCTACGTACTATGCGCAGATGGGCCCAATGAATCGGAATGGGGCGCCAGAGTTACATCTCGGATTAGTGACTCCCGTTGATCCGGAGGAGCTTACAAAACGACTACGCGCCGGCGAGTGGGTCCTCGACCTTCGCGATGCTGGCTCATTTGCCGCGTGGCATCTTCGTTCCTCAATTTCTATTCCGCTGGACCTTCAGTTTTCGACCTATGCAGGATGGGTTATCCCGTGGGGGTCACCGATCACATTGATCGCAGAGGATGATGCTGCGATCCTCGCAGCGCAACGCCAACTCGGACGAATTGGAATCGACGAGCTTGCAGGAGCGGCAGTCGGGACGATGGAGATGCTCGACCTCGAACAGCAAAATGCCCATTACCAACGAATTACCTTTGCGGAACTGCCGGATCCACTCGATGGCACACTCGTAGACGTCCGACGGAGCGATGAATTTGCAGCTGGTCACCTCCCGGATGCGACCAATCTTCCGCTCCATGAGATCATTGCCAGGCACCGCGAACTCTCCGCTGGCCGAACCTACGTGCACTGTGCGAGTGGTTACCGAGCTTCGATCGGTGCAAGCCTTCTCGCACGTTTTGGTTTTGAGGTAATTCATATCGATGACTCCTTCGAAAATGCGATCGAACTGGGACTTCTTCCGAGGTGATCAGACGCGGCTGGACGCTGAGATGGAGGCCAGCAACCCCCCACGTTGGAGTCGAGAGCGAACGCCAACGGATGCCGCAGCCAGTCGTCAAACGTCGCATCGCCTCCGGACGAGGAGCGATGGAGCAACCGAACAATACGAATGATGAGGCAGCAACGCTTACGTTGCGCTTTTGGATCGCTCTTGTTGTTGCGGGGGTCGCCGCCGGACTCTTTGGCGATGGACTGATGTGGATCATCAACTCAGTCCAACACCATGCATTTCACTACTCGGTGGGATCGCTGCAAAGCGCTGCAGAGGCAACATCAAAGACGCGTCGGCTCATCGTACTCACCCTCGCTGGGCTGTTGGGCGGCGTGGGCTGGTATCTCCTACGCCATCTATACGCCCATCAACACACCGACTTTGACGATGCAGTCTGGCGCGGGGAGGGCGATCTTGGCGTGGAGAAAAGTCTTCTGAACTCAGTTCTCGCCGTCACCGTCATCGGAATGGGCGCCTCGATCGGACGCGAAGCGGCACCAAAACTCATGAGCGGAGCATTTGCGAGCGAGATCGCGCGGCGTTTCATGCTGACAAAACGACAGCGCACACTCCTCGTCGCCTGCGCCGGTGGCGCTGGATTTGCTGCGGTGTACAACATTCCACTCGCGGGTGCACTCTTTAGTGCCGAAGTTCTTATTGGCAGCGTGACACTGCCGGTGATCCTGCCAGCGCTTGCGTGCACCGTCATCGCCTGTGTGACCGCGTGGATCTATCTTCCGAATCAACCGACCTATCTTGCGATTCCCAGTTTTCATCTGACGACATCGCTAATGGTGTTCGCGACAATCGCCGGTCTATTCATCGGTGTCTTCTCTACTGGCTACATCCGATTAATCGGATGGGCAGCTCATCGACATGTTCGTGGGGGACAGATACTCTTTACCTTTCCACTGGCGATGGTGGTCCTTGGCCTCATTGGATTTCAATACCCGGAACTCTTTGGAAATGGCAAAGACATTGCGCAATCTGCCTTCTTGGGCGAAAGCTCTGCGCTCCTGCTACTCGCGCTCTTCTTACTGAAACCACTGGTGACTGCACTGTCGATCGGCGCGGGTGGATCAGGTGGATTGTTTACTCCGACCCTTGCCACTGGCGCTACCCTCGGCGGACTCGGCGGCGGACTCTGGCTCCAACTGTGGCCAGGCGAACCTCTCGGCGCCTTTGCCATGGTCGGTGCAGCCGCAATGTTGAGCGCATCGATGCAAGCACCGCTCGCCTCACTCGCAGCTGTATTGGAGCTCACTCACACCGGATTTGAGATATTGGTACCGATGATGATCGCCACCGTCATCGCAACCGTGATCAGTCACCGACTCGACGGTTACTCGATCTACTCCGCTCGCCTCCCTGCAGCGATTTCACGGGAGGGTGTGGTGAGCCCTGCGCGTGGTGGTTAGCGAACTCGGACCGTCACCAGCTGCGAGGAACTAGGCCAGCACCTCTCGCATATGACCAGTCTCAATCTCAAAGACGAACCCACGAATATCTTCCCGATGGGGCAGGAACGGACTCCCGCGAAGTGCATCCATCGTCCGGGCCACATTTGCATCGACGCCCTGGAAGGCACCGAAGGCGAACGGCGGACGGACGCCAGTCTCGCGCTCAATCTGGTTCGAGATCTCCTCATCGGTGAACCGTTCCATCCCGCAATCGGTGTGATGGATAACGATGATCTCGCGGGTACCGAGGATGCGCTGGGAGATGATCAGGGAGCGAACCGCTTCAAGGATGTCCACGAACCACCTCAATGTGATCTACACGACGACCAGCGTGGTGACGGCGGACCCCCAGTGGACGAACTGGAAGTGCTCAA
>CAIMWD010000049.1 GCA_903845085.1 uncultured Acidimicrobiaceae bacterium
CAGAGAAGAAACAGACAATCTGCGTGCTCTCATCCGCAACGGGAATAGTGATGCCATCGCTCAAGAGAAAAGAAAAGTCATCCCGCGCGACGCAGGAACGTGCGTACTCCAAAAGGTCTTCGACGACATCGATACCCGTATAGGTCCCACGAAAATATGGCGCCAGCGCGCCGGCCAGTCTCCCTGAACCACAGCCAACATCAACAACTGAGTCAGCCTCTGCGACGCCTCCGAGCAGCAATGCGCCAATGAGGGCCTCTCGGATCTCCACCCAGTCGCCGCCCACGGCAAGCTCCATCGCCTCGTCGCGCGGGTGAGTGGCGAGGAGTTGCGCAACGTGAGCGCGATAGGCCTCGACGTTCCACTGCAGAAGGCTGATGGGCGTTGGGGAGGGGAGCGTGGATGACACGGCCCCGCCATCGGTCAATCGCGCTCGTTCACGTCGGATCATGAGTTTCATCGGCTGAGGAGTTTAGGGATTCATGCGCGACAGGGAGTGGAAGTTGGTCAATATTGACAGATAGCTCGGCGTTGGTGCACGACCCGGAAGGAGGAAAGGGGAGAGGCCAGCGGTGCTGACCTCTCCCCTTGTCGCGCTAGGCCACCCGTTAGGCGCCGGTGTACCCGCCTGAGGCGAGGCCGATGATGCTGGCGTCGTAGTTCGCATGGGCGATTGCAATATCAGCGTTGAGGAGCTGATGATTTGCACGAACAAACACTTTGGTGTCGCCGGGGTAGTCGGCGGGAACCTGTGCAAGATCTGCCGCTGCAACTGTGGTCGAGTTAAGGCTGGCCTGATTTACCAACTTAAGGAACGCGGTGTAGTGGTTGAAGGCGTTGGTGTAGCCGTTCTCTCCTACGAGTCCGTTCACTGCGGAGAGAAGGCCCGACTCCTCATTTTTTAGGGAGGACACGCTCGCAGATATCGCATCTGCCTCGATGACCTGAAACACCTGTGGCGTCAAAACGGCGAAGACCCGGTTGAGGGCAACCATGGACTTACGGTCGACATTGATCTGAGCGTTTGTCGTGTCGGTCGGCACCTTGGTGATGAGCGCCGAAATATTGGTTGAAGCTGCCGTTATGTTGGCGGTCAGTGTTGCGAGATGCGCTGCGGTCAACGTCGTGGACCCGGTAATGTCCGTGGTGAGTCGAGTCAGCTGAGCTGCTCTGCTGGCGAGCTGCGCCTCCAAATTTGCTTGATTCGTTGTAAACGAATGTGGCCGTGCGCTCGCGGATGCCAGTGTTGGTGCGAGTATCGCGCCGGCGCTGGCGAGTAGCGCAGCGGCGACTCCTGTCTTTGCAAAACGGTGATGCTGCATGTGATCTCCCCCTGTATAGAAATGGCCCCTCTGGGCTCATCACTACCCTCGTGGGCTCATCACTACCCTCGCCGCTTACTTTGTAAAACTCATTTGAAAGTTGTTATGGAAATGTAACAAGCAAGTCCCGCCTACCAGCGGCCTATCGACACTCGTTTGTAAGTAGCGGGTTGGTGTCCTCACTCGCCCTGGCGTGCACTTCGATCGATGTGGCACCGATACGATGAAATTGATGAGCGACCAGCCTGGGGAGTTACAACCTATTGAACCGGAGGTCGCCGTTTCGCCGAACGCTGTTCGTCTCCGTGGCGTGTCAGCACTCAAGTTGCATCTCTCCTTACTAATAGGTGTGGCACTCTGTGCTTTGGCATTTCGTTTCGAGCTCTCCCGAGCGTTGCAAGGAAACTCTTTGAGCTGGGCATATGTTGGTGAATGGCCACTCTTTGCAGGTTTTGGCGTGTACTTCTGGTGGTTTCTTCTGCACGGTCGCGAGCGTCGAATCAAGAAAGAGATGAGGACGGTAGCACCCGAATATGCGGATATGGCGCAGCGGTGGCAAGCGCACCAGCGTGACCTTGCACAGGAGCAAATGGTGCCAGAGCAGCGATCGAATGAGAAATTAGACGGCGAGCTATTTGGCGTTCATGATGGTGCGTTTGATCAGAGCGAGGACCATTCGAGCGGTGAACCGGGATTGTCGCACAACGCGTAGAGAGTGATGGCTCCAGACGCTGCAAGGTTCTGATTGACTCGCGTACGGATGAGGTTATTCCTGGGAGGGACGGAACATGAGGAGAGGCGGTGCAAGGGAGTTTGCTGTTCAGCGATGGATCTACCTGGCAATTTTTGGGAACTTAAACGAGCACAGGCCATCTGATTCATAGGAAGAAAAATTGCTGGTGGCTCGCCTCCACTGGCCGAAGGTTTTGCGCAGGACTGTAAATCGGAACGAATAGATCCTTGCGCCGATGAACAAGACATTGTTAAAACATAGTTAACAGTGAGAACCCTGCTAGAACAGATGCCTAGCAGGACTGGTTAAGAATGTGCTGTGTCAGCGCTGCGAACTTACAGTGGATCGGTAGCTGAGAATAGAATAGAGAATAGAATTGTAAGGAACTTGCATTTCGAGTGGTCGCCGGAAGAGGGGTAGACAATGTCACTACGTGGAAGGTTGGCCACAGCGCTTGCGCTATTTCTCGCCGTGGTTGGACTCGCGCTTTGGGTGGTCTTTGGTTTCATTACGCCGACGACACCGACAACCGATTTTACTTCGGCGCAGCCAGCAGGAAGTCCCGTAAATCTCACCATTCAAGCGGTTGGTGCAATTGGTTTTGGTCCCCATCCGACGTGGGTCTCATACTTGGTAAAGACTCCAGCGGGGAAGTGGATTCAGTCGACGATCTGGAAGCTTCCCGCACATACCAAAGTCAATCTGACGATTATGCAGTATGACTCGGGAAGTCCCCTGCGAAATCAAATTTGGGGACAGGTAGCTGGAACCCAGGGCGGCACAGAGCTTCTCAACGGTAAACCGATTAGCTTCTACAACTCTTACGGTGGCAATGGAGTTGGGCACACCTTCGCCGTGCCGGCGATTGGCTTAGTGGTGCCACTTGTTGGAGTCCCCTCGAGTGCTCCAAATATCTGCGGCACTGCGCCCTGCACTCCTAACTACGCCCACAATGTCATCAAGGTCTCCTTTACGACACCGAGTGCAGGGAGTTACTCCTGGCAGTGCTTCGTGCCCTGTGGTCTTGGAACTCTGTATGGCAACGGTGGACCGATGGGTGCACTCGGTTATATGGGTGGATTCTTGGACGTGACGGCGTGACCGCGGTTAACGGAGACCTGGAGGGTGGACGAATGACAGATACCTCTACGCGCGAACCGCGGCATTTCGCCCGGATGTTCGTGCTGTGGTTGGTGGTAGCGGGCGTTGCTGATGCCCTCTTCTACACACTTGCTGGTCCACACGTACCTCCTGGGACGATGACCACAAGCGCGAAGGACAACCAATTCGACTTCAATGTGCTTCTGGTCATTGCTTTGCCTGTGCTTATCGCAGTGTGGATCTACATGGGTTACGCCATCGTAATGTGGAGATCAACCCGCAAGGGAGTGGCAGAGCCAGTAGGCGGGGCGGTAGCGAGGGGTAACAAGGGTGTGCAGTTCGCGTGGATCGCCTCCACATCCACCATCGTTATGGGGCTCTTTGTGTTTGGCACCGTGGCACTGATTAACGGTGCGGGCTCTGGTGGAGGTGAGGGTCCAAACCCGGTGTGGTCGCCAAATTCCAAGGCGCCACTGCAGGTACAGGTCATCGGTCAGCAGTGGAAGTTCACCTACCGCTATCCCTCCTTTGGTGGGTTTGAGACGACACAGCTCATCTTGCCCAATAACACCACGATTGAGTTCCATGTGACCTCGCTCGATGTAACCCATGATTTCTGGGCCTATCAGCTCGGTGTCAAGGCCGATGCGAATCCACAGCTCGATAACGTGGCGTACACAACGACCCGAGAGACCGGGTCGGTGACGGTCCGCTGCGACGAACTCTGTGGCATCTGGCACGGAGCGATGTACAACTACGGCAGGGTCATCTCACCCGCGGCCTTTGAGGCATGGGCTACGGCCACTCAGCGAGCAAGTGTGGCTAATACAAAGCTGCTCCCTCCCTACGCGTTGACCTATGTTCCTGATGCAAATGGCGCAGATGGCGGTCTCTACCCGACCAACGTTGATCCCTATAGCGCCTCTGAGGTTTACGGTGCAAAGGTGGCAGCCTCATGATGAACACCGTGGATAGGTCGCTTCGGCGACAGGCAGTGTATGGAGAGTCAGCAGAGGTTGAAGTCTCGTCAAGAAAGGTCACGGTTCGCCGATGAGTGTTATTGATGCGGTACCGGTTACTGACTCCGAACCTACGGAGGACTATGTGAACCTTGGCGTATTTGGGCGCCTAACTCACCGGAGGGGTTGGCTGAGTCAGCATCTTGGCACGGCAGTCATAGGGTTCGTACTTGGTTACCTTCTCGGGCACTGGCTCGGGAATGTCGTCGCAGGTGGTTACTCCTACGTGCAAAACAGCGGACAGAACAACGTTGCCGACACGGGAGGACTGTTGCTCGGCGTTTTGGGCTGGCTCTTCGGGGCAGGTGCGCTGAACTATCCGATTGCAAAGATGATGGGGCGTGAACCTGCGGAGGAGCGCTTCGATCCCAGCTGGACTCGTTATTTTCGCTATACGGCAGACCATAAGGTCGTCGGCCTCCAGTACATCTTTTCGGTATTGACGTTTCTCTTTACTGGTGGACTTCTCGCAATGGCAATCCGTACGGAGCTTCTCTCTCCAACAAGCCATGCCTTTGGTCCGGGTACATACATCGCCATCGTCTCCGAACATGGCACCGTCATGATGATGATGGCGACGTCGATTGTGGTTGGCCCCTTCGGTAACTGGCTTGTCCCACTCATGATCGGCGCCCGTCGGACCGCCTTTCCAAGGGTTGAGGCATTTAGTTTCTGGACCTTTACTGCTGGCTATCTGGTGATTATGTCCGCACTCTTCTACGGTGGATTTCCGACCGGTTGGACCGGCTATGCGCCGTTGCAGACACAGGCGGGAGCAGGAATGATGTCCTACCTCGTCGGTTTCGCCGTCATCGGTATGGGAATGATGGCTGCGGGTTTCAACCTCGCGGTCACTATCGTGACCTGTCGAGCACCTGGATTGACCTGGGGACGTCTTCCGATCTTTGTCTGGTCGGTACTTGCCACGGCAGCGCTTCTGACATTGGCAACGCCTACGCTCGTCGCGGGTGGCTTCCTTGGCATCTTGGATCGAACCGCCCAGACCGCCTTCTACGTGAACGAACACGGAGGAAGTTCCTATCTCTGGCAGAACCTCTTTTGGTTCTTTGGTCACCCTGAGGTGTACATCATGGCGTTGCCCGGTTTTGGCATCGTTGCGGAGATGTTGCCGGTCTTTACTCGAAAGCCGCTCTTTGCCTACAAGGTGGCTGCGGCGGGAATGCTCGGAGTGGCACTCCTCTCGTTCTTCGTCTGGCAGCACCACCTCTTCCAGAGTGGCATCAACCCTGATATGCGACCGCTCTTCATGTTGACGACTGAGCTGATCTCGATTCCGACCGGATTTATCTATCTCGTGGGGTTGGGGACGCTCTATAAGGCCAAGATCCGCTTTGAGATTCCAATGCTCTTTGCACTCGCACTGTTTTTCAACTTCCTTATCGGAGGAGTGACGGGTGTCTTCCTCTCTGATGTCCCGGTCAACGTGCAGGTCCATGGAAGCTTCTTCGTTTTGGCTCACTTCCACTACACGATTATGGGTGGTTTGGTCTTTGCCTTCTTTGGCGGCATCTACTACTGGTTCCCGAAGATGACGGGCAAGATGATGAATAAGACGTTGGGCAAGATTCACTTCTGGATGATGTTCATCTTCTTCAATCTGACCTTCTTCCCGATGTTCATCATTGGACTGCTTGGTCAGCCGCGTCGAGTCTTTGAGTACGCGCAGAATCTGCAGACACTGAACGACATCGCCTCGGTGAGCGCGTTCTTCCTCGGAGCTTCCTTTGTGGTCTTTGTCGCGAACTTCGTCTGGTCGATCTTTATCAACCCAGTTGCAGCGCCACCGAACCCCTGGGATTCATTGGGGCTGGAGTGGCAGACCCCGAGCCCCGTTCCGTATTACAACTTTGAGCGGATCCCGGTCATCATGGCCGATCCGTACCATTACAGTGAGCCAAATGCTCCTCAGTTGGCCGACCTCGGGGTTGGATCTGATCGCACCGACGAGAAAGTCGAGGTGGGCAAGTGACCGCTACAGCCAGACGTCACGAGGTTATGACCTCAACACCCGAAGAGGCAGAGTACGAGCTCCGTCAGTCCATTAACTCATATTGGACCGGAGGGCGTCTTCTAGTTGGGATGTTCACCTTCTTTGTCGCATCACTTGCCTTCACCTACTTCTACCTGCGTTCATCAAACTCTGGCGGCCTCTGGCGACCCGCTCACGTCACCGCGCCAACGGGCACTGGCGCCGCGATCTTTGCCTTCTCCGCGGTTGCAGCGCTGTTGGCCGTTGTCGGCTATCGGCGATTTCAGAGCGGTGGCGTTCAGGACTGGAAGGTCGCCGGTTGGACCGCGGTCATGGCGCTTGTCATCGCGATGGGGCTGCAGATCTACCAGCTGACACAGCTGCCCTTCTACCCGGGTTCGAGTGGATATGCCTCAACGTTTATCGCTTGGGCGGTTACCAACGTATTCCTGCTTATCTGTCTTTTGTACTGGATGGAGACGTTGCTCGCACAGAGTATGCGTCTACGCTCAGCGCTCCCCGTGGGAGAGACAGTGGCTGATTCTGCCTCGCCAAGAGCACAGAAGTTTCGGGGAAATTTGGAGTCGTGCACCTTTTTCTTCCAGTTCGCGGCGATTGTCGCCGTTCTCTTTTGGGCGCTGATCTACCTCATCTGATGAGCCGGTGGAACATTGAGAAGTTGCATTAGATTCGTTATCAGAGAGCGAGGGATTCACGATGACAAAAGCTGGTGATCCGTACTTCGGTGCACAGGTACTGACGTTGGTGGTTCCGTTGGGCACGTTCATCATCGTATGCATCTGGGGCTACTTTCAACGCCAGTCCTCGCGATGACCGAAGGGACCGTCCGCGGCCGGTCCCCGATGAAGGCGAAGGGTGAGGCTGACCGCGCATGGCGGGCGGCCGCCCTTCTTCTCTCCTGTGCACTTTTCATCGTTCTGTTGGTTCCGCCGCTGTCTACGTTGGCACGCCATTATGAGTACCTCGAGGCGCTGCAATACAGCGCTTTTTTGGTTCTCTGTCCATCTCTCTTGGTCTACGGTGCCCCGTGGCGTGCACTTCGTCTTTCGGCCGGTTCCTCAGCAGATATAGGGCGTCAGTCAGCGAGCGAGGTGAGCGGAGCGACCGTTCTTGATCGTCGCGCGCTTCGTCGACGGCGCGAAAAGGGTTCACGGCCTGTAGTAGCGGTCGGGGTGCTCTTTGTCGTAGCGGCCTCTTTTTGGCGTATTCCGCTCACCGTGAACGCTCTTCACTCGCATCCGTGGCTGGTTTTTGTCGAGGCGCTGAGTCTGCTCGTGGTCGGGGTGTTCCTCTGGACGGAGCTCATTGAGTCGGAGCCATTGCGACCACGCCTGGCTCGACCATTTCGCATCGCACTCGCGGCGGTCTCGATGTGGTCTATCTGGGTGCTCGCCTACTTTGTCGCGCTCTCACATAGCGCTTGGTACCGTTCCTATCCGCACCACGCGGGCACCGGCATAAGTCTCTCGGCCGACCAACAGCTCAGCGCGGGTGTTCTTTGGTTCGCCTCCGGCACAGCGTTTATCTCGCTGATTTTTTTCAACCTCTTCCGTTGGTTAAAGGAGGAGGAGGACCCCGATGACGCACTCGGAGCATTAGTTCGTCTGGAACGCATTCGCATGGGAAGCGCTCCAGCTGTTGGATCGGCGGCTGCTCTGGAGGGCAAGGGCGTCTCCTAGGAGGCTCGCTCGCGCGTGAGATAGGGCTCTAGGGAAGTGAGACCGACGGTAGCTTGATCGCGGGGATCGGTGGGACTGGATGTCCGGTCTCTGCGTTGGCGGTCGATATGGCCGTGAGCGCGCGTGCACGATCGCTCATGAGCAGTGTCGTGCTGTGGCGCAAAGAGGTGAGCGTCCCTGGCTTTGCCTTCCGCTCAAAGAGATTGTAGATATCCAAGATTGCGGTCTGGGCATCAAAGGATGTCCACTGCAGCGCGATTACCGCGACGTTGTTGATCTGCTTTCCCGCTGCCGAGCCCGTTCCTTGAATATTCGCAAGATCGTAGATCGAGCTGCTGGTGAGCGTGCAGGAGAGGTGATCATCGTTGAGCATCGAGGGGGCGATGGAACGGTCTGCCCGCGTGAGTGTGTGATTGACCTCGTCGCGGTAGATGAGAAACGACTCCTGGAGCGCGAATGCGCATCCCGCGACGTCGCTATTGATCTCGTTCATAAGAGAGGTCTGGGCGGATGCATCGGAGGCCGGTGTGACCTTGCTCGGAAGATCAGCGAGCACGGAGGCGAGTACAACGACTCCCACCGCGAGTGAGATAAAAAATGAGGTCCGTTTGTACCAAACGGGTCGGGGCGGATTCTGTATGACGTAGCTATCAGGAGTTAATGGCACTTGCGTCATCGTAGTGACCCAAGGTCAAGCTACGAGCCCCCCTTTACTGAGTTCACGACCGCTGCTATCCCACGTCCAAACCGATCGATTTCGGCTGAAGGTAGCGTGTATGTCCCTCCCACACCCTCATTTGCAAACGGAGTCAGGCGGTCTCGTAGTCGACCGGTACCGTCTACCACGTACATGATCTCGTTATGGGTGACGGTGCGGGTGGTGTTCTGTACGACCACGGTGACACCGTAGGCAGCCCACACATCAGCAAGCCGGGTGAGCGAACCCGTGAGATAGACGACATTGGGTAGCCCTCGTAGGGCGGTGTTGGTGATCAGTGGAGGTGTTGGATGAGGTGCGGTCTCCAACGGATCGCTATTGACCACTACGAAGCGGACAGCACTGGCGCTGCCGCCAAGCGCACCGCTGGCAACGGCGATCTCATTCGTGAGAACCGTACACGCATCATTGCACTCTGCGTTCGCAAAGGTGATGACGAGGATGTGCCCGGCCTGCGAAGCCAAAGTCCAGGGAGCGCCCGCCGCAGAGGTGAGATCGATTGCTGGTGCCCTTTTGTTAAGTGTGACCCGGCCGAGGTACGCATCCAACGGCGCCGTGATCGCGCCACCGGGTAGGGGAGAGGGGTTAGGTGGAACAAACGTCGTCGAGGGGATGCCGGTGGGAACTCCATTCTGTCCACCCGTGTTCTCCGCGAGCGCGGTCGGCGAGGAGGCAGCACCGTTACCAAGAAGGTGATCCAGCCCTACGCCACCGATCGCTAGCAGCGCCAACGCCCCCAAGGACCACCCGAGAAAGCGACGCGAGACCTGTGGGTTTTGGCTCGTTAATGCGCGAGCACGCTCTTCGTCGGTGAGCGACCCGCCAAATACGGCTGAGAGCTGGGCTACAGGCGAAGCCTCCGCACTGGCTCGGATAGGGCCGTCAGCAAGTCCCGCCCTCGCAGCGTCCGCACCCACTGTCTCTACGGGTTCGACCGCAGGGCTATCCGCGTCGCTACCTGCAGTATCCATGTCCCAAAAATCTAGACGAGCCGCTGGCGATCGCCTGCGCGCTAGTGCACCCGCGCGAGAAAGAGCTGTGTGCGCTCATTCTGAGGGTGGTCGATGACATCATGTGCGGTCCCTACCTCCACGACGACTCCCTCATCCATGAAGATGACCCGGTCCGCCACCTCGCGAGCAAAAGCGATCTCGTGGGTGACACAGATCATGGTCATGCCCTCCTCGGCGAGTCGTCGCATTACGCTCAGGACCTCTCCCACGAGCTCAGGATCGAGGGCGGAGGTTGGCTCGTCAAAGAGCATCAGCTGTGGTCTCATTGCCAGTGCCCGCGAGATCGCCACTCGCTGCTGCTGTCCTCCGGAGAGCTCCGATGGGTAGGCGTTCTCTCGATCAGCGAGGCCGACAGCGGCGAGCAGCGTGCGCGCGTGCGCTTGGGCCTGTTTTGGCGGCTGATGGAGTACGTGGATCGGTGCCTCGATGATGTTATCCATGACCGTCAGATGAGGGAAGAGATTGAAGCGCTGAAAGACCATGCCGATCCCAACTCGGTTCCTTGCAATCTCCCTCTCTCGCAGCTCGCGCAGCGCCCCCCGATGACGGGCGTAACCGACGAACTCCCCGTTTACCTCAAGCGAGCCACCATCGATCTTCTCGAGGTGATTTATGCAGCGCAGAAAGGTTGATTTCCCTGATCCAGAGGGACCAAGGATACAGAGCACCTCGCCCTCGGTGACCTCGAGCGTGATGCCCTTGAGCACCTCTGTGGGGCCAAATCGTTTCCGCACCTCGCGCGCGGAGACCACGGGCGAGGGCGCGATGGGATCGAGTGGCGACGTCACGGCTCTCAGAGCGCCCGCGTTCGAGTGGAGCCTCGCGGACGGATGGCAAAGCTTTGAAAAAAATGCCCCAGGCCACGCGCTGTAGCTCGTTGGCCGCGGGAGAAGTGTCGCTCAATAAAAAATTGGACAACATATAGCACGGAGGTCACCGTGAGATACCAGATCGCTGCAACGATAAGAAGGGGAATGGTCTGGTAGTTACGCGCGTAGATCTGCTGCACTGCTCCGAGAAGTTCGGAGAGGGCGATAACCGAGACGAGCGCGGTCGTCTTCAGCATGGAGATGATCTCATTCCCTGTCGGTGGGATGATGATGCGCATCGCCTGTGGCAAAACGATGCGTCTCATGGTCTTGGCCCGTGTCAGGCCGAGCGCGTGCGCGGCCTCGTGTTGTCCAGAGTCCACCGACAAGATTCCCGCGCGCACAATCTCTGACATGTAGGCGGCCTCGTTGAGGCCGAGCGCGAGAGAGCCGGCGACAAACTTTGTAATCAGGGTGTTTGCATTCGCGTGGAAAAAGGTAGGTCCAAAGGGGATACCGATGGAGAGAGTGGGGTAGAGCGCGGCGATGTAATACCAAAAAAGAATCTGCAAAAGTACCGGCGTCCCGCGAAAGAACCAGACAAATGACCAGGCGGATCCGCCCACGATCGGGTTTGGCGAGAGCCGCATTACGGCGAGCACTATGCCGCCCACGATCCCAATCGCCATCGCGACGACCGTCAGCTCCATGGTTACTCCAAGACCGGAGAGGACAGAGGAGGTCGTGAGATAGCTCCCCACCACACTCCAACCAAATCCGGAGTTATGGACGACGGACCAGATGCCCGCGGCAAGAGCAAGGAGAAGCAGCACGGCGCTGATCCATCGGCCGTAGTGGCGAAGTGG
This sequence comes from uncultured Acidimicrobiaceae bacterium, assembly GCA_903845085.1. Lineage (GTDB taxonomy): Bacteria > Actinomycetota > Acidimicrobiia > Acidimicrobiales > Bog-793 > CAIVND01. The sequence continues at coordinate 11,272 of CAIMWD010000049.1, forward strand.
AATCACCTGTTCAGTTGTGTAACTACCTTCAATTTGGGGGGAGAGTGTCACCCGGTCTCGCTCCAGACTTGCTGGCGTCCGCGTGGGGGAAGCTAGCTCGTCGCGCCATTCAACTTCGGCATGCTGATCGCGCCCGCCTGAACACCCCAGCGCTTAAGGATCGCGGTGTAGGTACCATTCGCGATCAGTGCCTTCACAGCGCCCAGGACGGGAGTGTTGAGCCCCGAGCCCTTGGGTACGGCGATGCCATATGGCACGGTGCCATATGCCGGGCCGGAGATCATAAATTTCCCAGCAGATTGCTTGACCTGGTAGGCAGCGACCGGGGAGTCCGCCATCCCGACCTGATCGCGTCCGCTCGCAAGGGCGAGGTTGGCGGAGTTCTGGTCGGGGTAGGAGTCAACCTTGACCGTCTTCTTGCCCGCCTTCGTGCACGCCTTCGCCTGCCCCTGCGCGTCGGTCTGTTCGGTAGTACCGGTCTCGACGGCGACGTTGTAGCCACAGAGCCCCGCGAGGCTCTTGATGTCCGGTCCACTCTTAACATCCACAAAGAACGAGGTGCCTGCCGAGAAGTAGTCGACAAAGTTGACGGTCTTTTCGCGCGCCTTCGTATCGGTAAACGACGACATTCCGAGGTTGTACTTCTTTGCGACAAGTCCAGGGATGATGCCGTCGAAGGTCTCGTTGACCACGGAGACCTTGAGTCCAAGGATCGCGCCGATGGCAGCGACGAGGTCGGCGTCCATGCCCACGACCTTGCCCCCACTGATGAACTCATTTGGCGCATAGCTCGCATCCGCAGCGACGATGAGACCACTCGCCTTAATCGCAGCGGGGACCTCCGCAGCGAGTGTCTTGTTGACCTTGGAGGACGCCGAGGCTCCGGAGAGTCCAAATGTGGCGATCGCGGAGATTGTCGCTACTGATGTCGCAAGGTAGCGAAAGCCGGGCCGATTGGTCGCAAGATTCATCATGTTGCTGGCTCCCGTTCACGAATAGGTGTTCATGAAAATACCCTATTTAGCAACTGTTCTGTGCCGTCTTGGCCATGCTGAGGTGGGAAATTGGGAGAGTGGTGGGGGTGAGGTGGTCGTAATCGAGTTCCTGGAGTAAAAATAAGTCTGGCGTGGAAATAGAGCGAGACCAAATTTTGGGGTGTGAGGCTGATGGAGGTCTCACAAATCATTTACGACCGGGGGGAATAATGCGCATCGACGCAGACGCACATATTGACGAGACCGAGGCAACCTGGGACTACCTCCTTCCAGGAGATGAGGGGCTCCGTCCGGAGTGCGTGACAACCGAGGGCCAGGTCGATCAGGCGTGGGTATCTGGAGGGCTCTCCTTCCGTCGCGCGGTACGCAACTATCAGCGAACCGGTGTAACGGCAGAGACCTCGCAGCTGATCGACGTAGATGCTCGCGTTTCGCATCTCGACCAACTCGGAATCGATACACAGGTCATCTACCCCACGATGCACATCCGTTCTCGTTTTGTTGGACATCCCGAGATTGAGCTCGCACTCGTACGTTCCTATAACCGTTGGATCGCCGACCGGACCCAAGCAAGTGGTGGGCGACTTCGTTGGGCAGCGGTACTCCCGCTGTTGTCGATGGATGCGGCTGTCAAGGAGCTCGAGTTTGCTAAGGAGAACGGCGCCGTTGGTGTCTTTAAGAAGGCGATCGAATGCTCACGTAAGGGTGTGAATGACTCCTATTTCTTTCCGCTCTATGAGGCTGCAGAGGCGTTGGGTATCCCCATGTGCATCCACGTCGGCTCCGAGGGTCGCGAGGAGCAGACCGCACCAGTCGCGCTCGACACGCTCCAGGCCTTTGACCCGTTGGTGACCTCGGATCTCGGGGAGCGCTTTCCAAAGCTTCGTTGGGGATTTATCGAATCGGGAGCATCATGGGTTCCCTACATGTTGAGTCTTTTAAGTGGTGGGGAGCGTCGGACGAAGATGCAGGCGAATACCTACAATCCCGATCTTCCCGTAGATATCTCACTCTTTGATCGGCGCAATATCTACGTCGTTGGACAGAGCCACGAGGATATCCCCTACCTCTTGAACTTCGGTCTCGAGGATCGGCTCATGGTCGGAACCGACTACACCCATGCGGACCAGTCCTCTGAGATTCAGGCACTTGACTTCATGGAGCAGCGTGCGTTGAATGGCGACTTTTCTCTGGCGACCTACAACAAGATGGTGGAGGATAACCCCCGCCGTTTCTACGGCCTGTAACCGCGAACTCAGTTTCGCAGGCCCCTCCAAGGAGTGAGAGGGCCTGCGAAACGATGACGGGGCGGAGCGAAACCGGCAACACTGGTAGTCATGGCTCCTCAATACATCTTCACCATGCGCGATCTGCGTCGCTTCTATCCTCCGGACCGCGAGGTGCTCAAAGGGATAAATCTCTCCTTTTACCCCGGTGCCAAGATCGGCGTGATCGGCTCCAATGGCTCGGGCAAGTCCTCGCTTTTAAAGATCATGGCGGGGCTTGATCAAGATTTCAGTGGTGAGGCGCGACTGACAGCCGGTTATACGGTGGGTTTTCTCTCCCAAGAGCCCGACCTCGATCCCGCAAAGGATGTTGCCGGTAATGTGGCCGACGGTCTCGGAGAGTCGATGGCGCTGCTGGAGCGCTTTAATGCCGTCTGTATGGCAATGGCCGATCCCGATGCCGACTTTGATCGGCTCCTCGCGGAGCAGGCGGACCTTCAGGCAAAGATCGACGCCGCCGACGCATGGGACCTCGGTCGAACCTTCGAGATCGCGATGGACGCACTCCGCCTTCCCCCTGGCGATAGTGACGTCACTCTGCTGTCGGGTGGCGAGCGCCGCCGTGTTGCGCTCTGTCGACTCCTTCTCTCAAAGCCAGACCTCCTCCTGCTCGACGAGCCCACCAACCACCTCGACGCCGAGTCGGTCGCGTGGCTTGAGCGCACACTCAAGGACTACAGCGGCACGGTTGTCGCGGTAACCCATGATCGCTACTTCCTTGACAACGTCGCAGGATGGATCTTGGAGCTGGACAGGGGCTCCGGTATCCCATGGGAGGGGAACTACTCCTCCTGGCTGGAGCAGAAGCAGGCACGTCTCGCCGCGGAGGAGCGTGCCGATGAGGCGCGTCAGGCAGCGCTGGCCCGGGAGCTCGAATGGATCCGCCTCTCGCCACGCGCCCGTCAGAGCAAGGGTAAGGCCCGTGTCAATGCCTTCAACGACCTCGTGGCGGCTGCCGAACAGGCTGACCGACGTCCGGACCGTTTGGAGATCTCGATTCCACCCGGCCCTCGCCTTGGCGACCAGGTGATTGACGTAGCCGGATTGACCAAGAGCTTTGGCGAGCGCCTCCTTATCGACGACCTCTCCTTCCTTCTGCCACCGGGTGGCATCGTAGGAGTCATCGGTCCGAACGGAGCCGGCAAGACCACGCTCTTTCGGATGCTCGTGGGCGAGGAGATCCCCGATGCGGGCACGCTCATCATCGGCCAGACGGTGCAGCTCGCCTATGTGGATCAGTCCCGTGCCGCTCTCGATCCGGAGGCGACCGTCTATGACGAGATCACCGGTGGCGTCGATCTCATTGTGGTCGGCAATCGAGAGCTGCACGGACGAGCCTATGTTGCAAGTTTCGGTTTTAAGGGAAGTGACCAACAAAAGCGCGTGGGGCAGCTCTCTGGCGGCGAGCGCAATCGCGTGCAGCTTGCCAAGGTGTTGAAGTCGGGCGGCAATGTATTGCTGCTCGACGAACCCACGAATGATCTGGATGTGGATACGCTGCGCTCTCTCGAGGAGGCTATCCTCTCCTTTCCCGGCTGCGTTGTGGTGATCAGTCACGATCGCTGGTTCCTCGATCGGATCTCGACACACGTGCTCGCATTTGAGGGAGATTCGGTCGTTACCTGGTGGGAGGGAAACTTCTCTGACTATGAGGAGGATCGACATCAGCGACTTGGTACCGACGCAGATCAACCACACCGCATCCGCTACAAGCCGCTTGCACGCAGCTAGGCGCCATGCAGCATCGACCGGTTTACTGAAATTACCTGCTCAGGCATGGTGATGGGATCTGCGGGCCCCTCTTGCCACTATTTCGTGCAACGATCTAATCCATGTTTCATCGCGCGCTCATCGAGCCCCCAGTTGCCATGTGGCTCGCGAAGCGCCGATGACTCGTACACCTCTCACGGCGCAGCCGTCTTTTAAGGCACTGACGCACCATGCGAGCATCATGGCCCATCGCTCAATGCGAGCACTTTTTGCGAATGATGCACAGCGTGGCGAACGGTACGTGGTCGAGGCTGCTGGCCTCTATTTCGACTACTCGAAGAACCTCATCAATGAGGTCACCATGGCTATCTTGACGGACTTGGCGCTCGCATCGGGGCTTATCGAGGAGCGAGAGGCGATGTTTCGCGGTGCACGAATCAACCTCTCGGAGAGTCGCGCGGCGCTTCATGTTGCGCTGCGGACACCCCCTACGGAGGTGCTTGAGGTTGATGGAGTCGATGTGATCCCACAGGTCCATGCGACGCTGAAGAAGATGGCGAATTGCGCGATCGAATTACGCGAGGGACACAGAAGGGGCCACTCGGGCCGGGTCATCAAGAACGTGGTGAACGTGGGAATTGGCGGCTCTGAACTCGGCCCCGTAATGGCCTACGAGGCGCTACGTACTTATGCAACAAACGAACTGACACTCCGCTTTATATCCAATATTGACGCGACCGACCTTCTGGAAAATATCGAAGATCTCGATCCTGAGGAGACACTCTTTATCGTCTCCTCCAAGTCGTTTACGACGTTGGAGACGATTGTGAATGCGCGAGCCGCCCGTGATTGGATCGTCGCGCACTATGACGATGAGCTTGCCGTGGCCGCGCACTTCCTTGCGATTTCGAACAACTGCCGCGAGGTTGGCGAATTTGGCATCACGCCAGCGGCAACCTTCGAGCTGTGGGATTGGGTGGGTGGTCGCTATTCCATGGGAAGCGCGATCGGCCTCTCTACGATGATTGCGATTGGACCCGAGCATTTTCAGGAGATGTTGAGCGGTTTTCGTGCGATGGATGAGCACTTTCGGCACGCGCCTATCGGCGAGAACATGCCGATCATTCTCGGGCTTTTGACCTTCTATTACCGCCAGTTTTTCGATGCCCAGTCGATCGGCGTCATGCCCTATGAGCGGTACCTGAAGCGCTTCCCGGCCTACCTGCAACAGCTCACAATGGAATCGCTTGGTAAGGGCGTGACCCGCGAGGGTCGGCCCGTTATCTACCCGACCGGACCTGTCTTTTGGGGTGAGGCAGGAACGAACGGACAGCACAGCTTCTTCCAACTTCTCCACCAGGGCACCCAACTCGTCCCATTGGACCTCATCGGTTTTGCAAACAGCCTGCACCCCAAGGGAGAGCAGCACGAAATTCTTTCGGCAAACCTATTCGCCCAAGCAGAGGC
>CAIMWD010000050.1 GCA_903845085.1 uncultured Acidimicrobiaceae bacterium
CCACGGTGACGTTGGAGAGCCCCTCCGCGTCGTAGTCCTTCTCGAAGATCGTCTTATTTGCACATGGATCGCCAAAGTGCAGGGTGAAGCGATGGTGCTCCTCGTCGGTGAGGAACTGGTTGCGGAAAAAAAGAACTTTGTAACGCAGAATTGCCTCGGTGAGGAGTGCAACTGCCTCCGGACTGAGTGGTTCTTTTCCGTTTACGCCCGTTACGACGGCACCCAGTGTTGGGGTCTCCGGAGCAATGGTGATGTGAAGATCGCTCGCCAGCTCATCGAAATTCTCTCTTGCCGAAATGAGCTCCGTTATCGCTACCATCTTCTCCCCCTCACGCCAAGTGGTGTCATCCCCATGGAACCACTGATCGCCATCCTACCGAGTTCTCCTCCAGCGACAGCGAGCCACCGGGTACAGGGTGAAATGAATTGCACACCCTCACCACCGTGAGCGGAGAGGGTGTGCAATCAACGCCAGTGAGTTAGACAGAGAGATGCGCGCGAAGAAATGCGGTCGCACGAGTCCACGCGGCTGCGGCCGCCTCTGCGTGGTAACGGTCGGGATTCGTGTCGTTGTGGAAGGCGTGACCCGCGCCGGAGAAGATCTCTGACTCAAAGACCTTGCCCGCTGCCGCCATCGCTGGCTCGATCTGCGCAATTCCTGCATTGATCCGCTCGTCGAGCTCGCCATAGATTGCGAGTACCGCTGCGGAGATGTTTGGCACTGACTCAATCGGTGGAATTGGACCATAGAAGGCGACTGCAGCCTTAAGGCGTGGCTCCTTGGTCGCCACCAACCAGGTCATTCCACCACCGAAGCAGAAACCCATCACTCCGAGACGATCCGCGTCGACTCCCGGTGCCTTAGCAAGTACCTCAAAGGCCGCTAGGAGCTGTCGCACCATCGCCTCACGATCGAGGGTGCCAAGGGCGGCAATTCGCTCCGCGGCATCGGCAAAGGAGTCCACGCCACCGGCTGGGGTAAGAAGATCGGGCGCTGCAACCGCGTATCCCAGTTTCGCGAGACGTCGTGCTACATCTTGGATATGAGGCACCAGCCCCTGGTTCTCATGGATCAACAGGATCCCCGGAAGATTCGTGCCATCGGTTGGACGGGTGAGATAGAGGTCAAGTGGGCCGTCCGTCGTATCAATAGTGCGTCTCATCTCCTGAATCCCCTCAGCCCCCTCGGGAACGCTGAGAGGAGAAGTTGCATTTGGCACCTGTGCCTTCGCCCCAAGCGTGCTCACTCCACCGATCCCGCCATCAAAGAGCGCGAGTCGACGCGCCAACTCGGCCTCGTCGACGATGCCGAGTGCCGCCTCTTCAAGGAACTCGTCCCTTAGATACTCACGTACTTCCATTCTGCTCTCCATTTCCTAGGTGATCACTATGGCCTGACTTACGGTAACCGGCCTGCTCTCAGAGTCGATAAAAGTCTCTTGCGTTTTGCTCGGTGATGCCCCGTACGCTCGCCGCCTCGAGATCGGTGCGCGCAACCATCTCTTTGTGTACGTCAAGAACGGAGGAACGGTCGCCGTGGGTATAGTCCGACCCGACCAAGAGTCGGTTATCAGATCCCAGGACATTGAGTAGATAGGGAACGTCCTCGTAGATCTCCGTGGTGATAAAGAAATTGAGGTCAGAGAATATTCGTTCGCGCTGCTCAGGAGAACGCGACCAATTCCATCCCGCCTGTCCGAGGAGATGTGGGAGCCAAGCGGCCCCAGCCTCGATAAAACCGATGTGCAGCGAGGAGAGGTTTTGCAGTACGGAAGAATTCAGCAGATAGGAGAAAGCCGAGATAACAGGAAAGGTCTCCGCATCGCCTCCGGGAATGTTCCGGAGGAAGGAGACCATGGGGACGAAGCCACTTCCCTGATGCACGCACACTGCCATCTCGAGATCAGCACAGAGCTCATAGATCGGTCGGAAGTAGGGATCGCTTGCGACAAGACCTCCCATCTCCACCCCTCGCTTCAAGATGCCGACCGCGCCATGCTCCTTTGCCCACCGGATCTCTGCGAGCGCCTCGGTCATGTCGTGATAGGGAATGAGCGCAATCCATTGGAGGCGCCCCTTGCTCTCACTGCAGCGGTCAGCGAGCCAACGGTTATAGCTTCGGTTCAGTGCAACGGAGATATCTGCGCGCAGCGAGACCTCGCGGAGAAAGAGTGTCGGGTAGATCACCTGGAGTTCGACCTCGAGCGCATCCATATGGCGCAGCCGCGCTCCAACATCGTGAAGTTCGCGGGTCGCGATGACCGTTCGCGTGCGCTGGTCGCTGCGTATACGCCGTGGGTAAAGGTTCCCATCGATGAACCAGAACCGAGAGAGTCCGGAGCCAGAGTCGCGATCGGAACCGAGCCAAGAGGGGCGATCCTCCGGATTAAACGAGATGGTGTGGGGCCGCAGGTGCTCGAGCGCCTTTGGAATATACGAGAAGGTCTCCTCACACTCGTCCACATGGGTATCAGCGTCGATAAACATCGGTACCGCCTCCTTCTTCCAAAGAGCAATTGATAGGTCGTTGCCCGCCGGCCGGATCGTCCACCTCAGATCCGATAGGGCTCGATGAGGTCATCATGAAAACGCACACCAATCCCGGGGACCTCTGACGGAGAGATCGTGCCATCACCATTGACGACGACCGGAGTCGCAAAGATCGGATCGAACGTCGGGACATATTCAAGCCATGTTGCATTCTCCGCAGCACAGAGCACGTGCACCGAGACCTCCTGACCAAGATGAGAGGCAACCGGGAGGTGAAATGCGGCGCCGAGTGCTGCCACACGCAGCCACCCCGTCACTCCTCCGATGCGTCCGATATCGGGCTGCAATATCTTGAGAGCGCGCTGTTCTATAAAGCGTCGAAAATCATTCAATGTATAAAGGTTTTCACCACCGGCAATTGGAATTGTCGTGTGCCGCTGGATCTCTGCAAATGCTTCGGCGTCATTTGCAACCGTTGGCTCCTCAAGAAAGGAGATTCCAAACTCCTCGAGCATCGGGAGGCGTGAGAGAGCAGTAGGAAGATCCCAGTTCGCATTCGCATCGACCATGAGCGCGACGGATGGATCGAGGGCCTCTCGGACTAATGAGAGGCGCCGGTAATCATCGGTTGGATCGAGCCCGACGCGAACTTTCACGGCTCGCATGCCGGCCGCGACGTATTCGCGGGCGGTTGCAAGATATTCTTCGTCGCTGTAAAGGCGATCAAATGAACTGCCGTAGGCCGGGATGGACTCACGGCGCGCTCCAAGGTGGCGAAAGAGTGGGCGATCCATAGCGATCGCCGCAGCATCCCAGAGGGCAATGTCGGCGATCGAGAGCGCAAGTGAGGCAACTCCACCGCTGCCTAAGCGTGCGAGCTGCCCGTGCATCTGCTCCCAGAGGAGAGATGGATGGGAATAATCGTGACCGATCAATGCAGGCCCGATGAGTTGATCGAGTGTCGCCTGAACCGGCTTTCCCCCACGACCTCGATTCTGCGCGTAGCCAACACCACGGATCCCGCTCGCGGTCTCCACCTCAAAGGTAACCAGCGTGATCTCCGCCATGGGAAGTGACCGAACCCCTTCAGGGAATGGCCACCAGAGCGATCGCGGAAGGAGATAACACTTACTGCGAAAGGCAACGATGGTGTCCGGATTCATCCTCGCCCCCTACACCGTTGCTTGGCTCTCATGGATCTCCTGTCGATCAGTTGATGAACCGTCCACCGTTACACATGAGATGCTCGCCGGTCACATAGGAGCCATCCGCAGAGGCGAGAAAGAGACAGGCAGCAGCAATCTCTGCAGGCGCACCGGCGCGACGAAGTGGACTCCGTGCATTGGAGGCCGCGGGATCGTGCGCCTCAGATGAGTGTGATGCGGGCTCGGGGACCTCGTTGGCGATATTTCCCGGAACCACCATGTTTGCCCGCACTCCGTAAGGACCAAGCTCCACCGCGAGCGCACGAATCAGCCCGACGAGGCCCGCCTTTGAAGCAGCTGACGCGGAGGAATTCTTCGTTCCCGATATAGCAGTCAGCCCGCCGATGGTGATGATGCTGCCACTGCCCTGCGCGATCATATGCGGGGCGACGGCCTTAGCCAGATGGAAGCTGCCATAAAGATTTACCTCCATCACCCGGTGGAGCTCCTCCAAGGAGAGATCGATAATCGAGGTATGCGGTCGGATTGCAACGGTGCTGACGAGCGAATCGATCCGACCGAATTCTTCCATTCCCGCGTCGGTGAGACGCTGGACATCATCGGGAGAGGCGACGTCGCCGAGCATCGTGAGCGCGCGCACTCCAAAGTTCTCGCACTCTTGAGCGACCTCAGCAAGCGCGGCGCCGGAGGAGTTTGCGTGCAGGATCACGTTCGCACCCTCCTCGGCAAAACGGAGCGCAATGGCACGACCAAGATTTCGACTCGCACCCGTAATGAGTGCCGTCTGCCCAGCGAGTCGCATAACTTCCCCCTTCAAAGGGGTAGCCCCTCCCCCGAGGGGGAGGGGCTACCAAACTTCATTAACCAAAGACCGGCGCAAATACCGACTGCAGCTTCGGTGCGAGCGTCAACATCGTCTTGTAGGTGGCACGCATCTTCGTCGGTGACTGCCATCCTGGCGTCAGGTTGTGCAACAGCGCCTGCTGCTTCTCCTGTGGGGTACGGAAGGCCCAGTAGGTCGCCGAGGTGAGCGTCTGGTCAAGGTAGCTCGGCGTCTTCGCCGTTGCATAGAGCACTTGGGCACCTGCAGGAATGAAGGCGTTCAACGCGGTCCGAGCGGTCTTCTCTGCTGCGGTCGTCGCGGGGAACTGGCTCTCCAGCTGGGTGATTGTCGGAACGCTCGAGATCTGCGAGTAGAACAGACTCTGCGTCGGTGCAGCATGTGAGATGCCAACCGGGTTCGCGTAGCCGGGAGTGCCCGTATTGCCGATCATTGGGCCGGTGCTCGTTAATGGTCCGAGCATGAACTGACCATCGCCACGGGAGAACCCTGCGACGAGCGCTGCCTCGTTTGAATATCCCGTAATGATTCGAGCGTGAATACCAAACGCGGCGTTCACCAGGAGCTGCACTGTGGTGTCGTAGCCACTGGTCAGTGCGAGCTCAGGAACAGGCGAGCTCGCTGTGTTATTAATCAATGCACTCCACGACTGATAGGGGCTTCCCTTGGTCACCATAAACATGTCCGCGTTCGAGCCCTCTGCGCCAAAGATCTGCTCACGCGCCGGGTTGAAGTTCACGACCGGTACTCCAATTCCCACGCCTACAGCATCAGGCACCATGTTGAGAAGTCCGATGGTGAGACCATTGGCCTGAGAGGCAGCGACCATGTTCTGGGCGGCGGTTGAACTTGCATTGTCAACCACATTGATCGTGGCCCCGAGGTAGGCGGCAAGCTCCGGCGAGACCGCGCGAGCCAATGCATCAAAGCTTCCACCGGGGTTACCACCGGCGACGAAGGTGATCGTCTTGCCAGCAAAGTAGGCGAGACCCTTACAGATCGTCGCGTTGGTGATCTTTACCGCACCGTTGTCGGCGGCGCAGTGCTTTGTCGTCGCCGACGAGGCACCAATGGCCCCAAAGAGCCCCGCCCCTGAGAGCATCGCCGTCGCTGCGACGACACGCACGGCGCCGCGACGCCAGAACGATTCTTGGAAATTCATGCTTCCCCCATTACTGATAGTTATTGCAAAGGTTGTTGGTGCATATCTACTGAATCCAACGGATGTTGCCTACTGCAGTGTGGACACGCACCAAGGGTGCATGAAATTCAGTAGGAAAATAATGAACTATCTCCGCTTCGCCTCTCCCATAGAGCCCCCACAGCAGTCCTGAGTTTAAGCATCATAACGATGCGGTTACAAATAGATATTCTCGGGATTCGATCAGCCTGCGACCCGAAGGAGACGCGTAAGCTCATCGATCTCTCCGAGCTCCTCAATCCGCATGATCTTGTCCGCGATGAGCCGTGCCTCCTCAGTGCTCACCAACCGTGTCGCGTTCAAGAGAAACTTCTCGTGCACCTCCTCGGCAGTCACCGGATTGTCCACGTGGCCAGGATGGATGTGCTGACGGTTGTTGAAGATGCGGCCATCGCGCAGTCGAACCTCTACCTCGCCGGAGGCATACTTTGGCCGGCCCGAGAGCGGGTCGTCGACGACACGCACCTTTGAGGAGAGTGCCGCCACCTTTGGATCCGTGAGGTTCTCGCCCTCGAAATCGACCAATGCGAGACGCCCTCGATAGAGTGCATTCCCTGCAATAAACGGAATGGAGAAATGTGCTCCGTAATCGCCGCTTGGCGTCGCTGAGTTCACGCGCTCGACCCCATGCTGATTCCAACGCACGCGACACTCGATGTCCTCAATATCAGCCGGGTCGAAACCCTCCATCCGATGGATCTCCACGCAGGCACGCACCATCGCTTGCAGCACGCCACCACAGGGGTAGGGCTTGAACTCGGTACGATCGAGCTCCCAGTCCTCCCCGATGCCGTCGGTCGCTCCACCCTCAACAAAATTCTCTTCCCCGACGTGGGTCGCCCAAAAGCCGCGAGGCCCCTCGATCGCACTGCGAGGAGCGGTGAAGCCCTCTCTCGCGATGAGGGTTCCCATCATCGCCGCATGCGCCGCCCAGCCAGGCTGGAATCGCTTGGACCAGGAGCCATCTGACTGCCACTCCATATTTCCTGACCCCTGTGCTCCGGCAAGGCCAAAGGCGTAGACAAGATGCTCCTCGCTGAGCCCAAACAGGCGCGCCGCCGTCGCTGCGCCACCAAAGACGCCGCATACTGCAGTCGGGTGAAACCCGCGGCGGTGAATCGCATTGGTCGCCGTGCCACGCGCGACGCGTAGCGAGGTCTCAAAACCAACGGCACAGGCGGCAAGTACGGCAGCGCCAGAGGCGCCGATGTGCTCCGCGGCCGCGAGTGCCACGGGAAGCACGACACTCTCGTTGTGAATTACCAACGGGTGGTGAGTGTCATCAAAGTCAAAGGCGTGGATCATCATGCCGTTCACGAGTGGCGCGTCGACGAGTGAGCGTTGCTTGGCCGACCCCACAACGGTGCAGCGCCCACCGGCGTCGATAGGGTCGACTGCGCGAAGGACTCCCTGTACAAACTCCTCACGCGCTGCGGAGAGAGTCAGTCCAACGCCATCGAGGATGAGCAGCTTCGTCTTCGCCGCAACTCGATCCGGGAGCGTCTCCGTCGAGAGAGCAAACTCTGCGAGAACCTCTGAGACTGTTGCCACTAGCGCGATCCTCCGGCCTCTCGCGTCGCACGCGATGACACCATCTCAGTTCGTCCAGGGAAGGTCGGTCAGCGTCGGAAGCGAGTAGGCGCGACGGGCGG
>CAIMWD010000051.1 GCA_903845085.1 uncultured Acidimicrobiaceae bacterium
GCTCTACCAATTGAGCCACTGCCCTTTGGAGGTACTCGATCTACCATGCGGATGCGACCGAAGACCCTTGGGGTTCGGAAACTTTAGCACTCCGCGACGTGCTACTCCTCCGCGCCCACCCCAGTTGGTTCCGTGTGAGGGTTCCCATGGGAACCGCTACGTGAGCGCACAATGACACTCAACACCGTCGCGGCGAGCCCCAGAAGTGAGAATGCCACGATCGCCGGAAATGAACGCCGGCGACCTGCTGCACGATCAGCACCTCGGGCGGTTGCCTGGGCGACTCGCGCGAAGATACTGGCAAGGAGCCCCTCGGGCAGGAGCGCAACATCTTGTCGCAGCTCAGCAAGGGTGTCCATGAGGCGGCGATAGCGCAGAAACTCCAGCCGGCACGAGAGACAGGTAGCGAGATGAGCCTCGAGACGCGGCGAGGCAATCATCTGTCGGTCGGTGGAACGCACGATCTCGTCGGCGTAGGCACGACAACGTCGCGGGAACTTAGGCACTGCGCTCCCCTTCTACGCCACCCCCGGCCTCAGGCGAACGAGCGCCGAGGACCGATTTCGAATCAATCTCGTAGAGCTCTCCGAGGTCCGCGCTCGATCGATCGGAGGCACGCGCGGGATAGAGCGTCTCAAAAAGACGGCGTCGGCCCCGATGAAGGCGAACCTTCACCGCAGCACGCGAGATTGCGAGCTCGTGGGCGATCTCCTCATGGCTGAGCTCGTACACATCCCCGAGGACGATCACCGAACGCAGCGAAAAGGGCAGGAGTTCGAGCGCGGCGATGAGGCGCTGACGATCCTCGGTTGCCTCCGTGAAAAGCTGTGGATCGAGGACGCGATCCTCGCCCGCGAACTGCTCCAGATCGACACCCTCGAGTGATCTCGTGTGTTCACCACGACGTTGACGCTTCGCAAGGTGGGTCGCGGCGCAATTTGCCGCGATGCGATAGATCCAGGTAGAGAGCGAGGACTGCGCACGAAAGCTGGAAAGCGAGCGAAAGACACGTAGATAGGCCTCCTGCATGATGTCGCGAGCATCGTGCTCATTGCCCGACAGGCGCAGGCAGAGCGCATAGACCTTTGGCGAGGTGAGTTCGACGATCTGCGCAAATGCAGCCTCATCACCCGACTGTGCCGCGTGAACGAGCTGTACGAGAGTGTCCCCGCGGGTGGCACGCCTCGATCCCATGGGAACGACGCTACCCGATGCCGGCGAGCGGTTAGCGGGTCTCCTTGTGAAGCGTGTGCTGGCGCTCAAAGCGGCAGTACTTCTTCATCTCAATACGCTCGCGGTCGTTGTTACGGTTCTTCATCGTGATGTAGTTGCGCTGCTTGCAGACCTCGCACTCGAGGGTCACCTTGATGCGCTTGTCGTTCTTGGCCATCGGAGGCTCCTTGTGCACTCGCCGCTTCGCCATCGGCGAAGAGGGACTACTTTACTCGCTCGGGTAGCGGCGGCGGGACTCGAACCCGCGACAACACGATTATGAGCCGTGTGCTCTAACCAACTGAGCTACGCCGCTGTGCCTACGAGCCCCCTGCCGGAATCGAACCGGCGACCTTTTCCTTACCATGGAAACGCGCTACCGACTGTGCCAAGGGGGCATCCGGGCCGGGGCCCGGTTCCGTATCGTAGCCGAGGAAAGTAGACACTTGCTCATCGGAGGTGTCCCATTTCGCTGCGAGAATCAGATCGCCAGCCCGTCTCGCTCGCCGCCGTTCCACCAATTCGATACTCAGGTGAAATTGCGAGTCGACGTCAGGTATTTCGCTCATAGGTATGCCACCTGTCGCTGGGATTTGCGTTGCCAGAAGGTGAAGGGGCTCCTCCATCGATCATTCTCACCGAAAGAGTCATCGCTGGCGCATCTCCCCATCGAATGTTGAGCTGTGCCACCCGAACCCAAGCGCACGCATATTCTGACGGGATGGAAATTCGGGCCGCAGCGCGAAATGATGCCGAAGAGATCCGGCACATTTACAACACAGAGGTTCTCCATACCACCGTGAACTTTGATCTCGTTGAACGGAGCGTCGAGGACCAGGCCCGATGGCTCGAAGATCACCAGGGCGCCTACCCGGCGATTGTCGCGGTCATCGACGGGCGCATCGCCGGATTTGCCTCGCTCTCACCCTATCGACCACGGCCCGCCTACTCCACTACGGCCGAGGACAGCGTCTACGTCCACGCTGATTATCGGAGTCAAGGGGTTGGAGTCGCACTTCTTGAAAGAATCGTCGAACTTGCCGAGGCGCATGGATTCCATGCCGTCATCGCTCGGATCGCCGGGGATCATGAGGTCTCCATTGGGCTTCATGCGCGATGCGGATTTCAGCCGATTGGTATTGAGCGAGAGGTGGGACGAAAGTTCAACCGGTGGCTCGATGTCGCCGTGATGCAGCGGATGATCGACTAGGAGCGAGGCGGTGCCGGCGATTCGATAATTCGATCAGTGGCCTTTGAGCCCCGCGGTCCCGACGGTCCATCGTTCGCACGGCTGAGCTCATGGCCACGATGGCGAAAACGGGGCGCGACCAGTACCGCCGCAAGCCCGACGAGAACAAAGCAAGCGACCGCGACGAGGATCGGATTCGCGATGGTGATCTCGTTGACCAGAACCGACCCCCCGGGTAGTTGCAAAAAACACGCCACGCCAGAGCAGAACATCAACACACGGCGCATCCGGCGCCGCGCAATTGGCGCAAGCATGACAAATCCCCACGCTGCATACCAGGGCTGCACCACGGGGCTGAGAACGACGAAGGCGAGCAGCGTGAAGCCAAGCGCGCGCAGGGTACCGACCCGCTCCGCGTTCCACAGAAGCCAGATCCCGATGGCAAATGCGAGCAGGAGCGCCGAACCGCGGCAGAGCGTGAGGAGGATATGGGTGTGATTGCCAAGGCCAATTACCGAGATCAATTTGCCAAGCAAAAGTGCAAGACCAGTCGCGGGATCGAGCCAAGACCGCACCGAATCAGGGTTCGAAAGTCCCGAGATCCAGCCCCAGCCGAGGCCCAGCGCCTCTGAGAGCACCACCATGACCGCGATCGCGATCGCGCCGGCTTTTAGCAGCGGGCGCACGCGCTCGCGATTGGTAGCTCCTGCTCCGAGCCACTCCCAACCAATGTACGCAGCACCAAGAATTGCCGGCACCTTAACGAGTGCGGCAAAGGCACAAAAGAGGATGCCAACCACGTGATAGCCACGTCGATGGAGCGCGTACCCGAGAGCGAGCAGTCCCAGCATGAGGGCGTCGTTATGCGCCCCAGCGACGAGGTGCAAGAGGATGAGCGGATTCAGTGCAGCGAGCGCAAAGGCGGTCGCCTCGTCGCGATGGAATGAGCGAGCGATGGCTGGCACACTGAAGGAAAACAGCAGAGTCCCCAAGAGTGCGAGTCCACGCATCCCCTCGACAGCGACGAGGGGACTGGGCCCCGAGAGATGCACGACCCATCCGGCAAGCGTGAGGAACATCGGACCGTAGGGCGAGGTGACCTGCTGCCAGAGCGGATCGGTGAGTCGGGTGAACTGAGTCGAGACTCCCAGCACCTTTGGCCCATAGATGTAGGGATTGAGGTGATCGGCCATCTGTTGGCCCTGCGCGATGTAGCTGTACGCATCGCGACTAAAGAGTGGCGCGACGACGAGCAGAGGGAGCACCCATGCAACGAAGACTGGAAGGAGCGCTAGATAGGGGATATTGCGGATCCGGAGACAGAGCGTGACCACGTCATACCAGGCGCGCAACATCAGCAAAATGCCCGCATAGACGGCGACGACACCGAGGAACAGCCCCTGCCCCGGGGGCGGAGCGATTCCGCTTGCCGGGGGAACCGGAATACCAAACCACCACGCTCCCGGAACACTTTTGAGCGTGAATGGGGAGTTAGGTTGGCTCGCCCCTAAAAAGATCGCCGTTGAGGCAAAAAAACCGAGCACCGTCGGTCGCAAAAGCGCGCGACGCAGTTGGTGGGTGCCGGGCACATAGTCCTCATGAGCACCATCACTTCGGTCCAACCAACGGAGAAAGGTACGCAGGCGTGCCACGATGAACTTCCACCAAGGACTGAGGAACGTCAGAAACCGTGCAACGACAGAGAGGTTAAGGAGGTGGCGAACACGCTCTTGCAGCACCTGTCGCATCAACACCGCCAAAGTGTACCGGAGCCAATCTCGTGGTCTTGGGCGCGTTGCTCACGACCGAGAATCCCACCCCAACTCGGTAGGCTCACAGGGTGAGAAGCGGGCAGAGAGCGAGAATCAGCTGCCTGCACACTCCGGTGTCACCGAGGAGGCGTAGCCGGCTCCTACCGGTGCGTCGCATCGCGTGGCCGCTCACGCTTCTTGTCATCGCCGCCTCACTTAGCGCCTGCGGTGCAGTGGGTGCCGTTGCGCGATCCACCTCGACGAGCTCCCACCCCTCAACGACGGTGTCAAAGCCTGTCGGGATGGGTCGCCCTGGCATTGGGTTTCTCCCCGGACGTATCACGGCGGTCGGCGATTCAGTGATGATCGACTACGAGGCACTTCTCGCAAAAGATCTCCCTGGTATCTCCATCGCAGCGACCGTGGGTGAGCAGTGGGCGACCGGCATCAACACCCTTGCGTCACTCCGCGCCCACGACCAACTTGGGGCGACAGTGATCGTGGGACTGGGAACAAATGGACCGGTGACGCCGACACTCATGGCATCGATGCTCTCCGTTCTCCACGGAGCCTCCCGGATCGTCCTCGTCACCGAGCACGTGGATCAGCCATGGCAGAACCAGAACAACGCGTTGATCTTTGCGACAGCCAAGAGTCACGCCCATATCGTTGTTGCGAACTGGTATGCACGTTCACGGCTACATCCGGGGTGGTTTTACTCCGACCAGACGCATCTCCCGCCAGGTGGCGTCGGGGCGAGTCACCTTGCGTGGATCATCCGGCAGGCGACGCGCCGCCCCTAAGGGTGCGCGTCGCCGCCAAGCGAGCGCCGGGATAGCCCGGAGCTGAGAGTGGGCCGGGAAGGATTCGAACCTTCGAAGGCTGAGCCGGCAGATTTACAGTCTGCTCCCGTTGGCCACTTGGGTACCGACCCTCAGGGCTGCCACGATACAAGAAGTTTCTCCACTCGTTGGACAAAAACGTGAACCATCACGATGATCATCCTCTTTGTTCGCAGACGCCATGAGGCGTGATTGCTAGCGTGAGAGCCATGCCAAGTTTCGACATCTCCTCAGAGGTTGATATGCAAGAGGTCCGCAACGCAGTGGACCAAGCCGCTCGAGAGGTTGCCACTCGTTTTGACTTCAAGGGCACCGATGCCAGCATCGAGTTGAAA
>CAIMWD010000052.1 GCA_903845085.1 uncultured Acidimicrobiaceae bacterium
ACTCGCTGCCGCCGAGGCGACCTGTGCAGCGGTTGCGAAACGACTTGGTGCGAAGAGTGAGGAGATTCTCGTCTGCTCCACTGGCCTCATCGGAATCGATCTTCCAGTGAATAAAATTTTGACGCACGTCGATGAACTCGTGAGTTCCATGGGGAGCGAGGAGGCGGATGGACTACGCGCCGCTGAGGCGATCTTGACGACAGATACGCACGCGAAGCAGGTGGTAGTGCAGGGAGATGGCTTCGTTGTGGGTGGTATGGCGAAGGGAGCCGGCATGATTGCGCCGAATATGGCAACAATGCTGGTGGTGCTCACGACCGACGCCAAAGTCGAGCCGGAACTATTGCGCCAAGCTTTGGTACACGGTGTTGCCGATTCCTTTAACGAACTGATCGTCGACGGTTGTACCTCCACAAACGACACAGTGATCCTTTTGGCGAGTGGTGAGGCAGGTGAGGTCGACAGGGAGGAATTCGAAGATGCGGTGGCCCGTGCCTGCACTGACCTTGCGCTTCAGCTAGCCGATGATGCCGAGGGTACGACTCGGGTGGCGCTGATAACCGTCCGCGGTGCCAAATCAATCGCTGACGCAAAATTGGCAGGCCGCAGGGTAGCTCTCAGTCTCTTGGTGAAGACCTCACTCTTTGGGGGTGATCCCTACTGGGGCCGGATCGTGAGCGAACTCGGAATATCTGGTGCCGCATTCGATCTCGATCGCGTGAGCATCGCCTATGGCGGGGAGGTCGTCTGCAGGGAGGGAGTTGAGGTGCCCCACGATCGGGAGCGCACGCTCACCCATCTGGCCCAACGTCGCGTCGAGGTGACCTGTGACCTCGGTCTGGGGAATGAAGAGGCCACAATCATCACTACCGACCTTGGACACGGCTACATCGATGAGAACATGAGGACCTCATGACATCGTCGCGTACCACTGTGGATCCAAAGACGAGAGCTGGCATTCTCGCGGAGGCAATTCCGTTTATCCGGCGCTTTGCGGGCTGTTCCATTGTGATCAAGTTTGGTGGAAATGCCCTCGATGGTGCTGATGAGGCGACGGCGCTGAGCTCCTTTGCGCAAGACATCGTGTTGCTCCGGTCGGTTGGGATCCTGCCGATTGTGGTGCACGGCGGCGGTCCCCAGATCGGCGTACTGATGGAGCGCCTCGGCAAGGTTCCTGAGTTTCGTGACGGACTCCGCGTCACCGATGCCGAGACGCTCGATATTGCACGGATGGTGCTCGTCGGAAAGATCAACCGCGACATCGTCGGCGCGATCAATGTGCACGGTCCGCTTGCGGTCGGACTTTCGGGAGAGGACGCAGGATTCATCACTGCTGCGGCGCGAAATCCCTCGTTAGGATTTGTCGGTGACGTCACCGCGGTCGACCCCACATTGATCGCGAACCTGATCGCGCAAGGATTGGTTCCCGTCGTTGCAACCATCGGCTCTGATGCGAGCGGTCAGGCCTACAACATCAACGCTGACACCGTCGCCGGTGCCATCGCTGAGGCTATCGATAGCGAGAAGCTGATCTTCCTGACCGATGTGGTCGGAATTTTGCGTGATCGAAGCGATATCGCCTCGCTCATTCAGCGTCTCAGCGCAGATGAGCTGGAGGGTCTCATTAGGGAGGGAATCGTGGGCGATGGAATGATCCCCAAAGCCGCAGCCTGTCTCTCTGCGGTGCGCAACGGCGTTAAGGGAGCGCACATCTTGGACGGGCGTATCACCCACGCTGCGCTTTTAGAGATCCTCACCGAGGAGGGAGTAGGAACGATGGTGACGCCAAAGTGAGCAATCTCATGCCAACGTACAAGCCGGCGCCGGTGGAGTTTGTCTCGGGAGATGGCTGCTACCTGACCGATACGGAGGGCCGTCGATACCTTGATTTTCTCTCGGGAATCGCCGTGACGTCGCTCGGGCACGCACATCCGGCGATCCGAGATGCTGTCCGAGAGCAGGTGGGCAAATTGCTCCACGTCTCGAATCTCTTCTCGACAGGGCTTAACGAGGAGGTAGCCGCCACCATCGACCGATTGATCGGCGATGGTACCCCACTTGGCGGAAAGGTCTTCTATACAAATTCGGGTGCCGAGTCAAATGAGTGTGCAATCAAACTTGCGCGACGCTATGGCGGACCGGGTCGGCACGTCGTGGTCTCTGCCTATGGTTCCTTTCACGGTCGGACTCTCGCAACCCTCCACGCCACCGGTCAGCCGGCCAAACATGAGCCATTTGCGCCACTTCCCGAGGGATTTCGCCACGTTGCCTATGGTGAGATCGAGGCCCTCGATCGTGCGCTTGATTCCTCGGTCGTCACTGCGGTGTTGCTCGAATGCATTGAGGGAGAGGGCGGCGTCGTCGTGCCACCCGATGGGTATCTTCGTGAGGTCCGCGCACTCTGTGATGAGCGCAATATTCTGATGATGCTCGACGAGGTGCAGACCGGCCTGGGACGTACCGGTCGGTGGTTCGCCTTTCAATACGAGGACATCCTTCCCGATGTTGTCACTCTCGCCAAGGCGTTGGGCAATGGCATGCCGGTCGGTGCCTGCTGGGCGCGCGACGAAGTTGCGTCGGCCTTCGCCGCGGGTGATCATGGAACTACCTACGGAGGTCAGCCGCTCGCGATGTCCGCGGTCCGTGCAACCCTTGCCACGATGATGGCGATCGACGCCCCCTCACTTGCACGGGCACGAGGTGAGCATCTGCGAACACGAGGCGTCACGATCGATGGAGTCCGGAGTATCCGAGGTAAGGGCCTCCTCCTTGCGGCGGTACTGGAGGAAGGAATTGATGCGACAGCGGTCGTTGGACGTGCATTGGAGCTCGGACTGGTATTGAACTCTCCAGTGCCTGGCGTGATTCGACTCGCACCACCGCTGATTGTGAGCGACGCGGAGATCGACGAGGCCGTCTCTCTACTGTCAGAGGCAATCGCATCGGTGAGGGGATAGATGATGACGCACCATGTGCTCTCCATGACCGATCTCTCGCCCTCGGAGGTGATCGCCGTGCTCGATCGAGCGGAGCGTAGCGATCTCGCTCCATTGCTTGCGGGTAGAGGAGTAGCGCTCATCTTCGAACATCCCAGTGCGCGCACGCGAAACGCGGCTGAGCTCTCCGTCTTCCAGCTCGGCGGTCATCCGGTAACGATTCGCGGAGAGGAGATCGGGATAGATCGTCGCGAGAGCGCCGAGGATATTGCAGCGACGCTCTCTGGCTACCACGCATTGCTCGGCGCTCGCGTCGCACGCCATGCAACGTTGCGCCGTTTCGCCTCCTCGATCGATGCATTGGAGCGGGAGGTGCCGGTCGTGAACCTTCTCTCCGACCATGAGCATCCCACACAGGCCCTCGCCGATCTCTTGACCATCCGTCAAGAGTTTGGAGATCTCACGGGGGTGAAGATCGCATTTATCGGCGATGCAAATAATGTGGCGCGCTCGTTAGCGATCGGTGCGGCGCAGGTCGGGGCGAAGTTCTCCATCGCGAGCCCCTCTGGCTTTCAATTCCACTCTGAGGACATTGCTCTCGTCGCCTCGCTCGGCGGGGAGGTGGAGGTCTGTGCGACTGCGAAAGAGGCGGTCGCAGAGGCGGATGTGCTCTATACCGATGTCTGGATCTCCATGGGCGAAGAGGAGCAGGCGGAGGCGAAGCGTGCCGCATTTGCTGCCTTTACGATCGATGAGGAACTACTCACCTACGCAAGTGCTCGGGTGATCGTGATGCACTGTCTTCCCGCACATCGGGGTGAAGAGGTCACCGCATCAGTGATCGACGGACCCCGCTCGCGTATCTGGGAGCAGGCGGAGAATCGGATGCATGCGATGCGCGGACTTTGGCATCTCCTACTCGAAGAGGGGTTCGTCTCATGAGCAGACCCCCAAAGGTACGGCGGCAGCACGTGATCGCAGGTCTCCTTGCGAACCATGCCATTACCAGTCAGCCGCAGCTGCTGGATCTTCTTGCAAAGGAGGGCGTGGAGGCGACGCAGGCAACGGTCTCGCGCGACCTTGAGGAGCTCGGTGCGGTTCGCGTGCGTCTTCCTGGAGTCGAGGGTCAGGTCTATGCCATCGCAGAGCAGCCAACGAACCAGGTAGCACCAGTGGAACATCTTCGACGAGTTCTTGGCGAATGGGTGGTGGAGCTTGGAGTCTCTGGAAACCTCGTGCTGCTGCGAACACCGCCGGGATCTGCTCATGTCGTTGCCTCTGCCTTGGATCGAACGCGCCCAGAGGGCATGCTCGGCACCGTCGCCGGCGATGACACCGTCCTCATGGTTGCTGATCGGCCAGACGGCGGTGATGAGCTTGCTGACCGGATCCGGGAGCTCTCCTCGCGGTAACGGTTACCTCCTCCCATCGGTTCGATAATTTCACCCTCTATCCGGTATCAAACTCATCTCAGATCTACCCCAACAAGGAAGGAATATCATCGTGGCAAAGCGTGTAGTGCTCGCCTATTCCGGAGGACTTGACACCTCAGTAGCGGTGCATTGGTTGCAGCGCGAGCGGGGGCTTGAGGTTGTCGCCGTCGCCTGTGACGTTGGTCAGGGGGGCGATTTTGCGGCAATCCGTGAGCGTGCGCTAGCCGCTGGGGCCGTTGAGGCGGTCGTCATCGATGCGAAGGATGAGCTGGCAAATGACTTCATTGCGCCCTCGCTCCTTGCGAACGCGATGTACGAGGGGCGATACCCGCTTGTATCGGCGCTTTCGCGTCCAGTCATCGTTCGCCATATCGTCGATCAAGCACGGCGCCACGGCGCCGACGGGGTTGCACATGGCTGTACCGGAAAGGGAAACGACCAGGTTCGGTTTGAGGTTGGCACCCGTGCCCTTGCTCCAGATCTTGAGATCGTGGCGCCCGTTCGCGACTGGGGCATGACGCGAGAGCAGACCATTGATTATGCAGAGCGCGAGAACCTTCCGATAACGGCAACTCGCGATCGGATCTATTCGATCGACGAAAACCTTTGGGGACGCGCAATCGAGTGCGGCATTATCGAGGATCCATGGGAGTCACCTCCTGTGGATATCTACACGTTGACTAATGAGACGGCAACAGCGCCAGTGGAGACAACCATCCGCTTTGAAGGTGGTCTTCCCGTTGCGCTGGATGGTCAAGCCCTCTCGCTGGCGGCACTAATTGGGCGCCTCGACAGAATCGCGGGCGCATCGGGCTTTGGACGGATCGACATCGTCGAAAACCGCCGCGTCGGTATTAAGAGCCGTGAGATCTATGAGAGTCCTGCAGCGCTGGCGCTGATCATGGCGCACAAAGACCTTGAGGGACTCTGTCTCGAGCGTGATGTCATGCACGAGAAGGAGCGCCTCGAGCCACGTTTTGCTGAGCTGGTCTACGACGGAATGTGGTTCTCTCCACTTCGCGAGGCGATTAGCGCATTCGTTGCGGAGACTCAGCGTCATGTGACCGGAGAGGTGCGACTTCGATTCACGCCGGGCGGCGGCGCGGTCGTGGCCGGTCGACGCAGCCCCGTCGCGCTCTATGACTACGGCCTCGCAACCTATGACGCGGCGGATACGTTCCGTCATGAAGATGCCGAGGGGTACGTTCGTATCTATGGTCTTGGCATTACGACCTGGGCAAGCCGACAGGGTGCTGGAGGAGCGGGAGCTAGCAGGTGACGCTTTGGGCAGGGCGGATGGTCGGGGGACCGGCAGATGCGATGATGCGCTACACAGAGAGCATCGGCTATGACGCACGTCTCGCCCTCTTTGATGTTGAGGGCTCGATCGCGCACGTCCGCGGGCTCAGCCATAGCGGAATATTGCCTACTGGTGAGAGTGAGCTTTTAATAGCAACTCTGGCTCAGGTGGGTGAGGAATTTCGCTCTCACCGCTTCGTGTTGCTCCCCGAGGACGAAGACATTCACACTGCGATTGAGCGTAGGGTCACTGAGATCGCTGGTGAGGTGGGTGCCAAGGTGCACACCGGGCGCTCACGAAACGACCAGGTCGCAACCGCATTGCGTCTCTATACCCGTTCGGCGATACATGAGCTGATCGGCGGACTGGTGGGGGTCGAACGTGCACTTTATGACCGCGCAGTTGAGGTAGGAGCGCACTATCTGCCGGGGTACACCCACCTCCAACGTGCTCAACCAATATTGCTTGCCCATCAGCTTCTTGCGCATGGCTGGGCTCTCGCTCGCGATATCGATCGCCTCGTGGCCACCTTGGAGCGAATGGATGTCTGTCCCTTGGGCGCTGGTGCACTTGGGGGAAGCTCTCTGCCGCTAGACCCCGCTTTTGTGGCACGGGAGCTCCATTTTGCCCGTGCGTTCTCGAATTCCTTGGATGCGGTCAGCGATCGTGATTTCGTTGCGGAGACCCTCTTTGACCTCGCATTACTTGGGGTGCATCTCTCGCGACTTGGTGAGGAGATCGTCATCTTCAGCAGTGAGGAGTTCGGTTTCTACCGACTCGATGACGCATGGTCTACCGGAAGTTCCATGTTGCCCCAGAAGAAGAATCCGGATATCGCAGAGCTCGCCCGTGGAAAGACGGGGCGTTTGATCGGGCATCTCGCTGGATTCCTGTCGACGTTGAAGTCCCTTCCGCTCGCCTATAACAGAGATCTCCAAGAGGACAAAGAGCCCCTCTTTGATGCGATTGATGAGACACGACGTGCGCTCCCCGCGATATCGGGACTCATCCGTTCGCTTACCTTTCAAACTGATCGGATGGAGATCGCCGCGGATGGTGAGACGATGGTCGCCATCGATCTGGCCGAATTTCTCGTCGCGCAGGGAATGCCGTTTCGCCAGGCCCACGGGGTTATTGGCGCGTTAGTGCGGCGTTCACTCGACGAGGGACGATCTCTGAGGGAGCTCGTCGTCGCAGAGCCCTCACTAGGTGAACCGGCGCTGTCACTCTTTATCGAGGGCTCCTCGGTTCAACGCCGAAGAAGCGCCGGCGGTGGGGGAGTAGGCCAGATCGAAGCACAACTTGAGGATTATCTCGCGGTCCTCAAAGAGCACGAGGCGCGCATCCAGTAATTATCGTTCCGGTGCAGCGAGAGCAGGCACTGACCGACGACGATAAGAAAATATCTCTCGGTATATATGAAGTGAGCTGGGAGAAGTTGAAAAGGATAGTGAAATACTGGTTTTTTTCTCACTTTTTGCGCTACGTGTTGGTGGGGTGGTGCTACATTAGAACTCCGCCTTTGAAACGGATGAAAGTCTGTTTCCGGCCCGTTTGTCGCCTGTTTGACAGGTACAAACGGGGTGATAAGGTATGCACCCGCCTCGTACGGCTTGCTGTACGAACGGGCCAGCGCGTAAGCGTTGGATGCAAGGAAGTAGCGCTTGAAGAAGTGCTACGACCGGGCGCACACGGCACCTACTTCCTTTGGAAGCGTGCCACTAGTCGCTCCTTGAAAACGGAATAGGAACAGCCAAAAGTCAGTGAAACTGATCGCTGTCTGCGCTTGCGTAGAGAGTGATCGGTAAAGGTAAGTAAGTCAATGCACTAAGTAACGGACAACAATTATCCGTTCTGGTGCCAGTTGGTGTTAGGGCGTCAGGCCCGCACCGGCTCTTCGATCAAAATGAAGACGCTGAGTGATCAGCGTCGGAATGAGATCTTCGATGGAGAGTTTGATCCTGGCTCAGGACGAACGCTGGCGGCGTGCCTAA
>CAIMWD010000053.1 GCA_903845085.1 uncultured Acidimicrobiaceae bacterium
CGACCTCTTGACCCCCAGTCAAGCGCGCTAACCAAGCTGCGCCACAGCCCGAACAGCTGCTAATCCTACTCGGTCAAGGCCTTCCGAGAACCTCGGGAATCAGCCGTGATGGCCAAGGCGTTGCACGATCCAGATCGTTCGATATATCAGATAGATCACTGTAGCGACGAGGAGCAATTTGAAGTGCCAGGGTGCCTTTGGACGCTCATCAACAGCGATACTCGCCTCTCGCTCCTCCTGTGTTGAAGATCGAAGCTCATGGCGACATATGGGACAACGCGCCCGACCCTTGCGATCGACAGCGACCGCGTCGGGAGCCACAAGACGATTGCACGATCCGCACCAAAAGACCGTGGTCTGCTCAGGAGGCATTCTGTCGCATCTCTTAGTGGCCTCCACGTACCCGAACTCGCAACTTCACCGTCGTTGGTCCGAGGTCGAATCGCTCACGAAGCGCGCGCGTGAGGTAACGCAGGTAGCTCGGATCGAGCTTTCGGGTGGTGAAGAGCGTAATAGTCGGAGGGTCGATGGCGCCCTGAGCCGCGTAAAGTATTCGCGCGCCAGGAGCAGGATGCGCCGCCTGAATAGATTTGAGTTCATCATTGAGACGCCCCGTCGGTATTCGACGGTGATACGCGTCGATGGTCTCGCGCAATGCCGGTAGGAGTCGATTTACACCAAGTCCGGTAAGGGCAGAGATACGAAGCACTGGTGCGTAGCTCAGGAATGCGAGTCGATCTTCGACCTCCTCTGTCATCTCCAACTTCTTCTCGGTCGACAAGATGTCCCATTTATTTAAGACAATGAGAATTGGGCTGCCCGCGATATCAACACGTTCGGCGAGCCGTTGGTCTTGATGGGTCACACCCTGGGTTCCGTCGATCACCAAGAGAGAGACATCTGCGCGATCGATCGCCGCAAGGGAGCGAACGAGCGAGTAGTACTCACTCCCCTCTCCGATCCGGGATTTACGTCTCAGTCCGGCAGTATCAATAAGTCGAAGGGGTCCAAAATCGCTCTCGATTACCGTGTCGATGGCGTCACGGGTCGTACCGGGGACATCATGCACCACGCTCCGCTCGTCTCCTACGAGGCGATTGAACAACGTTGACTTACCGACATTGGGTCGGCCGACGATCGCCACCGCGGCAACGGCATCTCGATCGGAGCGACCGGCCGGCACATTCCTCGAGCGCGGAACTCCACCTCGGGGCACTCGACGCTCCCCGTCGTCGTGCATCGAGGGAGGGGGTAGGCGTGCGAGAAGTTCATCGAGAAAATCACCGACGCCCCGTCCGTGAAGCGCTGAGATCAGTACGGGGTCGCCAAATCCCATCGAGAGCAGGGCCCACGCCTCTGCAACTTGGTTATGAGAGTCCACCTTGTTCGCGACCAACATCACACGTCCGGAGGCACGGCGAAGCATGTCGGCCACGGCATCATCCTCAGCGGTAGGTCCCGTCGTCGCATCGAGCACAAAGATCACCAGGTCCGCGGTCTCGATCGCCCGTCGTGATTGATCGGTCACCTTGCGATCGAGTGCATCGCCATGATCGGTCACCCCACCCGTATCGATGAGGATGAATTCACGTCCCTGCCATTCGGCGCGAAGTTCATAACGATCTCTTGTTACACCGGGGCGCTCCTCGACGATCGCCGCCCGCCGCCCAACGATGCGATTAACGAGAGTCGATTTTCCGACATTGGGTCGTCCCGCGATGACGACGACAGGGAGACGATCGGGTGGCTCGGCGAACAATGTGCTTGGTTCGTCGGTCATTGACTACTCCCTACCAGCTCCGCGCGGTTATTCGGAAGATGGAGTGCTGCGGCGAGTGCCTGGCCGGTGGCTTCGACAACCTCCACGTTGACGGGCAGGTCCGCCAGGGAGAGGCCATCGAGAAAACGACCCTCAGAGAGACAGACATCGGGTAGGAGATAACGACGAGCACGGTCGCGGCCCTCGAGTTCGGCCACGAGATCCGCGCCACAAATTAGTCCGGCCACTGAGATATTTCCTCCAAAGAATCGGTTCTCGACCTCGATGATCTCCACATCGGCGAGACCGGTGCGCGCCAAAAGTGGCGTGAGCACGAGGGCACCATAATGACCCGTGAGAATGGACACCGGTAGGTCGCTTCTCCGAGAGAAGAAGTTCACCGGAGCGTGGTCAGCGCCAAAGGTGGGAGCACGATAGCCAAGCGCCGGAGCTCCATCGACCGATTGGAAGAATCCTCCCCTGCTTGCCTCCGTGCTGAGAGAGCGACCAAGAAAGTTCTCCTCAAACAACCGTGACATTCCCACACCGTTCTCATGCTGCACAAACTCGCCGTATGCCTCGATCGAAGGAAAATCACGCCCCGCGAGGAGGAAGTACTCATCAGAGAGATAGACCATGGGGTGCCCGATCGTCTCCAAAAAAACCTGGCGGTACCCCTCAACGATGTCGATCACCGCCGCGGCCTCCGTTTGTGTATGTTCACGCATCGCCGCCTCACCGGAGAAGCGACTCAGTCCAAGTGGCACGACTCCAACCGAGTCGAGGGCCGAAAACCGCTCAAGAATGCCGCCGAGCGTGTCCGCAAGGTTCCACCCATCATTAAGTCCTGGACAGACGACCACCTGACCGTGCACCGTAATTCCCGCCGCCAGAAGCGCATCGAGCCATCGCAGGCTGGTAGCGCCCCTGTCATTTCGCAGCATGCGCGAGCGGAGATCCGGATCTGTTGCATGGATGGAGACGTAGAGCGGTGAGAGCCGTTCGGTGATCACCCGCTCGAGGTCGAGTTCGGTAAATCGCGTCAGCGTCGTAAAATTGCCATAGAGAAAGCTCAGTCGGTAGTCATCATCTTTGACGTAGAGGCTTCGGCGCATGCCCTTTGGTAGCTGATAGATAAAGCAGAACTCACAGTGATTGTCACAGGTGCGTACCCGATCAAAGAGCGCGGAGGAGATCTCGACGCCAAGCGGCGCTCCTGCATCCTTTGTCAGCTCTATCTCGCGCAACAGACCGCCCCTCATGACCTCAAGACTGAGTTCGGGCTCGTCAGAGAGAAGGCGGTATTCGATGATGTCGCGGGGCACTACCCCATTGAGTGAACGGATCTCATCGCCCGGCGCGAGTCCGGCCATCTCTGCTGGCGAGGAAGCAACGACGGCCACGACCTGCGGAAATGGCATGTCGCTATTCTACCCGTTTCCCTAGGTAGCCTAAGGGGGTGAATGTCGACCGAGTACTACTAGCTGAACCCCGTGGCTTTTGCGCCGGAGTAGAGATGGCCATCAAGGCTCTTGCGTGGATGGTCCGTATCTTCGAGGGACCTGTCTACTGCTACCACGAGATCGTGCACAACCGACTCGTGGTCGAAGAGTTCACCCGTCAGGGGGTCATCTTTGTCGACAGTATCGATGAGGTTCCGCCAGGCGCCCCATTGATGCTGAGCGCGCATGGCTCAGCTCCGGAGGTAGAGCAGGCAGCCGCAGACCATGGTCGCGCTGTCGTGAACGCGGTCTGCCCACTCGTGACCAAGGTGCATCATGAACTGAAGGTGCGCGCAAATAAGGGCTACACCGTCATCTACGTGGGTCACGCTGGCCACGAGGAGGCGATCGGCACGATGGCGGTCGCTCCCAACGTCGTACGCCTCGTCGAAAGCGAGGAGGAGGTCGACGCGCTGGAGGATCAGGGTGGACCCGTGGCTCTGCTCGCGCAGACGACACTTCCTCACGATGAGTGGTCAGGGATCGCCGCACGTGCAAAGGAGCGCTTTCCCGATCTCTGGATGCCTGGGCGATCCGACCTGTGTTACGCCACGACAAACCGTCAGGCGGCACTGCGCGCGATTGCAGGCCGGTGCGACGCGGTCGTTGTCATTGGATCTGCAAATTCATCAAACACCGTCTCGCTCACGCACGTCGCCTCGAGCGTTGGGTGCCCAAGAGTTCTGCGCGTGAACTCGGCAGGCGAGCTCCCTGATGATCTCTCCGGAGTGGTCGGCGTGACCGCGGGCGCCTCAGCGCCGGAGTGGCTCGTCGACGAGGTAGTGGATGCGCTGCACCCCGCAAACGGGATCGAGAGCGTGCAGGCGATCGAGGAGGATGAATACTTTCCTCCGCCTCATCAGTTGCGCGATCTTTTGAAGACGGTGTGGTCCGCGGCCTCCCTCTCGCTTGCGACCGTTCCCTCTGGCCTCCCACCGGCAAACGAAGATCGCAATGTCGCAGCGGCGACCATGCTCGCGCATACTGGATGAACCCCCGCGATCAACGCAGACAACGCCAGATGAGCGAGCTCGTCGATGCTGTCGCACTTGAAGAGTTTTCGCAGGCGCATGGCTCGCCACAGCTTGCACCGGTGGCGATCGTCGTCGCGGCATACAGGGAGCGTGAGAACATCGAGGGTGTGCTGGCGGCCATGCCAACACAGATCTGCGAGCTTCCCACAAGTCTCCTCGTCGTCATCGACGGCGACGAGGATGGAAGTGCTGCGATAATCCGTGCACACGGTGACTTTGCCGTCATTGCTCCTGTCAACCGAGGCCAGGGGGCGGCACTCGCACTTGGTTATCGAGTAGCCCGCCAATATGGTGCGACCTATGTGGTCACTGCCGATGCCGATGGGCAGACCGACGGAGATGATCTTGCTGTTGTCCTCCGTCCCGTCGTGGAGGGCTCCGCGGATTTTGTCAATGGATCACGACGTCTCGGTCGTACGGAGAGTCATGATGCGGTGCGCAACCTTGGCGTGGTCCTTTTTGGCGTGCTGATCAGCATGTTGATGCGTACGCGAGTAACCGATACGGCAAATCCGATTCGCGCGATGCGAGCTGAACTCACGGCAAAGCTCCGTCTCGAAGAGCCTCAATTCCAAGCTTCAGAGCTACTCATCTCGGCGATCGCCTCTGGCGCACGCTTCCAAGAGCGCCCGGTCACCATGCGCGCACGAACCGCCGGCACCTCCAAAAAGGGCGGAAACCTCTCCTATGGCCGCAACTATGCGCGCGTCGTCCTTCGCACCTGGTGGCGCGAACGGGGTCGCACCGCCGCTCATGCCACTGCGAGCACCTAAGGGCTAACTTCTGGCATTTGTCACCCGGAAGTCCTCCCATGTCGCGAATAGCCCCTCCTCCAATGAGAACCGTGGACGAAATCCGCGATCATGCGCGTGCGCCGTAGAGACGATCACGGCAGGCATCTCGCCAGGTTTTCCCGGCACATGGGTTGCGCCGATCGAGACGCCGGTCGCTGCACAGGTCAGTGCATGTAGCTCATTCATCGACACCGACCGAGCGGCGCCGATGGTGAGCACATCCGAGGCATCGAGGCCAAGCCCGAGAAGGATCGAACTGACGACGTCATCGATGAAGATGTAGTCACGCAACTGCTCGCCATCGCCATAGATCTCTATCCCTGAGCCCGCGAGTGCTGCCTTCATCATCCGAGCGATGACAGAATCCTTGAGCTGCATTCCGGTGCCAAATATGTTGGTGAAGCGAAGCGCAATTGTCACCATCGAATAGCTTGAGGAATAGGCGGAAAGCAGCATCTCCCCCGCCGCCTTCGTCGCACCATAGGGCGTGAGCGGACGCAGAGGACTCTCCTCATTGATCG
>CAIMWD010000054.1 GCA_903845085.1 uncultured Acidimicrobiaceae bacterium
ACCGTCTGGGGCGTGGGCTACCGGTGCGACTGAGTTCACCAGAGAGCCGCTAACGCGTGCGCACCCGAATCACGTTCGCATTTGTCCTCACCCTTACCATCGCGCTTTTAGCGACGAGCGCGGCAAGTCTTCTACTTGTACGCCATGCATCGAGCCTCAACGCGCAGCGCCAGCTGCTCGCACAAGCACGCATCATTCGAACGAATCCGAATCTTGTACGTGTCCCAGGTGTTGTCTCGCTCCTAAAGACCGAGGCCGGAATCTCCGATGTCGAAGTGGTTACCTTCGATACCAAGGGACACCTCACCTCCGCACCGATCTCGGTTCTACCAACCGCACTCCTCGACGGTCCAACCATCGTGCACGGCCACTACGTCTCGGGCGCGCACAACCACATCGCCTTTGCTATCGCCCCCCTACTTACCGTCCCTGGTTCGGGAACGACTCCAGCGGAGACCGTCGCGGTGGTGTTGGAGAGCAAGATCAGTTTTTCTGCAGCCAATGTCCTCTACTTTGCCTTGGCGGGTCTCATCTCGCTAATTGTCGCCGCTGCCTTCTCCTTTGAGATTTCGCGGCGGATCACTCGCCATGTGAGCGCTGCAGTAGAGGCGGCGCGCAGGATTGCGACCGGTGATTTCGGCGCAAGGATGGATGTACCCGGCCGTGGCTATCCCGAACTCCTCGAACTCCAGGAGTCCCTGAATCACATGGCAGTGGACCTCGCACGCGCTCAGGAGGCCGAACGTGACTTCCTCCTCTCGGTCAGCCACGAATTGCGCACGCCGCTCACCTCGATACGCGGCTATGGCGAGGCCATCGTCGAGGGAGAGCTCAGCGATCCCCGCGACGCCGCGCGGGTTGTCGTGCAAGAGGCCGATCGACTTGCACGTCTGATCGAAGATCTGCTCTCGATGGCGCGACTTATCGCGAATCAGTTCACGCTGCGAACGGTCCAGTGCGACCTCGTCGCCGTTACCAGCCGAGCAGTCGAGGCGCTCCGCTATGCATTTGAGGAAGCGGGAGTCGCACTTTTGATTCATCAGAACGTCACCGCGATCTCCGGGCATATTGACCCTGATCGCCTCACACAGATCATTGCGAACCTTGTGGAGAACGGCCTCAAATTCGCCACCAGCAGCGTTGACGTCACCCTCTCTGGCGATAATGGCCGACTTATCGTTGAGGTCGGGGATGATGGACCTGGCATTGACCCAGAGGATCAACCGCGCGTATTTGAAAGACTCTTCACCTCCGAGCGCCATACATCGCGACGGGCGGGAACCGGTCTCGGTCTCGCCATAGTCGCAGAATTAACCGCCGCCTTTGGGGGCAGTATCACGATCGAATCACCCCGCAGCGAGGGTTCAGGGACCATATTTCGCCTCACCCTACCCGCACTGTAACGCTGCAGCGCGTCAGAATTGTCCTCCCTCAAGGATCGCATCGATGGAAGCTGATGATCAGTTTCAACGCCCTCGATGACAATGATGAACACCTCTCTGCAAGATGAAGCGACAGAGAGAGCTGTTACCGCATGGGAAGTTCGGTGATCAAAGCTGACAGTGCGACCGCATTGACTGCGCCGATGACGGAGGCCTCAGTGCCGATGGCGATACTGCGGTGCGCCATCGCAAAGGCGACCGCATGCATCCGATCGAGCGTCGGAGCGACAGAGCGCAGTCGGCCGATCTCAGTACCCTCGAAAAGCAGAGAATCCCCGCTCTCCGGAATTCGACCGGTATCGGCAAGCTCAATCCTTACTCCGCGAAGATGGCGCGCCACATTTGCTCCGCGCGCGTCGAGACGCGCCACTAGCTCCTGTCCGGTAAAACATCCCTTGGTGTAGCTCACCGTTCGGTCGGCCAGCGGTGTCTCGTGTACCAACGTTCGATCATCCAAATCATGACTCGCGATCGGCATTCCAGAGCTGATGCGCAGATACTCAAGCAGCTGAGGGTCGCCCTCGTCGGGCCACGTCAACGCAACAGGTCCAATCGAAATGAGCTCGACGCCCGTGCAGGCGGACCAGCCGAGGTCACCACGGCTGACGTCCTCGTCGAGATCTCCCACCGAATCTGCGGCCGATGGACCTATTAATCGAAGGCGCGAACCGTCGCGGAGTTCGAGCACGACCTTGACGCGAAGTTTGAACTTCTGCAGGCGTGCAAGAAGCGACTCACCCTCCCCAACCTCGACGACCAACCAAAAAGACTCCGGCGCGCGACGGTGCACCGAGGCGAGCGAGACCACCCGTCCATTGGGGGTGAGCACAAAGGAGAGGGTGCGCTCGCCTATCTGAACTCCAGCGAGGTCTTGCGTGATCTGACCCTGCAGAAACGACCGAGCATCAGGACCAGTCACCGTGACAACGTCAACTGAGGAGGAAAAGCCGAGAACCTCATCTCCAAACATCTCGACCGACGCCAGAAAATCCATCAGTTCGACTGCTCGAATTCCTCGCGCTCGCGCGCTATCTTGCGTGCGCCAGCCACCGCGGAGAGAATCGCCTGTGCCTTGGCGGAGCACTCCGCATCCTCACCGGCAGGATCACTATCGACCACAATCCCCGCGCCCGCCTGCACCGATGCGCGTCCATCTGGCGCGACAACGAGTGTACGGATCGCGATTGCCGTGTCAAGATTCCCAGAGAAATCGAAATAGCCCACGATGCCTGCGTAAGGACCACGTTTGGTTGGCTCAAGCTCATCGATGATCTGCATCGCCCGCACCTTGGGAGCACCAGAGACCGTTCCCGCAGGCAGGGTGGCACGCAATACATCGATCGGGCCCTTTCCCTCGACAAGCTCCCCAGATACTTGAGAGGTCAGATGCATCACGTGGCTGTAGTACTCCAACGTCATCAGCTCATCGACACGCTCAGTTCCAAACTTCACCACCCGACCCACATCGTTACGTCCAAGGTCTACCAACATGATGTGTTCAGCGATCTCCTTTGGATGTTCCACCAGCTCGGCCGCGAGACGCCGGTCCTCCTCCTCGGTCGCACCACGACGCCGCGTTCCTGCGATGGGACGAGATATCACTCGACCCTGCTGTAGTTGCACAAGTGGTTCCGGTGAGGCGCCAACAACACAGACCCCATTTTGACGGAGGAAGAACATGTAAGGACTTGGATTTACCTGACGGAGTACGCGATAAACCTCGAAGGGGTCAACGCCGAGTTCAAGATCAAACCGCTGGGAGAGCACAATTTGAAAGGCGTCACCTGCGAGGATGTATTCCTTTGCGGCAGCGACTGCCTGCTGATAACTCTGCGACGATACGACACGACGAACCGCGGAAGGATCGAGTCGTTCTGCACGATCAGGTGGTGTTGAAAGCGTCTCGCGCACGGGCTGCTCGAGGTCGTGACGCATCCGCGCGATGGTTGCGCGCGCGCGCTCATAGGCTCCCAGCAACTGCTCGGCATCGCGTGCGTGTTCGGGATCCTTTTCACCCAAAACCACATTGTCGACAAGCACCACACGGCTGGTGTGGTGATCGAAGGCAACGATTTCACCGATGACTGAGCAGACCGCATCGGGGAGCCCAAGATCGTCGAGTGGGGGTTCTCCGAGCCGTTCGATCTCACGCACTACGTCATATCCGAGATACCCAACGATTCCACCATGAAATGGTGGCAGCTCAGCGATCTCTGGTGAACGCAGCTGTCCGAGAAGATCCTCCAGTAGCTGCAACACACCTTGATCGGTCGTCACACCATCGGGCAGCTTCCCGATACTGGTAGTGATCTCGCCATCCTCGAGAGCAAATGAGGTGACGGGATGTCGCCCGACAAAGGAGTATCGACTGAACTGATCGCCGTGTTCAACTGACTCCAAAAGGAATCCATCTCCATTCCCGACGAGGGACCGAAAGGCACCGATCGGCGTTAATGAATCGGCAAGCAGCTCCTCGTAGACGGGAACAACCGTGTAGTCCTCAGCGAGCGCATTGAAATGCTCAACGTTGGGTGAGATCACGAACTACTCCATACCGAGCCGTCGATAAAAACAGGAGTGATTCCCGGTATGGCAGGCCCCTTGGCCCTCCTGGTCCACCGTGATGAGCAGCGCATCGCCATCGCAGTCGTAGGCAACCTCGCGGACATACTGACGCTCGCCAGAGGTTTCGCCCTTGGGCCAGTATTCTTTGCGCGAACGCGAATAAAACCAGGTCCGTCCATCTGCGCAGGTGCGACGCAGGGCCGTCTCATCCATATAGGCCACCATCAGCACCTCGCGGGTATCCGCCTCTTGGACAATTGCGACGATAAGACCGTCGGTGCCGTAGCGGATCTGGGCCAACTCAGCATCACTGACCGTCACCGGTGTACCGAGAAATTCTGGTGCGATTGAGGGTACCTGATCACTCATAGGTAGAGACCCGTTCCCGAATCGAGGCGTGACGAAGCCACCGCATGAAGATCACGCTCACGGACGATGAGATACTGCTCGGCGTCGACCTCAACCTCAAAACACTCCGCCGGATCAAAGAGCACCGTGTCGCCGGACTTAATTGTGCGGACGATCGGGCCAACCGCGACCACCTCTGACCAACTCAACCGTTTCGCGATCTCCGCAGTGGCGGGTATCAGAATTCCCGATCGCGACCGCCGCTCTCCCTCGCTCTTTGGCAGCAAAACTAGAACGCGATCGTTCAACATCGTGACCGGACGACGCGCGGTATCCATCAGTGCACGCGGAGCCTCCATCGTGCCCGATCCCTCCTGCGTCATCTCTTCCACGCTAGCGGCTGCTGACTCTGGCGAGGTAGAGGCACGACGGGATCACGCATCGATCGGACGAATCGTGATCCCCGATGTCGTCAGCTTCGCCTTTGCCTCGGCGATCGTGTAAGTACCGAAGTGGAAGATCGAGGCAGCGAGGAGTGCATCGGCGCCCGCACGGGCACCTTCCACCAGGTGGTCGAGGTTGCCGACACCGCCGGATGCGACGAGTGGGATGTTGGTTGCTTCGTGCACGTCTCGCAAAAGTGCAAGGTCATAGCCGTCTGCTGTGCCGTCACGATCCATCGAGGTCAGGAGGATCTCGCCGGCCCCCCAACGCTCTGCCTCCACCGCCCAATCCAGCGCGTTGATCTCTGTCGGGCGACGCCCTCCGTGAGTAAAAACCTCCCACCGGCCAACTTCGGCTACCCAGCGCGCATCGATTGCCACAACTACACACTGGGTTCCAAAGGTCTCGGCGATCTCCGAGATCAGGGCCGGACGCGCCAACGCTGCTGAGTTGATAGATACCTTGTCGGCACCTGCCCGAAGCAGTCGACGGGCATCGTCGGCACTGCGAACACCCCCTCCAACGGTCAGCGGAATAAACACCTCATCGGCCGTGCGCGCTACCACCTCCACCATGGTGTCGCGATCATCGGAGGAGGCCGTGATGTCGAGAAAAACAAGCTCATCGGCCCCCTCGCCGTCGTATCGACGAGCGAGCTCCACGGGATCGCCGGCATCTTTTAGGCCGATAAAATTTATGCCCTTCACCACACGCCCTCGATCAACATCGAGGCAGGGGACGACCCTTACGGCGCGCAAAGTGTGACCACCTCGGCGACATTAAAAGCTCCCGAGAGGAGCGCTCGACCGATAATCACGCCGGCGAGTGAACGACCATTGACGGTGAGGTCGCGGAGGCGACGCACATCTTCAAGGGTTCCCACTCCACCAGAGGCGATTAGCTCGATCTCCGAGTTCGACAGCGCGTAGCTGTATCCTGCAAGATCGGGACCTTCGAGCGTTCCATCGCGGGAGATATCCGTGATTACCGCGCCCGCAAATGGAGCGCCGGCGAGCGAAGCGAGCGCACGCGCGAGCTCTACTCCACCTGTCGCCTCCCACCCTCGGACGGCCACCATGCGTCGCCTGTGACCATCGATCAACTCGGTGCGGTGATCCAGACCAACGACGATACGCGAGGGGAACTCCTCTGCAAGCGCGCGAGCGCTGCTGGGATCCTCTACTGCGAGTGTGCCTACGACAACGCGGTCGACGCCGTGATCGAGAAGCGAGCACGCACGCTCGCGCGTTCGCACCCCTCCTCCGACCTGAATGGGGACACCCACCACGTCGATGATCTGCCGGACGGTCGCATCATTAGTCGCCTCGCCACTCCGTGCGGCATCTAAGTCCACAATATGTAACATCGGTGCTCCGGCATCGACGAAGGCAACCGCCTGTTCGATCGGATCTCCGTAGAACGTCTCCTTGGCGAAGTCGCCCTGAAGGAGGCGCACGCAGCGACCATTGCGTATATCAATTGCAGGGATTGGCAGCATGATGGTCTAGCGACGTTCCAGAGGGGTCGCGGACTCCCCCGCAAAGGCGACGAACCGGTCCAGGAGCGCAAGCCCCTCACGACCCGATTTCTCTGGATGGAATTGGACTCCCCAGAGCCGATCCCGTTCAACCGCTACGGAGAGCGTTTCGCCGTATTCGCAGCTGCCCACAACTATCCCTCCCGTGTTGCCCTCGATGCTCGGGACATAGGTATGCACGAAGTACATCCACACGGGAAGCGGACTCGCCCACATCCGTGAGACGGTCGGACGTGGCGTGACGATATTCCATTGCATCTGCGGAAGGCGAACCTCTCCTGCGATGCGGCGGACCTCTCCAGGAAGCACGCTCAGTCCACGTGCTCCCGGGCTCTCCGTTGACTCGTCGAAGAGCATCTGGTAGCCAACGCATATCCCAAGAAAGGGAACCTTTTGATCGATCGCCGCGAGAGCTACCTGATCCAGCCTGCTCGCTCGCAGGGCATCAACACAGGCACCAAAGGAACCCACACCAGGAAGTACCACTCCAGTCGCACCCCGTGCCTCCGCAGGCGAAGTGACAACACGCACCTCAGCACCAAGATGCACCAGCGCCTTCTCCGCGGAGCGAAGGTTACCGATTCCATAATCGAGGACCGCAATCATTACGGTCTACAGCACGCC
>CAIMWD010000055.1 GCA_903845085.1 uncultured Acidimicrobiaceae bacterium
ATACGAGATCGAGTAATGTGACTGGAGTTCAGACGTGTGCTCTTCCGATCTGTGTCTTCGCGGGGGTTTTACCTGTCTGGGAGAGATTGCACGGGCGATGGGCTTCGCGATCCCCGAGGAGGCCGATCCAAACGACGGTATCGCTGTCACCTTCCAAGAATTTGCCGATGCCATCGCGCGCCTATCGGAGGTTGACTTTCCGCTCGTGCGCACCACCGAGGAGGCATGGCTCGACTTTGTTGGTTGGCGTGTGAACTACGAAGCGGCCGCCTACGCCATCGCCCGATCGGTCGACGCGCCACCGGCGATGTGGTCGGGGCCACGTCGACATCCCATTCCGGTGATCCCACCGCTGCGACCCGCGACGCGAAGACTCGGAACGCCACCGGAGTAGTCAAATCGGTTCGGGTAATCTCACGAGCTTTGCAAGAGGGTCAGACACGAGCTTTGCAAGAGGGTCAGAGTTGAAAGTACCGATGCAGCGAGCTCGCTGGGCCGTTTAACTCTCCACCGATCTCACTTGGTGATCGCCGATGATCTCGCGTGCGGCACGCTGATCGACGACGCCCTGCCGTGTCAGGGCGACGAGCGCACCGCTCTCGCCAGATTCGCGGATTGCAAGGCACTGCTCGAGACAGGCAAGCCCCCACTCGCCGTCGTGGAGGACCTTCCAGCTATCCGCGATCGCGCGATAGAACTCCTCGACGATGATCGCGGTGCCATCGATGCCCTCCACAGTGACCTCGCGACGCCCCCGATCGGAGTACACGAAGGCGCCACCACGTGGCGAGGGTCGCAGGTCGCCACCCTCACAGTTCACGAGGGTAAAGCCGTAGACGCCCGAGGAGGGAGAGGGCGCGATGGTGTCCGCCTCCACGCGCTTGAGCTCCGC
This sequence comes from uncultured Acidimicrobiaceae bacterium, assembly GCA_903845085.1. Taxonomy (GTDB): domain Bacteria; phylum Actinomycetota; class Acidimicrobiia; order Acidimicrobiales; family Bog-793; genus CAIVND01. The sequence continues at coordinate 893 of CAIMWD010000055.1, forward strand.
TTCGAGCTCGGGAGTGCTCGCCGTCGTCTCGAGGATCTCCCTCGCCGCACCGACCTTTTTGCCGTCACCCATGCCTTTGGTGAACTCATCGGTGAGGAAGTGCCCATAGCCGCCGTAGATCGAGGTCGCCATCACCCCATCGGCGTGGTCGATCCAGCTGGCATAGAAGCCCTCGCCGTGGCGCGCAGCGTCGAAGTCACCGGTCGTGCCACGCAGTGCAAGTGCTGGCGTACCTGCGAGGAGGCGGATCACGTCGTACTCGTGTGCGCCCTGGCGAAGAACGACGCCACCGGTCTCGGGGTTGCGCTCGTCGAGACCACGAGGCCGGTAGAACCAGTCGGTGTAGTGCCAACGGTGCACCGCACGAACACGACCAAGTTCGCCGCTCTCGATGATCTTGTACATCGAGAGGATCGAGCGGTCGACACTTCGCTTGTGACAGACCATCAGGGTGAGGCCCTTCGCCTTCGCAGTCGCGATCATCCGCTCCGCGGCCTCGAGTGAGGTCGAGATCGGCTTTTCGACCAAAACATTTACACCCGCTTCGAGGCAGGCGATGGTCTGCTGCTCATGAAGTTTGGTCGGCGTTGCGATGTAGACCCCATCGAGACCTCCCGCCGCGAGGAGTTCATCGACAGAGGCATAGGCTGGTTTGTGGAATCGATTCTCAAATCGTGCGCGCGCACGAGGGTCGACATCGACCGCTCCGACAAATTCAAAGTGTTCACTCGAGACTGCATCTTCAAGCACCATCGCGGCCGCGTCGCCGTTTCCGATAATGCCCAACCTCACCTTGGGTGCTGACATTGTCTCCGTCCCCTCTCTTTCGCTCCTGGCAACCTAACCGTTGCCGTTCTGTTGATCTGAGAAAATCTTCGCCGTGTAGTTTCCGTCCGCCGCGGAGTGCTCACCAGCTACCGCGGTGGTCGCGAAGGGTCAAGATCAGCGGAATGACCGCGATCGTCGGTACGGCGAGGGCGACAAAGCCCCACCCGAGAGCGATCCCCGGGTGTGCACTGCGTGTGACGACAGCGGTCATCACGGAGACCGCGATGATCGAACCCATCGAGCGGAACATGCCTCGCATCCCCGTGATTGCGGCGATGTTGTCGGTTGCAAAGGAGAGTGTTGCGTTGTTCGCCGCAGGCATTGCGGCACCCATGCCAATTCCAGTGAGACCGGTCGTGAGGGCAAGCCAGGCAAAGGCGCCGATTGAGGCGGGTCGGGTGAACATCAGCACGCTACCGATCGCGATCAGCGACATGCCGATCACCATCGGAAGACGAAATCCAGTGCGACGTAGCAGAAAGGAGGCGACGCCGGCGACGGCGATCGTGCCAACGGCGCGCGTGGCGAGTACCGTGCCAGCCTGCAGCGGCGCAATGTGAAAGCGGTCCTCTGCATAGAGAGGTACGAGCGCTCCGAGTCCGAGGACGGCGGCACCGTAGATGAAGTTCACCAGATCCATGATGAGAAATGATCGGCCGCGCAGCAGCTGCAGCGGGATGATCGGGTCCTTCGCGTTCAGCTCGTGGCGCACAAATCGCCAGAAGGTGACGAGCGCGATGCAGATGCAGGCGAGTAGCGCTGGCGAACCAATTCCAATGTGCGCTGTTCCCAGCAGTGAGATGCCAAACATGCTCGCCAGCACGCAGAGTCCAAGGAGCGATATTCCGACCAGATCGGCACGACCCACGTCGTGACGGACAGAACGGGGGAGATAGTGCCGGGCGCCGACCAGTACGGCGATGCCGATGGGGATGTTGATGAAGAAGATCCCGCGCCAGCTCCAGTAGGTGACAAAGAGGCCACCGAGTACGGGACCGACGATGCCGCCGGCAGGGAGGATGCTCGTGAACATCGCGATGGCACGATCACGATTTGGTCCGAAGCTGTCGGCGACGATGCCGGTCGCACTTGGCATGAAGGCTCCGCCGCCGAGAGCCTGGAGCGCGCGAAGACAGACGAGGAGATAGATGTTGCCGGCAAAGCCGCAGGCGAGAGAGGAGAGAGTGAAGACGATGGCGGAGATAATGAAGATCCGCTTTCTACCGAACTGGTCGCTCAGTCCTCCTGCGATCGGCATGATGACAACGGTGCCAAGAGTTGAGGCGGTGATCGTCCATGCGGTCCAGTTCAACGGGGCGTGTAGGGAGTGCTGAATCGAGGGGATCACCGTGCCGATAATCGTGAGATCGAGTGCTGCCATAAAGAGCGCGGAGCCAACGATCAGAAAGATCATCCAGCGGTGGCGATCGCCACCGTTCTCGGGAACGGATGCCGATGCCGAGGGCAGAATCATCTCCGAACGATCGCGAGGGTGAACGGTCGCCGATCCGTCGACGTGTAGGGCGACCTCGAACTCCCCACCATCCAACTCGCCCACGGATGAGCCCCCTGTTGCCGCCGAGAACCAAAGACGACCGCCGCCGCGGATGCCCTCCGATCAAAGTTAGCCGCTGACCCCCTTGGGCACCCGGAGCCACACTTGCGCTTGGGCGGGAGATCCGTAGCATGAGGGAATGGGGCCGGGGGGCTCGCAGGAGGGGGCACCATGCGAATTGTTCTGTATTCCAATGGGCGCGCGATCGCGCCAGGGATCCTGCTCGATGACGGGATCGTGGGGATCGGCGATCTCTTAACGCCAACACACGCGCCCCAGGCAGCGATGACGCAGCTCATCGATCGCTTTGAGGAGCTGCGTCCTGCGATCGAGCGGCAGCTCGAGATTGAGATCCCAGAGCCCCTCACTGCGGTTCGACTGCTCCCCCCGCTTCCCCGACCGGGAAAGGTGCTGGGTTGTATCGGGAACTACTGGGAGCATGCGCAGCGCGAGCCACGCGAGCTCAATATGTTTATGAAGAACCCTGATGCGGTGGTCGGTCCCGGTGACACCATCCATCTGCCCGATTTTGCGGAGCCCTGGATGTTCATGCATGAGGCGGAGCTCGCGATCGTCATCAAGGGACCGGCGAAGTCGGTGACGCAGGAGGATTGGCGCCAAGCTGTCTTTGGCTATACCTGTCTGATCGACGTCTCCGCCCGCGGCGATGGTCGCTCGACCTGGAAGCGGGGGAGTTGGTTGGGAAAGTCCTTTGACACCTTCTGCCCGATCGGACCTTGCATCACAACCGCTGATGAGATTGAGGATCCCAACGATCTCCATGTGCAGTTCTTCGATGATGGGGAGCTTCGTCACAACTATCACACGGATGACATGGAGCACCGGGTGCCAGAGTTGATCGCCTTCGCGACCACGATCATGACGATGAACTCTGGTGACCTCATCTCCTGTGGCACAAATCACGAGGGACTCGGTCCCCTTCAAGATGGTGAGGTCGTCGAGATCGTGATCGAACGGATCGGATCCATGCGCCTTGACGTCGTCGATCCGCTCCGGCGCAGGTGGGAGCGCGGAATCTATATGGGACAGGACGCCACGAACCACGAGGCGGTGCGCCGATACCGTCCGGAGGAGGCCGAACGACTTCTTGAGTCGTAGCTACCGCGGGTCGTCGGCCGTTAGAGAATTGTTGGCTTTGGCTTCGACGGTGTGACCGTTGTCGGAGAAATGAGGAGGGACCCCGCGCTGTCGTGGGGTCCCTCCTCCGTCGTAATTAGCCTTCGGCGACTTTCACCGCGCAGGTGGCCCGCGCTTAGGCGCGACCGGTCAGGGCAAGACCCTTCTCGAGTCCGGCGAAGGTGCGGACGGGTGCAGGCATGAGGAGCCGATAGCCCTCCTCCACGACGCGCTCCACATTTTCGGCGCTTACGTGAGGGTGGCCGACCGGCACGTTGTAACGCGCAGCGACCTCGCGAACCTGAGCCATGTGCTCGAGGACCGTTGGGTGCTCGTACTGACGCGGGTAGCCGAGCTCCTGGCTGAGATCGCCCTCGCCGATGAGAAGCGCACCGATACCGGGAACCTCCGAAAGCATCTTGTCGAGGTTGTTGATTCCCGCAACGTCTTCGATCATCAAGATGACGAGGATCTCGCCCTCGGGGTTGAGTGGCCAGACATCTGCCCGCTTGTAGTACTCCTGCTGGGTGATACCCCAGTAACGACAGGCCGCCGTGGGCCCGTCACCGCGGAGCCCCTCTGGCTTGTAAAAGGGTGCATCCGAAAGTCGGGGGTAGCGACAGGCCGCGACCGCGTTGGTCGCCTCCTCCACCGTCGAGACGTGGGGCCAGACGATGCCATAGGCACCAAGGTCAAGCGCCTGCTTTGCGTGCCACTGCGACTTCTCCGCACCATTTGCCGGAACGCGAACGATGGGCGTAACGGGGGGCGCAACCGAACCGGACTTTGCGATCTGCCCGCGGTTGAGGAGGTACTGCATCGAATCGCGTAGCGCCCGAATGTCCCATGGGTTGTGTTCGCACTCAAAGACGATGCCGTCGTACCTCGTCGTCGAGAAGGCGATAGCGGCCTCGACGTCGGCGTTGACAAATGCGGCGAAGGCGTGCTTGCCCTCCTCGAAGGCGCGAATTACACCGTTTAGGCGGGGGATCTCACTCATCGGTTCTCCTTGGTCGTGGTCGTTCTGAGGAGGGTTTCGTGCCGGCGGGCGGCGTTGAGACGCTAGCAGAGCGAGCCATATTTCCCCTCTCTCGCGAGCGCACCGTGCGGGCATCACCACCGCAACAGATGTGGCGGCGGCTGGGAACGCTCTACGATGTCACCAGTACATCGCTAGCCCCTCTTGGGTTAGCTCGATTTAGAAGCTGCGAGGCTCACACGATGATCATCGACTGTCACGGTCACTACACCACTGCTCCTGATTCGCTTGTGAATTGGCGCAAACGTCAGATCGAGATCGGTGACGATGGCGATGCAGGGGAGCCCGTGGTCTCTGACGATGAGATCCGCGAGAGCCTCGAGGGAGCGCAGATCAAGCTCCAGACCGAGCGTGGCAGCGACCTCACCATCTTCTCGCCACGCGCGAGCACGATGGCGCATCACATCGGATCTCCCGCCGTCGCGGAGAGGTGGGCACGCGTCGCAAATGATCTCATCTACCGCGTCGTGGAGATGTACCCCAAGAACTTCGTCGGTGTCTGTCAGCTGCCCCAGAATCCTGGTTCCTCACCAGCCGATTCGATTCCCGAACTCGAGCGCTGTGTGAACGAACTCGGATTCATCGGTGCCAACCTGACACCCGACACCTCGGGTGGTTACTGGCAGGATCCACCCATTACCGATCGCTCTTTTTATCCCCTCTACGAGAAGATGGTGGAGCTCGACGTGCCAGCGATGGTGCACGTCAGTGCCTCCTGTAACCCCGCGGTTCACATGACGGGTGCGCATTATCTGAACGCCGACACGACGGCCTTCATGCAGTTGTTGATGTCGGATCTCTTCAAGGACTTCCCAACTCTTCGCCTCATCATCCCTCACGGTGGTGGCGCGGTTCCCTATCACTGGGGTCGCTACCGGGGTCTGGCCCAAGACAATGGTCGCGCGCCGCTCGAGGAGTCGATGTTGCAGAACGTCTTCTTCGACACCTGCGTGTACCACCTCCCCGGCATGGAGTGCCTCTTCAAGGTGGTCCCGGTCGACAACATCCTCTTCGCCTCAGAGATGGTGGGTGCCGTTCGCGGCATCGATCCACGTTCTGGTCACTACTACGACGACACCAAGCGATACGTCGACGAGATCAGCTGGTTGAGCGACGAAGACCGCGTGAAGGTCTTTGAGGGCAATACTCGCAAGGTCTTTCCACGCATCGCGAACCACATCTAGTAAACGGGAGCGGGGGCGTTGGTCGGATCGATGGAGAGGCCAGCGCGTCCAACCAAGGCGGAGCTTGCCGCTGCGCGAGATCGCGTCGTGGAAAATATCCTCGCACCAGATCTCACCGTGCTCTTTTGTGGCATCAATCCCGGCCTCCACACCGGGGCTACAGGTCACCACTTCGCCGGTCCCGGAAATCGATTCTGGCGTGCGCTCTTTGGCGCTGGTTTCACCGAGCGCCTCCTCACGCCTGCAGAGGATCGCGAACTCTTGCACTATGGCCTTGGTATCACGAACCTTGTCGCGCGTACGACGGCGCGCGCCGATGAGCTCACCCGCGAGGAGCTTCGCGAGGGAGCGGAGCTCTTGGGCGAGCGTGTGGCTATCCTTCGCCCGCACATCCTCGCGGTGCTGGGAATCGGCGCCTACGCGACGGCCTTTGGACACAAGGCGGCGATCGGTCTTCAGGACGGATCCCCGGTCGTTGTGCCCGTCTACGTATTGCCAAATCCCAGTGGCCTTCAGGCGCAGTATCAGCTTCCCGAGATGATCGAGCTCTTTGCCGATCTTCGCCGTTGCGCGATGGAGCGTTGACGTGCGGAGCCATCGTCTTCACATCCTCGTCGTCGTTGCAACGACGCTCTCGATTGGCCTGATCGCAGCCGTCAGCTCGGGTGCGACGGCCAGATCACCACAGCGAGCGAACACCGCCTGTAATCCCGCGGCGGTCGTTGCCCATTGGACACCGGCACGTCTGGCGGCAACGCTCCTTGTGGCACCGGTCGACCAGCGCGAACTTGCGGCGGGAGATGGAGTCGTCGCTGAGGGTGTGGGTGGTCTCCTCCTCTATGGAACGCCCCCATCTGGTTTGGGCTCGGCGCTGAAGGCGCTCGTTGGATTCGCACCAAAGGGCACCACGCCACTAGTCATGACCGACGAGGAGGGGGGCGCGGTACAGCGCCTCTTGCCGATCATCGCAAACCTTCCCGCGGCGAGAACCCTCGGCGCCAGAGAGAGTCCTGCGGCGATCCGAGCAGGTGCGTTCGCTCTCGCCCGTCAGATGCGCTCCCTCGGTGTCACCATGGATCTTGCACCGGTCGCTGATGTTGATGGAGGCGTTGGGCCAAACGCGACCAACGCCGATGGCACTCGGTCGTTTAGCGCAGACCCAGTGACAGTGTCGAACGACGCGCTGGCCTTTGCAAAGGGACTTGCCGCCGGAGGAGTGATCCCCGTGGTGAAGCACTTCCCCGGCCTTGGTGGCGCGAGTGCAAATACCGACTTGGCGGTCGCCCACACTCTTCCCTGGGCGCAGCTACAGCGTCAAGGAATCCCACCCTTTGTGGCAGCGATCGCTGCACATCTTCCAGTGGTCATGGTTTCGAATGCAACCGTGCCGGGACTGACCTCCCTTCCCGCCTCGCTCTCATCACAGGTCATGACCACGGAGTTACGCAATCGGCTGCACTTCACGGGAGTGATCATGACCGACTCGCTGAGTGCGATTGCGATCTCTGGGGCGCATTTTTCCCTCGCCGCCGCGACCGTCGCCGCGCTACGTGCCGGCGCCGATAGTGTCCTCTTTAGCGCGGAGGCGGACACGCTGGGCGCGACCACGAGATCATTGATCGCCGCGATTACGACCGCAGTGACTACCCGTGTATTAACCCTCGCGGGACTCCGCAGCGATGCCGCCCGTGTCGTTGGGCTCTCCCTCCCGACAAGCTGTCGCGTAGCCAACTAACCGTAAGCGCCTAGTCTCTTTGAGGCCGATGTCAGAGAACTCCGCAGCACTATCGAACGAAACGTCCGCGGCGACCGAGCCGATCGGTAACTCGATGACGCACCGGCAGATCATGGTGATCTTCTCCGGACTTCTCATGACGATGCTGCTCCCGGTGCTCGATCAGACCATCGTCGCCACCGCACTTCCGACGATCGCCTCCAACCTGGGCGGAGAGGCACACATCTCCTGGGTCGCGACCTCCTACCTGTTGACGACGACGATAACTGCGCCGCTCTATGGAAAGATCTCCGATCTCATCGGCCGCAAGATGATCTATCAACTTGCGATCGTGATCTTTCTCGTCGGTTCGATCTTCGCGGGAATCGCCAGCTCCATGAATGAGCTGATCATCTTTCGTGCGGTGCAGGGGCTGGGTGCGGGTGGGCTGATGTCGCTCTCCTTCGCGATCGTTGGCGACGTGATTAGTCCCCGTGAGCGCGGTCGCTATCAGGGCTACTTCAGCTCGGTCACTCTCTTGGGAACGGTGCTTGGACCACTCCTTGGTGGGTTGTTTACACAGGATCTCTCGTGGCGGTGGATCTTTTATATCAACGTGCCTCTTGGAATCGGCGCGCTCTTTGTCACCGGGCGAAAACTTGTGCTTCCCCTCCGACCGCGCCGCAACCGATTTGATCTTCCTGGTGCGGTATTGATGGCGATCACAGTGAGCGCGCTGTTGGTTGCGGTCTCGACCGGCGGCAACACCTTCGCTTGGGGATCGGGTCAGATCATCGGACTGTTCCTTGTCACCGTGGTCGGTCTTATCGCGCTCATCGTGCGCGAGTCGCGCGCGAGGGAGCCGCTCTTTCCCGCACGGGTCCTTCTCCATCCCGTCATCGCCGTAGGAACCTCGCTCACTCTCACGCTCACCGCTGCACAGTTCGCGGGTGTGATCTATCTACCGATCTACCTTCAGCTCGCCAAAGGAACCTCCCCGATCCTCTCGGGGCTCTCGATGTTGCCGTTGGTGATCTCGGCATCCGCCTCAGCGATCATCTCCGGTCGGTTGATCTCCATCTACGGGCGCTACAAGATCTTTCCGATCTTCGCTGCGGTGATGATGCTCGGCGGGATGGTGGGGTTTGTGACGATGGATGCCGCATCCACTCGGCTCGAGATCGCGCTGTATATGGTGATCTTTGGACTCGGAATGGGCTCCGGTCTCCAAGTTCTGGTGACCGTAATGCAAAACGCCGTGGAGGCGCGCGATATCGGCGTCGTC
>CAIMWD010000056.1 GCA_903845085.1 uncultured Acidimicrobiaceae bacterium
ACTTACCTATGAGGCCTACCTCCTTGGCGATCCGAAACCTCTACCTCAGGGTGACATCGATTACCTGAGAAAAGAGCTCGACCCCAATCGTCCCCGGGGAGCCGCGGGTGGAGAGAGGGGAATGCTCGCCAATTACTCCTACTACGCGATGGTCGCCGGCGAGCGTGAAGTTCCCACCGACTGAACGGTCTCTCGCACCATGACCGATGAGGAGCGCAGTGAGTTCGCCAGAAAGGTACCCACTCCAGAGGGCGAGTCGAACTCCGAGAGGGTCATCGCGGATCTTCGTGAGGAGGTTGCTCGCCTGCGGAGCGAGGTACAGCGGCTCACCCGACGCAATGCCGATCTCTTGACGACGATCGTGGACCGGGACCACGAACGACCGCCGCACTGGGGATAGAGGTCGGGCAGGGATCTTGCGCGAAACGATGAGGGTTTATCTACGGAGAGGGTCTGATGGGCATCTTTACTACGCTGTCGTCCGTTCTACGGTTTCGACGATTTATCTGGAACTCACAGGAGCGCCACCTCGCGACGGCGGCGAGCATTAACGACCTTCGTCTGATCGCAAAGCGCCGTCTACCCGCCGGAGTTTTTGATTACATCGATGGCGCAGCCGAGGATGAACTCACACTCGCGGCGAACTCACTCGACTTTCAACGGATCACCTTTCGTCCGAAGGTGCTTGCTGATGTGGCAACCCTCCGAACCAACTGCTCGCTCTTTGGTCGTGAGGTTCGCCTTCCCATCATCCTCTCCCCCACCGGGTTTTCTCGGATCGCTGACCCCGCGGGAGAACTTGCGGTTGCACGGGCGGCCGAGCGTGCCGGACTTCCCTACACCCTCTCCACCATGGCAACCCGTTCCATCGAGGAGGTTGCCGGGGTCACGAGCGACCGGGCACGCAACTGGTTTCAGGTCTATGTGTGGCGCGACAGAGAACTCGTGGAGTCACTCCTCGAGCGTGCGAGACAGCAGCGTTACGAGGCCATCATGTTGACCGTTGATACTCCGGTGTTAGGACGGCGTGAGCGTGATATCCGCCGAGGATTCACTCTGCCACCTCAAGTAGGGCTCGATACCCTCCTTGAGGGAGTACGGCATCCGGGCTGGACGCTCGATCTCATTCGGGCAGAGCCCATCACCTTTGCCAATCTCGTCGGGTCCGGAGTCGGCGATGGCACCTCCGCCGTCTCGCTCTCACACCAGGCAAATAGCCAGTTTGATCAATCGCTCTCCTGGAATGACGTGAGATGGTTCCGCGAGCGCTGGACGGGTCCGATCATCGTGAAGGGAGTACAGCGCACCGATGATGCCCGCCGATGTGTCGACGAGGGTGTCGATGCGATCGCGCTCTCCAACCATGGCGGTCGCCAGCTTGATGGAGCACCCACCCCGGTCAGCCTCATCGCACCTGTCGTCGCGGCGATCGATGGCGCCATTCCAGTCTTCTGCGATGGCGGAATCCGTCGTGGCAGCGACATCGCCAAGGCTCTCGCCCTCGGGGCCACCGCTGCGATGATTGGACGTGCCTACCTCTTTGGTCTGGGTGCAGCGGGCGAACGCGGTGTCGATCGAGCGATCGGGATGCTCGAAGAGGGGTTGACCAAGACGATGGCACTTACCGGCGCGCACGACCTGAGCGAACTCACTGAGGACCTCATCTCCTCCCCCTACTGACGCGCTACTGCACCACTGAGGTGGAATCTCCAGATTGCGCGTCGTTGGTCCTCATCAAGTGATGCGCCACGCTCAGTGCCAGGTGAGACAGAACCAGATGCCAAAAGGCCAACTCTGGGCTTCTTCACGTATCTCTAACACTATTTCTAATAAATCTATTGATTTAATAGATTTAATTACTTCACTCGATTACGAAATAGTCGACCTTTTTGGTCATCTATTCCTCGCAGCGCCGATATAGCGGTTGTTACCGCCCTTCAGAGAGGACCCAAAATGCCACCCATCCTTCCGCCTCGGAGACACAGCTCGCACGCAACATCGCGTGCTCACCGGGTTCGACCGGCCGTCGTCGCGGCACCATCTCACGGATCACTCAGCTTGGATTTGAGGTACGGATTGAAGTTGATCTCGGGGAGTCAACTTCGACCATCGTCCAAGTGGCTCGACGGACATTCGAAGAGCTCGCGCTCGCCGTAGACGAAGAGATCTTTGTTTCTCCTCACCACAATCTTTAGATCGCTCCGACATTCTCATGCGGGTGAATTGTCTTAGGTAGAGCGCTATCGAGATTCTGACGAACAGGTCGTGATAAGAACTGCAGCGTCACGGAACGCGTGCAATTTTCTACCCTCCGTATCCACTCCCTAAAAGAGACGAGGAACTCACGTTGACGACGCATCCACATGCAATGGCCTTCGAGAATACAGCTGCAGACTATGAGCGGGGTCGTCCGGGCTATCCCGACGCACTTGTTCCTCTTCTGATCCAAGAGGGGGGACTCACCCCGGATTCGTTGATCGTCGACCTCGGTTCGGGAACGGGAAAGCTCACTCGTTTACTTGCACAAATTCCATCAAAGATTGTCGCAATCGAACCGATTCCAGCCATGCGCAACGAGTTCACCCGATCGCTCCCCGATATCCCCGTCATTGACGCGACCGCCGTGTCGATGCCGTTTGCTACAGAGAGTGTCGAATTGGTGACCTGTGGACAATCCTTTCGCTGGTTCGCAACAGACGAAGCACTCGATGAGATATTTCGCGTGTTACGACCGAAGGGAACCCTTGTTCTTGTCTTCAATCGTCACGACCTTTCAGTACCCTTCCAAGTTCACCTGCAGCGAATTCTCGAAGAGGTGAACAGCACCGGCGACGAACAAAAACCTGGCGCTAATTGGCGAGAGATCCTTCTCGCACACGATGGCTTCTTGCTTCGCGCCGAGCTCCAGCTGGTAAATCCCTATTTTGTCGATCGATCGACAGTGATAAGCCGCCTTCGGTCCTCCAGCCAATTCGCACGACTCACCCCAGAGCGCCAACGAAGCGCCACGGAGGAACTCCTGGATCTCGTCAAAGATGACCGAGCCAATCTCTCCCAGCAGACTGAAGTGATAGTTCTTACACGCATCTAGCACGGGTGTATTTCGGTAAGTGATCTGCCCGAGATTCTGAAAATGTGCGCCCATTGGCGCTGGAGCGGAGGCCAACTATCACCTAACTCTCAAATTTCAGGATACAAACCCAACAGGGACACAATTCTCGCTGGTTCGATTGATCCGTGGAGATACTTCAGTAATAATGGAGATTGATCCCGAGGGGCTCCTCTGGAAACTGTTGAAAGGTAGAAAAAATGGATCGCCGTTTCCTTAAGAGCTTTATCGCGGGAACCGTGGTTACCGTCGGGATTAGCGCTGGGGTTGTTGGTACAAGTTTGGCATCCGCGACCCCCTGTGACTCAGTGGCAAGTGTTGATGGTTGCGTAGTGCCAACTACCACCCTTGAGGGCGACCTTTCGACCACGACAATTTCTGGTGATGACCATTCCACCACGACAATTTCTGGTGATGACGAGACCACTACCACAATTAAGGTCACCACGACCACGTTGGCACCTACATCCACGTTGGCACCTACATCCACGATTAAGGTCACCACGACCACGTTGGCACCTACATCCACGTTGGCACCTACAACCACGATTAAAGCCACGACTACCACCAGCAGTGGCGTCTCACCAACCGTAACCACAGCCCCCGCGACAGCTATCGTGAACGTTGTCGTTGCACCAGCGATTGCTGGCAGTTCCTCTGCCAAGTCCTCCTCGAGCA
>CAIMWD010000057.1 GCA_903845085.1 uncultured Acidimicrobiaceae bacterium
AATGTGTCGATCTCACCCATCATTCCGGCGGGAAAGGGGAGAAAGGTCACATCATGGAGCGGTACTCCGGCCGCCTCACGGTGTGCGCGGTTTGCTGTCGCGGAGAGGCTCCCGAGCGAATCGCCGTGGTAGCCACCCATGAAGGAGAAGATCCCTGTGCGCCCAGTGACCTTGCGCGCGATCTTTAGCGCTGCCTCCACCGAATTGGTGCCAGTGGGGCCGGTGAACTGAACGCGATAATCGAGTCCACGGGGCTGGAGGACGAGGCGATCAAAACTCTCAAGGAATCGCTGCTTGGCGACGGTGTGAAGATCAAGACCGTGGCTGAGGCCATCAGTCATCAGATATTCGATGATCGCTGACTTGATGGTGTCGTGGTTATGCCCAAAGTTGAGCGCTCCAGCACCGGCGAGAAAGTCGATGTAGTCGCGACCGGCCACATCGGTGAGATGTGCACCCTTCGCAAGTGAAAAAGTTGTTGGAAAGGAGCGGCAGTACGAACGGACGCTCGACTCTCGCTCTTCGAAGATGGACTCGTCAACATAGGTGGACTGGAGAGCATCTGGGGGGGCGGCCTCGTCAATTGAGTTGGTCATTTTGCGTCCTTTCGCCGGGTGCGGTGGGAACACCGCTGCTATCGCCTCCGTGGAACCGCCTGTGGCGCAGGCTGTTCGGTGGGTAGTTGGTTGATGGGTCAGTTTCGTCCATCCCGAGAGCTGCCTCGCTAAAGGGAAAGTTGGCCGATTTTTCGATTGTAGTGCAGAGCCTGCGGGAGCGGCCAGCGTCGAAAGCTCTAATTCAAATTCCGAGCACACCCCCTTGAGGTGAAGCGCAAATTCGCGTAATAATTGCGCCTTATTTGCATTACCGTTTTTCCTCAGAGCGGAAACCGATATAGTCAAGCATGCCTGAGCTTTAAGTTCGGAATGTCGGAGGTGGTGGCGATGGTAGCGGTAGGGGTGATCTTCCTACGCGAATCAATTGAGGCGAGCATGATCGTCTCCATCCTCCTCGCCTTCCTTGACAAGATTGGCCGACGCGATCATTACCGCGATATCTGGCTTGGTGTTGGTGGTGCGCTGATCTTTGTTTTTGCTGGTGCTACGGCGATCTATTTCACGATCCGTAACTACGTGGGTACAACATTCCAGACAGTTTTTGAGACTTGCACCTATCTCGTCGCCGCGACTCTTTTGACCTTTATGACCTTTTGGATGCGTAAGCACGCTCGCTCAATGTCCTCTGAACTACGCAGCAAGATGGAAGATGCCACCTCCCGTCGACAGCGTTTCGGACTCGCTCTGATCGCATTTCAGGCAGTAGGCCGCGAGGGACTAGAAACGGCAATCTTCACCCTTGCAATTCTCTTTTCGACCTCTAGCGGCGGCGTCATCCCGAACACACACGGCGCAATTTGGGGTGCCCTCGTGGGTCTGAGTGGCGGTATCGGGATCTCGTTAGCGATCTTTCGCTTCGGTCGACGGATCAACCTTTCGAAGTTCTTTGCCGTCGTTGGCTCGCTCCTCATGCTCTTTGCGGCTGGACTCGTCGCCGACATCATCGAGAACATGCAACAGCTCGGCTGGATCCCAATTTTGAATCGTCCACTGTGGAGTACCCAGGGGTTTATGTCTCAGTCCTCCTCGCTGGGTGACGTCTTTCACAGTTTGCTCGGCTACGCCGACCATCCGACCGCACTACAGCTCGGCAGTTATGTGTTATATCTCATCGTCGTTATCTCTTCTCTCGTGCTCTATGGGCGACGTCAATTACGAGCGTCGATAAGCGAGCATGCTCCACGCGAGCGCGCGATCGCCTGACGGTGCACAACGATCAGAGGCCGAGGGGCGCGGGGCGCGCCCGATTACTTCCCCTTGCTGTCTATCCTTTAAAAAGTTCAGGTAAGAGTTCTTTGCGTTGAGGGAACTACCCACCGGATGGTTTTCTGTGAAATTACGGATGAGGGAGAGGTGCGTGAAGAGGTCAACAGTGTGTCCCCGTGGGCGCGCCAGGACCAATAACCGCTTTCTCATTCGTGCGCTTTCATCGGTGTTCGTAGTACTTCTTGGGAGTCTTGTTATCTGTCCCGTATTGCGAAACGCGAGGATCGACTCGCGCCGCACGGAGAACCTCCATCGACTTACCCTGCAGCGCGGCACAGGTCGGTCCACTGTGGTGGCGACCCCCGCGCTATTACCTCACGGCGCACACCTCGTTGGGCCAACTCCGAACGGCGTACGGTTACAGATCGCCCTCGCACTCACCCCGCGTGATCCACGTGGCCTTGCTGTGATCGCCCAGGCGATCTCAACGCCGACGAGTCCGGAATATCACCATTTTTTGAACCCGGAGTTGATTGCGCGTCGGTATGGTCCGACGCCGTCGTCAATTGCATCAGTGTCACGTGAGCTCCACCAGCTAGGTGTCGGTCCGGGGACGCTTTCGAAGAATCATCTGTTGCTCTCGGTCAACGCGACAACGCGACAACTGGATCACCTTTTCACTACCACGCTTCTTTCGGTCCGACTTCCAGGAGGACAGATCGGGCACACGCTTGCGCGCGCAGCGACACTTCCGCATCTCCTCGGAGATCAGATCACCGCAGTAATCGGCCTGACGCAAACTGCGAGCGCACATGCAATGTTGGTGCCATCGGTCTCGACCAACCTCGTCACCGCAAAAGCGGCTACCTTCCCCTCAAAGCTCGTCGCGCACAGCACCGCACCGGTCGCCTGTGCCGCAGCACAGTCGGTGACGCAAGGGGCGAGTGGATGGACGGATAATCAGATCGCCTCCGCCTATGGCATCACCCCCCTCTACAACGCCGGAGACCTCGGACAGGGCGAGTCGATCGCCGTGCTCGAACTTGAACCCTTTGCGACGAGTGATGTGGCGACATTCGATCGCTGCTACTTCGGGGTGAGTCACGCGAATCAGGTGCACCGGATCAAGGTGAACGGATTCAATCTCGTGGGAACGGGCTCCGGCGAGGCAGCGCTCGACATCGAAACCCTTTCGGCGATCGCGCCGCGGGCCATGATCGACGTCTACGAGGCGCCGAATACCACCATCGGGACACTCGATGCCTATGACGAGATCGTAAGCGAGGACCGCGTTGCCTACGCGACCACAAGTTGGGGCGAATGTGAGCAGATGCTCGATCTCTCCTCGCCGGGTGCACGACAGATTGAGAACTTCATCTTTGAGGAGGCAGCGGCGCAGGGGCAGACCTTTCTCGCCGCGGCGGGCGACAGTGGATCTGATGACTGCGCAACGACGCCATTCGGTAGCTCTCGTCCCGTCGCCCCCTATCTCTCCGTCGACGACCCAGCCAGCCAGCCCTATGTTCTGGGCGTGGGAGGTAGCTGGCTCCGTAGCGATATTCAACCACTCGTTCCTAATGCAGAGATCGCGTGGAACGATGGCGTTGGTGGCGGTGCTTCAGGTGGCGGACTCTCGAGCAACTGGGGGAGTCCCTCGTGGCAGTCCGGCTCAGGGATCGTGGGAGTCTCGTCAAACGCCAACCGTCAGGTGCCAGATGTCGTCGCCTCGGCCGACTCTCAAGCTGGGGTAACGGTCTTCTCGCGATCCTTTGGACAGAGTGGGTGGACAACGATCGGTGGGACATCGGCAGCGGCACCAATCTGGGCCGCCACTTTGGCAGAGATCGCCGCGTCGGGCTCTGCCGGTACCAGTTGTGCCGGACTCCCCCTAGGCAGAAATGGCGTGCAGCTCGGCTTTGCTCCTCCACTGCTCTATGAGGCAGCGGCCAACGCCTTTACGACCAATTTTCATCCGATCTACTTTGGTACCAACGACATGTTTTCGCTCGGCTATGGCTACAACACCAATGGTGGCTACAACATGGTCGGCGGTCTCGGTTCCCCGGTTGTCACGAACGCTGGCGGCCTTCCAGGTCTTGCCGCCACTGTCTGTAACGAGGCAAATATTCAGGCGGGACTCGCAGTGACTCGCCCGGTACCGGCAATGATCACACCAAACTCAGGTCCCGTGGCCGGCGGGACCACCGTGACAATCACCCTTGCCTCACCGATAGTCAGCGGAGCTCGCGTGAGTGTCACCCTTGATGGCCGAGAGGCGACAGTTATCTCGGCAAGTGGTTCACAGATCTTGATCGTCACTCCGGCGGCATCGGTCTCTGCGGGAGCACCGCCGCTGAGTGCCACCGGGCTCGCGGCGCTGAGCGTCACAGAGAGTACGGCCAGTGCCTCTGCCACCTCGCTCCCAAGTACGGCAGCAGAGTTTGCCTATACCGACACACTTGGCAATGATGCCCTGCCAGCAGTCGCCGGTATCAATCCGGCTGCGAGCTCACTCACAGGTGGCGTCACCGTTCGTATCTATGGCAGCGGGTTCGTGGTTGGTACGACGCCTCTCGTCACCATCGGAGGTCGAAGAGCCAGCAACGTTGTGGTGGCGAGTGCCACCTTGTTGACCGCCAAAGTGCCACGAAGGACGTCGGTCACGCGCTGCGCGAGGGGTGGTGGGTTCGCCGCCTCGGCGATCTGTCAGACCTCGGTCGTGGTGACGACCTCCATTGGTTCAAGCGCCGTGGCACCGATAAAACCGGTGTTCCGTGGCCATCTCCACTACAACGCGCTGGGAGTTGTGCTCGTGCCGCCAAGTCGGGAGATCGCCCCAGCGGTGACAGAGTTTGACTATCTTCCTACCCCGGTCGTTACACGGATCGATCCCTCCTCGGTCTCTCCCTCCGGTGGCCTCCTGACTATCTATGGAAGTGGTTTCAGTCTCAGCGAACTGAATTGGGTGAACTATGGAGCCGCGAATTCGTTAAGTTCGCAGCTGATTCGATTGACCTTTGTCGCCTCTACAAAGATTGTGGTGCGGGTTCCCGCGGAGCGAGCCACTAGTGGCGGTGTCCTCCCCGGCGGGTTGAGTGTCTCCACAGCTGCAGGAGTTTCGCCACCCTTTACCGTTGTGATCGCCAAGTAACCGATAGCTAGGTATCTGCTCTCGAGCGAAAATCGGCTGTATCGAGCGAGGGAGCGCAACGCCACCTGAGGGCCTTTACCAATAGCGCCAATTTCGCGGTGGCATTGATAAAGGTCGCCAAAGGTACTCGCCGTGAACTGTCGGGGTTGTATGGCGCACGTTAGAAGAGACTGGGGCGATCGAGAAGTTCATCGATGAGTTCGGCGCTGTTGTTGCGAACGCTATTGACACGACTCGATACCCGTCGTGGAATTAACGTGCCCGCAACCGCCGGTGCACACATCGCGAGTAGCTCCTCTTCGTCACGAAAGCCGCTGTCCAGCCATCTACCCCATGCATCACCTGGCTCCAAGATCGCGGGCATGCGCGTGTGGATCGCCGCGACCTCTTGATTTGCCTCGGTGGTAACGATGGCGCAGGAATAAACCTCATGCTCGCTGTTGTCTGTCGGATCGATCTGGAGGTACCGCTCCCAAAGACCGGCCATAGCGATTGGCCTGCCATCGGTACGGGTGAAGTAATAGGGTTGCTTCACCTCGCCTGCCGTCGTCTTCCATTCGTAGTAACCATCGGCAGGGATGATGCAGCGCTTGGATCGAAAGGCGCTGCGGAAAGAGGGTTTCGTCGCCATCGACTCCGATCGAGCGTTGATGGTATTTGCGCCAAAGGAGAGGTCCTTGGCCCATGGAGGGATAAGGCCCCACCGGTAGGTTCCGATCGATCGAGCGCCGCTGGCGTTCGCCGTGACCGCCAAAATTGATGCAGTTGGCGGCACATTCCATGACGGCCCGATCGAGGCGATCGTAAGGTCGTGCGCAGTGGCGTCAAAGAGGCGTGCGAGCTCCTCCGGCGGGGTAGCGAGAACGAATCGACCACACATGGACAAAGAATATGACGAAGACTGTCCTTCGATGTCATTCGGCTAAGGTTTGGCGAATTTAGGAGACTTAGTCGGTGACACAGCACGGGGGAAGATGGTGACCTCACGTCCCACACTCCCAACGCGGGAGCGCGTCGGCATCCTCCTACTGGTCCTCGTTACTGCCGCGTGGGGATCAACGTTCCTTCTCGTCAAGAAGGTGACAAGAGAGATGCCGGTGATGAGCTTTCTCGCGCTCCGCTTTTGGATCGCGAGCGCAACGTTGCTTCTCCTGCGTCCGCGGGCGCTCCTTAACCTCAATCGTCGTACCCTTTGGCGTGGACTCCTTCTCGGGGCAGCGTTGAGTGGCGGCTATGTCCTACAGACGTTGGGACTCCGGTACACCTCCGCGGCGCTCTCTGGATTTCTCACCGGATTATGTGTTGTCATGACCCCGCTGCTCGCCTGGCCTCTCCTTGGCCATCGAAGCCCACCTGCAACCAATATTGCGGTTGTACTTGCGGCCGCTGGGCTTGGCGCGCTCTCGCTACGGGGGATCGCCTTTGGTCTTGGCGAATGGCTCTCGCTCGGATGTGCGCTCTGTTACGCGCTGCAGATTGTGGGGCTCGGCGCCTGGTCCGAGGGCGAGGATGCGATCACTCTCGCCCTCTTGCAACTCGCGAGTGTCGCCGTCGTGTGCACTGTCGGCTCACTGCCACGGACGATCTCGCTCCCCCATGGCACCTTCCAATGGTTTGGTGTGCTCTCCACATCGATCCTGGCGACCTCGCTTGCCTTTGTTGTACAGGCATGGGCACAGACGTTCATCTCACCCACTCGAGCGGCGATCATCTTTACCCTCGAACCGGTCTTTGCCGGTCTGGTTGCATGGCTCGGTGGAGAACATCTCAGCTCCGGCGTCGTTCTCGGCGGGGTATTGGTGGTCGTCGCGATGTTGATCGCCAAGTGGGGAATTCATCGAGAGGTCGCCTCCACGAGATCGTGATGATGCATAGCGACGGTGGAGTGGCGACCTTCCTCTCCTACGATGGTGGAAGAGAGAGAGGCGGACAGGTGCGTCGAACGAAGATCGTGGCAACACTCGGACCAGCATCGACGAGCGACGAGGTCGTTCTCGGACTAGTTGAGGCGGGAGTAGACGTCTTTCGCATCTCCTTCGCACACGGCGATATCGCCTCCGGCGTGGAGCGACTGCGAAACGTACGTTCCCTCGCGCCCGCGGTTGCGCTCATGGTCGATATCCCCGGACCGAAGATCCGCGCAGGATCATTTGGACAGGAGCCGGTCGCGCTCAAACTTGGGGATCAAATTGAGGTCGTGGAGGGATCTAACGAGAGCTCGACGAATTCGCGGATTGTGGTCGAACGCGAGGGAGTGTTGCATCTTCTCCGCGTCGGGGATCGGATCCACATCGGTGATGGAGGACTCTCCCTCGAGGTCGTCGCAACGGGTGGACATACGACGACACAGGTTATCTCCGGTGGATCGGTGATGGGAAAGCCAGGACTCTCGCTCCCGAGCTCGCTCGTGCCCGATACCCTTCCAACTCAAGAGGATCGCGAACGACTCCATGCGTTGGCGCACGAGGATTTTCAGATTCTGGCAGTTTCGTTTGTGCGTACCGCCTTTGACATGGTCTCTACGAGAAGCGTGTTGGCGCGACCTGACGTAATGATGATGGCGAAGATCGAGACGTTGGAGGGAATCAACAACCTTGATCAGATCCTGCAGGCCTCTGATTCCATCATGGTGGCACGCGGTGACCTTGGGGTGCGTATGCCGATCGAAGATGTGCCGCACCTCCAGAAGCGGATCGTTCGTGATGGCATCAGATATGCGGTGCCAGTTGTCGTAGCGACGCAGATGCTGGAGTCGATGACCCATGCACAGGTACCCACCCGGGCAGAGGTCACCGATGTCGCGAACGCCGTACTCGATGGAGCGAGCGCAGTTATGTTGAGCGGCGAGACAGCGATCGGAGAGAATCCAATCGCGGTGGTCCGCGCGATGGACCGCATCGTGCGAAAGGCCGAGGAATCGTTTAACTATGAGCGATGGGGCGCCTCGTTGGGGGTCCAAGAGGTAACCGCTCGCGCAAATCCGGCCTTTCGTATCACCGCAGCGATCACGGGGGCGGCGTGGCGTGCCGCGATGGAGGAGGGTGCCGCGGTGATCGTGGCCTGTACGCGCTCTGGCGCGACGGCACGAGCGATCTCGCGTTTTCGTCCGCCTATGCCGATCCTCGCAATCACCACGTCGCCGACCACGGCGCTGCAACTGCGGAGCTCCTGGGGCGTTGACGATGTCGTTATCTCAGAGGAGACGGAGATGGACTCACTCGTGCCCGTCGCACTCGCACATCTGCTCGCGCGTGGTGCGGTAAAGACCGGTGACGTGATCGTCATGATGGCAGGTTCAGCGGGGAGCGCCGCCTCTACGACGGACACGGTGCGATTGGTGTCCGTCCCCTAAGCGACTGGACTTACGACCTCTCCTGCGCGGATGGTGGTACGCGCCACGATTCTCTGATGTCCCTCGATGGTCACTCCCTCGGTGTCGGTGAGCGGTGTGGGTCCCTCAATCAACGAGAGGAGGGCAAGATCGGCCTCGCGCCCAACTGCGAGCGAACCTATGCGATCTGACCATCCGAGAATTTCCGCTGGTCGCAGTGTGGCGAGTGTGATGACCTCGGGAAGGCTCAGTCCAAGAGCAAGAAACTTGGTCATGACATCTGGTAGGAGAAAGCCACGAGCGCCGGCATCAGTGCGACCGTGAATATCGGTAGAGAGTGCATCTGCGTGCAGACCGCCCGCGAGTGCATTCCGCACAATTTCCCATCCAAAGTGCCCACCCGCATGGGCGACGTCGAAGATCACCCCACGCGCCTGTGCCGCCAGCATGCCCTCACGAAGTTCGCCACCCTCAGTAATCGACGGGCTCAACGGGGTGAAACAGTGCGTGATGATGTCACCCGGTCGAAGCGCTGCAACGATCTCCTCGAGGGGCATCGGCGTCTCGCCGATGTGCACCATGATCGGCCTATTACAGGCCTCACCTGCTTCGAGCGCGAGGGCAAGTGCATCTCGGCCGTCCGTCGCGACCTTATCTTGCGCCATGCGCACTTTGATTCCTACGCAGATCTCTGGGTTCTCGATAACGGTACGCGCGGCAGCGGCAGCATCAGCAAAGGCAGGAAAGACAAGGTCACCGGGGTCTCTCGTGACGCCATGTTGTGCGACGGCGACGAATCCAAGGAGGCGTGTCGTGGAGTGCTCCACGATGAATCTGCGGTAGCCATCAAAGTTGACAGGACCGGAGGAACCTGCATCAACGGCGGTCGTCACACCGGTCGCGCGGCAGACAGGATCAACGTCCGTACCGTAGGCATTAACGCCGTGGTAGGCGTGGACGTGGAGGTCGATGAGGCCTGGGGTCAAGATCTGGCCGGTTGCCTCAATATGCGTCCTTGCCCCTGCTGGATCGACTCCATCGCCGATTTCGACGACGCGACCATCGGCCACGGCAAGGTTGGTGATCTCATCGAGGCCGGTCATGGGATCGATGACCCGAGCTCCCGTGATCACGAGATCCACCATTGACTCTGACATGACGCCTCCCGTCTCTCTATCGCTCTCTATCTTGCTATTGCACGCGCGATGCAGTGGCAGCTTCTCCCATGTCGTCTTGCACGCAGGATGCGTCCACACCCTAGCTCCGCAGCTCATTCATCGGGCGAGGAACTCAGTTTCGCTGGATCGAGGCGATCACTGATGAGTTCGCGAACGCGAGCCCGCCAATCACGCCCCTCGGTGCTTTGACCACTGTGATGGAGCGTCTCACGTTCACGCCGTAGCTGGTGTGCGACGTCACCGAGCCCTGGAGGAAGTAGTCGGCGGATCTCATCGCGGACCCACTGAGCGAGTGCAGGGGAGGCCCCCTCAGTCGAGACGGAGACACTGACCTCACCATCACGGTGTAACGCGGTGAAATAGAAGTTTGAACGAGCCGGATCATCGACGACATTGAGCAATTGATTACGCTCCGCTGCCTCGGCAACGATCGAGTCGTTTGTCGTGGAATCTCCAGTAGCAGCGACTACAAGAAAGGCCCCAGCAAGATCACCACTTTGATACGGGCGCAGATGGAGCTGCGAGATCCCATCGGGTAGATCGCCAAGAATTGCCGTGCTAATCACCGTTAGCTCTGCGCCAGCCGCTATGAGTTGTCTTGCCTTACCCGCACCAATTTTCCCAGCACCTATAAGTACGACGGGCCGATTATGTAGATCGACGATGAGAGGAAGCATCAGCCCTCAGTGAGGGCGCTCAGGCCCTGCTCACCAAGCGCCAGAAGCGAGTCGGTATGGGAAAGACGCGCGACGGCGCCGATGACAATGACCGCTGGATTTGCAACATCGAGTCCCCAGAGCTGGTCGAGGACATCTCGGGTAATACGCTGCGATTCAGTAGCTGCCTGTTCGATCACTGCTATGGGTGTCTTTGGATCAAGTCCTCCACCAATCAGCTGATGCGCAATCTCACCTCGATGTTCGATACCCATAAGCACGACGAGTGTGAGATCGGCATTTGCAAGTCGGCCAAAATCGATCTGAGATCCTGCCATCGCATGACCGGTGACTACGGTGACACCATGGGAGAGGCCTCGATGAGTTACAGGAATACCAGCGAGGAGTGGGGCCGAAAGTGCCGAGGTGACGCCCGGGATGACCTCACATGCTATTCCGGCTCGCGCGAGTGCTTCATACTCCTCACCACCGCGTCCAAAGAGGAACGGATCTCCACCTTTGAGCCTCACCACCGTCTCATGGCGTGCGGCAACGGCAACGAGTAGGTCATTGATGAGATCTTGCGTGTGGGATCCGCCGGGGCGCTTGCCCACATCGATTAATTCCGCAATGGGATTCACGAGCTCTATTACAGAGGGGTCGATGAGCCGGTCGTAGAGCACGACCTCGGCACGCGCGAGGAGCGCAGCGGCACGCAACGTCAGCAGATCTGCACTTCCTGGACCCGCGCCCACGAGGTAGACCGTCACGACTGGACCACGCGGGTAAAGAAATCACCAAAGCTTTCGCCCTCGACACCCTCCTCTTTCCACCGCGCGAGCACGGGATCAAGTACCTCAGGGACATCTTCGAATCTCACCTTCTCGCGGTAGAGCGTGGCGAGGCGATCGCCGCGGAGTCCACCTCCGAGGTAGAGGTCGTAGGTGGATTTTGTCTTGCCGACAATACCGATCTCAGCGACTGCGGGACGCGCACATCCGTTGGGACATCCGGTCATCCGGAGTTGGAGCCGTTGGCCCGCAAGGCCATGCTTGGCAAGCGCACCCTCAAGCCCCGCCACCATCTCGGGGAGCCGACGTTCGGACTCTGCAAGGGCCTGGCCACAGGTTGGTAGGGCTGGGCAGGCAAGGGCGTTTCGCTCGACCGCTCCGAGATCCTCGGTGAGTCGGACGCCGTGTTCGCGGAGAATGGTCACAATCGCCTCGCGCTCTGCGGCGGGGATCTGCGAGATGAGGATGTCCTGCTGCGCGGTGATGAGAAAGATAACGTCAAATTGTTCAGCGATGGTTCGAAGCGCGGTGCGCAGCGATGAATCTGCAAGGTCGCGTACGCGTCCTGCGCCAACTCTGACGCCGATCTGCCAGCGTCCGTCATAGAGTTCTGTCCACCCGAGGTGGTCATTGTCCTCGCTGGTTCGGGCGATCGCCAGCGGTGCGCGAAGCGTCCTCCCGTAGCGTGACTCAACTTCACGGGTAAAACCTTCGATACCGAGAGAGTCGACAACGTATTTCATGCGCGCGTGACGGCGATCGGTACGATCGCCCAGGTCACGATAGGTCTCGAGGACTGCAGAGATTAGGCCTTCCACCTCCTCATAGGTCACAAAGGTGAGTGGATCGGCGAGTCGGGCGAAGGTCTCAGGGTTGGCGTAGGAGCGTCCGAGGCCTCCTCCAATTACGACGTTAAAGCCCTCGCCGACCTCGGGGTGCATGTCGGGGATTAGTCCACAATCTTGCGCAAAGACATCGACGCAGTTCTCGTCAGGGTTTGCGATAGCAATTTTGAACTTTCGTGGCAGGTAGTTCTCGCCATAGAAGGCATGCTCATCCTCGAAGGTCGCTGAAGCAGCGCGATCGCCGTTCACAAAGATCTCCCAGTGCGCCTGACTCTTTGATTTAAAGGCGCGAGCGAGACTCTCGGTCACCGCAAACAGTCGGCCACCTGGATCATTTGTCAAAAGGTCGGGGCAGGTCACAATGTTTCGAACGACATCGCCACAGGCGCCAAAGGAGGTCATCAGATGCGAGTGGAGGGTTTTCGCGAGTGGTTGCAACCCTCCCTTGAGAACTCCGTGGTATTGCACGGCCTGACGGGTCGTGAGTCGGATAGATCCGTCGGCGAGATCATCTGCGATTCGGTCGAGTGCGAGCCACTGAGAGGGAGTCACATGACCGCCCGGAATGGCCACACGGATCATGAAGATGTAGTCAAGGTCCTCTTTCGTGAGGGCGCGCTCGCGTCGGACATCACGATTGTCTTGCGCGTAGATCCCATGGAATTTCATGAGGTGTTCGCTCGCGGCGGAGACATTTGGGCGATCGTTAGCCAGCTGTTCGGCAAGATCTCCGCGCAGGTGGGCGCTCTGTTGTTTGATCTCCTCAACCACGGTGAGAGTGGGGGAATCGTCCGACATCTCTTTGCCTTTCGCCTCAGCAGCGCGGCGGGCCTCGCAGCACGTCGGCTAAATATGACTTATTTAGTCAACAATAGCCGGAGTGCCGACGGCGCTCAACGGGAGCTGTTCAGGTGAGAGGAACCGGAGGCGAAGTGTTGGGAATTGCCTGAGGTGAAAGGCCAGTGGGCGAGGTCCATCGCGCGTCTTGCGGAGCGAGCCGCGCATCGCCGCTCGGTACAGAGGCGTACCTGTTAGGTGACGATAGTTACGGGAGTGCCGAGTGGGACGCCACGGAGTCTCAGCTGATCCGCGAAGTGCATCCTCACGCAACCGTGAGAGACGTGCGCGCCCTTGGTACCGATGATCGCGTCAGCACCGAGTGCACCGTGGATCCCAATCTGCGCATCTCCCGACTGCTCCCAGTCCGTAATTGCGTTGGAGTGGGCGGAGGTGACAATAACAAAGGGTCCATATCCGGCTGCTGGTGGAGAGGCGAAATAGGCGACGAAAAAGTTCCCAGTCGGTGTGGGGCTGGTGGAGAGGCTAACGCCAACTGGTGCGTTCAAGATGAGCGAGCAACGGCTGAAGAGCTGTATATGAGTCGTCGCAAGGTTGACCGTAATTGAGCCCGTGTAGCTAAAAGTGGCCGCGCTTGAACGAACCCAAGCGGTACTGCCATTAGGACGTTGTGGAAGTCGGATCTCAATCCATCCTGGTGATTGTGCAATCACCGGCATTGTGAGTCGCGAGCCGTACCAGGTGGTAGGTACCTTTCCCAGTTGACGCGAGGGAGTTTTGGTATAGGGAGAGATGTAGTCCGGTGTTGGGACCTTCATCGCTGCAAGAAGTGTGGTGCAGCGAGGCACCGCGTAGACAACGGGCGTTGGCACCTTTGTCTTGTGGGCGAAAATAGGCGTCGCCGC
>CAIMWD010000058.1 GCA_903845085.1 uncultured Acidimicrobiaceae bacterium
GTGGGCGGATTTGTGGTCACCGACCGCATGCTGGAGATGTTCCGCACAAAACGCGATAGTGATCGTGAACCACGGGAGCGGCCGTGAGTATCACCACCTGGCTTCGCATTATTGACCTCTTTGCCGCGGTCTGCTTCATTCTCGCCCTCAAAGGCCTCTCGAACCCAAAGACCGCCCGCGCGGGAAACCTCGTCGGCGCCTTTGGCATGTTGGTCGCGATCGGCCTCAATTTCGCGACGCCAGGGATGCATCGATTCGCCCTTATCGCAATCGCAATTGTCATCGGTACTGCGATCGGCGTTCCGGTCGCTCGCTACGTAAAGATGACCGCAGTACCGCAGATGGTTGCCTGTTTTAATGGCGTCGGCGGTGGCGCTGCAGCGCTCGTGGCCATGAGCGACTTTCTCCAATCTCGACCCAGAGAGCTCGCGATCTACCAGATCGTGGAGGTGGTCTTTGGAATCGTGGTTGGTGCGGTCAGCTTCTCGGGCTCCATCATCGCCTTTGCAAAACTGCAGGAGCTGATGACGGGTCGTCCCGTGACCTATCCCGGACAGAAACTCGTCAATGGGCTCATCTTTGCAGCGATGTTGGCCTTTGGCCTCCTTCTCTGCGTGGATCCGACGTGGCAGACCGCGCTCGTCGTGGCGATCCTCGCGCTCATCTTTGGTGCGGCATTTGTTCTGCCGATTGGCGGCGCCGATGTACCCGTTTTGATCTCGCTGCTCAACTCCTTCACCGGACTCGCCGTGGCCGCGAGCGGCTTTGTCTTGCACTCGGTTCTCCTCGTCATCGCTGGCACCCTCGTCGGTGCCTCGGGCACCCTTCTGACGCGGATGATGAGCAAGGCGATGGGCCGCTCGCTCGCCAATATTCTGTTCAGTGCCTTCGGTTCGGTTATCACCGCAAGCGAGGACACCACGCTGGAGGGTCGCTCGGTTAAGAGCGCGAGCGTTGACGACGTCGCTATCCTCCTGGCCTATTCGCGACGTGTCGCTATTGTGCCCGGATACGGACTCGCCGTGGCCCAGGCACAGCATGTCGTGCGCGAGCTTGCCGATCTCTTGGAGTCACGCGGCGTGGAGGTTTTTTACGCGATTCACCCGGTAGCGGGCCGGATGCCAGGTCACATGAATGTCCTCCTCGCAGAGGCAAACGTTCCCTATGCGCAGCTGCACGAGATGGAGCAGGCGAACTCGGAATTCTCGACGACCGATGTCGCCCTCGTGATCGGTGCCAACGACGTCGTAAACCCAGCTGCGAAGACCTCACCGGGGAGCCCGATCTACGGAATGCCGATTCTCAATGTTGGCGAGGCGACCAACGTCATCTTCATGAAGCGCTCCATGCGCCCTGGATTTGCCGGAATTGACAACGATCTGATGTACCAGCCAGGAACCACGATGCTCTTTGGCGATGCAAAGGATTCGCTCACGGAGCTGGTTGCTGCGGTAAAACGCTCTTAGCTCTCGATCCGCTCGTCTTCCACGAGACGCGCACGACAGCTCCCACAGTGCCCCAACACAGCAAAGTGATGGGGATCGATCGCAAAATCGTGCTTCGCCCGGATCACCGCGGCGAGTTCGGCAAAGATCTCATCAGGAGCCTCGATCGTTACCCCACACTCTTCGCAGACTAAATGTCCGTGGACCTTGGTTGCGAGGTGATAGGTCGCCGGCCCGTGCCCTAGGTGCGAATGCGAGATGATGCCAAGACGCTCTAGCTCCTCA
>CAIMWD010000059.1 GCA_903845085.1 uncultured Acidimicrobiaceae bacterium
CACGAAGCTGACCAAGAGCGGACAGCAAACCTATATCACCAAAAAACAGGAGCAGTCGGAGAATCTTCGCAAGCTCTTTCTTGCCATTGCCGCGGATGTACGCGTCGTTATCATCAAGCTCGCCGACCGCCTGCACAACATGCGAACGCTCTCGGTGATGCCAGAGTGGAAGCAACAGCGCACCGCGCAGCAGACGATTGACATCTATGGACCCTTGGCACATCGACTTGGAATTGAGTCGGTCAAGCGGGAGTTAGAGGATCTCTCCTTCCTCTCGCTGCACCCGCGCCGCTATGCAGAGATTGTGAAGATGGTCGATACGCGTGCGCCACGGCGCGAGATCGAACTAGATCAGGTTGTTGAGGTCCTTCGAGGACGTTTTGTCGCGCTAGGAATCAACGCACAGATCACTGGGCGCCCCAAACATCTTTGGAGCATCTACGAGAAGATGGTGATCCGCGGTAAGGAGTTTGACGAGATCTATGACCTTGTCGGTATTCGTATCGTGGTCGACGAGGAAAACGATTGCTGGTCGGCCCTTGGCTCCGTCCATGCACTTTGGGCGCCCGTGCAGGGTCGATTTAAGGACTACATCAACTCGCCAAAGTTCAATATGTATCAGTCTCTGCATACGACGGTGGTCGGTCCACGAGGTAAGCCGCTAGAGATCCAGATCAGAACCAAGGACATGCACCAACGAGCCGAACACGGGATCGCCGCCCACTGGGAGTATAAGGAGCGGGCCTCCTCAGAGAATGGAGCCGATCTAGTCGAAGACATGGCGTGGCTAAAGCGGATCGTCGATCTTGACCGTGACAGCGATGACCCTGTCGACTTTTTGGAGAACCTCAAACTCGATCTTGAGCAAGACGAGGTTTATCTCTTCACTCCTAAGGGCGCGATCATCACGCTCCCGACCGGTGCGACACCTATTGATTTTGCCTATGCAATACACACTGAAGTTGGACATCACTGTGTTGGTGCTCGAGTTAACGGTCGCCTCGTCGCGCTCGATAGCAAGCTCTCCTCCGGTGACACAATTGAGATATTCACCTCCAAGGCTGCGACCGCGGCCCCAAGCCGTGACTGGCTTTCGATCGCCGTATCGCCGAGGGCAAAGAACAAGATTCGACAATGGTTCTCACGTGAGCGCCGCGAGGATGCCCTGGAAAACGGGAACCACGAGCTGACGAAGATGATGCGCCGTGAGGGACTCCCGGTGCAGCGTCTTCTGCGGTCTGACGAATTGCTCGATGTGGCACGAGACCTCGGTTACGAAGATCTCGATGCGCTCTTTGTCGGTATCGGCGAGGGCCATGCGTCGGTCCATAGCGTGGTGCAGCGGCTACAACGTGATCTCCGAGGTGGCGAAGTCCAGCTTGCGGCGAACCTCCTCTCGCCTCGGCGTCCAGTCTCACCGCGTGGCGGCTCCGGTATCTTTGTCGAAGGACTTGACGATGTAATGGTGCGGCTCTCGCGATGCTGTACTCCGGTTCCCGGTGATGCAATTATTGGATTCGTCACCCGTGGTCGCGGGGTATCTGTCCACCGAGCCGGTTGTATTAATTCCTTGACCCTCGCAGGAGACTCGCGGGAGCGCTTGATCGAAGTGGAGTGGATTAATTCCACCTCGGGGGTGTTCATCGCAGGAATCGAGGTAAAAGCGCTTGGTCGTTCGCAGGTATTTGTGGAGGTGGCTCAGGTACTGGGAGAGTTTCACGTCGGTGTGATCTCCTCTTCCACGATGACCTCAGCGGATAGGGTGACAACCATGCGTTTTGAGTGTGAACTCTCCGATGTCGGGCACTTGGACTCGGTTCTCTCCGCCCTGCGAAGGGTCGAAGGTGTCTATGATGCCTACCGGCTCCTCCCCGGCGGTGGCCGTTCTGTCGCGCCCGCAACGACGTGAGCACCTTTCAAGCTCCCACCGGCACCCGCGACGTCCTCAGCCCAGAGAGTGGTCGATTTGCGGCGTTGGTTGCGACCTTTTCTCGGGTAGTGACCGGAGCGGGTTACGGCCTTGTGATCTCGCCGATGTTTGAAGACCTCGGGGTCTTCAATCGTGGCATCGGTGAAGAGTCAGAGGTGGTGACCAAGGAGATGTACGAGTTCGAGGATAAGGGTGGACGACGACTCGCACTTCGGCCAGAGGGCACTGCCTCGGTCGTGCGAGCATTCGTTCAACATCGGCCGCAGCTGCCCTGGAAGGCTTGGTATGTCACCCCGGCATTTCGCTATGAGCGACCCCAGGCGGGTCGCTATCGTCAACATCACCAACTTGGTATCGAGGCTCTCGGAAGCGATGACCCGGATCTTGATGTTGAGGTAATTGGGCTTCTTGAGCGGTATCTCCGTGATTCGGGGCTCACGCAGTTGGTCTTGCGGGTGAACTCTATGGGTGATGAGAACTGCCGGCCTGCCTACCGTTTTGCGCTCTCGACCTATCTTTCGACGATGGAGAGAGAGCTCTGCGAGGAGCATCAGCGCACTTGGCAGCGCAACCCCCTTCGGGTACTTGATTGCAAGCGCGAGGCCTGTGAAAAGATTCGCGCAACGGCTCCTCGGTTTACTGACTCACTCTGTGAGCCCTGCGCTGGACACTTTGCGCGCGTGCTTGAGGGTCTCGCTGCGGTGGGTATTGAGTATGAGCAGGATGACTTTTTGGTTCGCGGATTTGATTACTACACCCGGACGACATTTGAATTTTCTGCCCTGGCGCTTGACGCCGCACAGAATGCCGTCGGCGGTGGTGGCAGATATAACGGACTCACGCAGCTCCTCGGCGGTCCTGAGACTCCCGGC
>CAIMWD010000060.1 GCA_903845085.1 uncultured Acidimicrobiaceae bacterium
CGGTAATCGCTGCCTACGGTGTCGCGGAGCTCGGCACCAGCATCTTCGGCCAGATTGGTTTTCGATGGGTCAGCCCTATCGCCACGCCTGCGCTTGCGGGTCTCGGGGCGATCGCCCTCATCTCGGCCTACCTTGGTGTGCTTCCGATCTACTCGAATGCAAGCAACGCATCGAGTTTCATTCCGAGCTGGGTGCACTTTAATTATTCGGGCTATCAGGGAGAGCCGGGCTGGCAGAACTTCCAGAACCTGACGGCGATGTTGACCCACGAGACCAAGATCTATGGCTGTGGGCGACTTGACTACGAGTACGCGCCAAATATCACCACAATCTACGGCTCCACGTTGGTGCCAATGTCGTTTCCCATGTGGACAAATGGTTGTGTCGCTACCGCAGAGGGTCTCTATTACGAGTCCTCTACCGCCACGCCGTATCACTTCCTCGACCAATCGGAGGTCTCGCTCCAGGCCTCCAACCCGGTAGTTGGACTTCCTTACCAGACGACCAATCTGGCAGATGGCGTTCGCCATCTCGCTCTCACAGGCGTGCGCTATTTCCTCGCAAACTCAGTTCAGATTGAGAACATGGCGAAGTCAGACCCTCTTCTCACTGAAATTGCGAGTGCGCCCGAATACGCGGGTGCGGCCGAGACCTCTTCTGGCGCCGCCGCCAAGATCACGCCTCGCTTTGTGCTCTATCTCATCAAGGATTCGCCCCTCGTAAGACCGCTCTCCTATCTTCCCGTTGTCGAGTCAAACATCTCCAAAGCGCAGTGGCTCACGGTCACCGAGAGCTGGTATCAGACGGAGACTGAATGGCCCGTAGTGTTGACAAAGACCGGTCCCGCGTCTTGGCTTCGCGTCCCCGTGGGGACGCATGTTCTGCCGCTCGGAGCGACCAAGATCACCCCTACCGTCGTGAGCGAGACCACCTACTCCAACTCAAGGATCTCCTTTCACGTCTCGACGCTCGGTAAACCTGTCGTTGTGAATGTGCCCTACTTCCCTAACTGGAGTGCCAGCGGCGCTGTCGGGCCCATTGAAGCCTCACCCAACTTCATGGTCGTGATTCCTACCTCGCATACCGTCACATTGACCTACGGCACGACTGCCGTCGATTGGGTAGGACGACTCCTCACGCTCGCTGGTCTCGGATCGCTCCTGCTCCTTCGATCCGACGTCGGTCCCGATTCTGCTCCTATTGAGGCTGCACCTCGGTGGGTCTCCGCGCTCTCAGAGGTGGTAGAGCGTCGTCGCCGACTCCAGCGGGAGCGGGAGGAGCATCCAGGTCCAACCGACAGCGAAGCGAACGGATCGCCAAAGGACGCGCAACCCCCATCCAAAACCCCGCCTATGACACCGACGAATACGATCTTTATTACTCCGCCAGCCAATGAGGAGCTGCGAGAGTAGCGACAACGGCCAAACTCATCGACCCAACTTGCAAATCGTCAAATCGTTCGCAAGATTGCGGATCTAGAGGCAGTAATCACCTCTAGGTGAGTCAATTGCCGGAGGCGAGGGTGCTGACGAGGGTTCTCAGGTCAGTTATTCCGGTCTGGAGATCGGTATTCACGATGATGTTGGCGACCCGTGTCTGCGCAACCACCGACGCTGCCGTATCTGCATTGGCCGGACTTAACCCCGAAAGCGCATGGAGAGAGCTGGTAAGCGAATTCGTTGCCGTCGTTATTACCGACCGCACCGCATTATCGAGTGCCTCTTCACTCGCCAACTGCGCCGGCGAGGAGTGCACGACGGTAATCGCAATGGCCGCAGCAGCGGCGCTCTCACGGCGCGAAAGCGCGCCTACTCGAGCAAAGAGGCTGTCCGTGAACGCAGTTGCTCGAAGTTGAGGAACTTCGACACCGAGAATCTGCCAGCTCAAGAGCGTCGTCGCCTGTGCAATGACTTGGGGGGCGCGTGTATCACTTGCTGAACGGACCGAAAGTGCGGATAGCTCCGCAATCGCGGAGGCCTGTGCGGCAAGGAGTTCAGTTCGATCCGCACGCGAGAGATCCTTCATTCCAGTGACAAGTGTCGCCGTGTGCTGCATTGCGCTCGTGCGCACCGCGATCGCGCCCGTCAGCCACTCCTCTCCCACAGCAAGTGGCACTCCCTTGAGTCCGGAAAGAGCTGTGGAATCGCTCTGCGTCGAGGGAAGTGTCACCTTTGAAAATAGGAGGTGATGAGCATGGGAGGCGCTCGCGGTAGGGAGCGCCAGGGTCACGCAGGCGCCAAAGATCAAAGCTCCGCCCACAACTGAGTGGCGCGCTCCGTTTCGAACTCGCTTCCCTGCCGACCACATGTACTGCGTCCTCTCGTACTTGTCTCATCCACTATCTCACGTTCTAGCTGCGCATTTATCAGCGATCTATTAGCAATCGATGAGGTGACCAGTGATCGCGGCGGCAAAAGGCGACCCAAAAATTCGAACTGTCGCTACTAACGTGGGCGCTCATGTCCGACGAGCAAGCGCCAGAACGACGTCCTTTTCACTCCGCAAAACGACGGGCTCCTCGCGCCACCTCAGTTTCTCCGCGCGTGGCTCGGACACCAGCTCAGGCGAGGGTATTCCGGCGGCGGCGCATCGTCGCCATATTTGGATCCCTGGGACTGGTCATCGTGCTCTTCGTGGGTGCCGTCTTTGGATATGCCTACTGGCGCTATGGCTCCTTTACCAAGGTCTCTATTAACGGTCTCACCGCACGCCCCGCAAATGGTCCCTTCGACATCTTGATCGTGGGATCAGATTCGCGCGCCTTCGCCGGAAACTCCGGTGCGAACGCAAAGCAATATGGTGCGGCCTCCGCTGTCGGTGGACAAAGAAGCGACGTCACTATCGTTGCCCGTGTCGACCCAGCAACAGGTGGGATCAAACTCCTGTCAATTCCCCGTGATACCTGGGTAAAGATCCCCGGATCGATCCCCTACGTCTCCGGCCAGAATCGCATTAACGCCGCCTTCAACAACGGCCCGGCTCTGCTCGTGCAAACGATCACACAGGACTTTCATATTCCAATATCGGACTACATCGGCGTGAACTTCGAGGGACTCTCAAATATGGTGGACGCCGTTGGTGGGGTCTACCTTGATTTTCGCTATCCGGTCTATGACAACTACTCTCATCTGGGCATCTCTCACACGGGATGTCATCTCGTCCTTGGTGCGCAGGCGGTTGCGCTCGTACGTAGTCGTCACCTCTACTACCAGACGAATGGCGTATGGAACTACGACGGACTCTCTGATTGGAGCCGTATCCAGCGCCAAGACGCCTTTTTCCGTGCACTGTTGCCTCGCATGAAGGGAATCGTGACGGATCCGTTGGCGATGAACTCATTCCTGGGTGCAGCACAGAAGAACATAACGATCGACCGGTCACTCAGCGCAGGAGCGATCCTTTCGCTTGCGGGGACCTTCCGCCATATCAGCGGAGCAGACCTCACCACCGAGACTCTGCCAACCGCTCCCGCGGTGATCTCAGGCCAAGACGTGCTGCTTCCCGCACCAACCCAGGACAGCGCGATGATCGATCAGTTCCTCGCCTTTGGCACCGCGACGGCGGCCTCGTTCACCCTTCCCACCGTCTCCCCGTCGGGGGCTGTCACTGCACTTCTCACCTCCGCCGCGGCTCCACGGAGCGCCTCAGTGACTGTGTCAACCCTGCCCGGAATCCCAGCGCCAGGAGCTAATCAGGTCGTATCGAATACGCAGTCCGAGCCCTGGAACCCCATCTCCTGTCAGCCAGCTGGTTAGCTCGCGAGAAAACGATGATGGGGAGCTGCGACACGACCTCCACCTATGATCAACGAGGTGAGCGAGACGACACCGGCACCTAGGGTACAAACGCAAACCGGTGTGGAATATGTGGTCTTAGACCTTGAGACGACGGGTCTCTCGCCGCGAGACTCCGCGATCGTCGAGATTGCGCTTATCGGACTCAACGGTGAGGGCGAGACCGTAGAGGAATGGACCTCGCTGATCGACCCTGGTGGTAGGGCCGAGATCGGGGCATCGCATATTCATGGAATCACGCGTGCGATGCTCACGGATGCGCCCACCTTCTCGGAGCTCTCTGAGGAGGTCATCTCCCGACTCGAAGGCCACATCATCGTTGGCCACGTAGTGGAGTTCGATCTTGGCCATCTCATCGCAACGTTTGACCGTCTCGCGCGACCGATCCCGGCGCTTCGCGAGGTTGCAGCCTGCACTCGCGATCTCTCGCGCCCCTATCTGCAGGCGCCCCGCACCCTTGCTGACTGCTGCCGGGCCTTTGGCGTCGAACTCCATGATGCGCACAGCGCACTTGGCGATACCCGTGCGACGGCACTTCTGTTTCGAGCGCTTCTCGGACGCCTCAAATCCGAGGAGAGTCCAAGATTCGAAGAGTTGCTGCGTCAGAGAGAGCGGGCCCGTTCGCTCTCGTGGGAGCAGATCCTCATCGCCCCTCGGTCATCAACACCACTTCCGAGAGGCGCTCAGAGCAACACGCGGCTCGACTGAGAGACGAACAGCGAACCAGATGTGTTAGGAGCTGGACTCTTGCGCCCACAGACGTGAGGAGAGTTCGACGAGCCCATCCAGACGAGCGAGCGCTCGCCCGCTGTCAATGCTCTCGCGTGCTGCCACGAGACCGGTAAGAAGATCTGGTGCAAGGTCGGCCACAACGAGCGCTCCAGCGGCGTTTAACAGCACGATGTCACGTTGCGGACCAGCCTCGCCAGAGAGAATGGCGCGCAGGCGTTGCGCATTGTGCGCTGCGCTTCCACCCTCGAGATCGCTTCGCTGCGCTCGAGCAAGTCCCAGATCACGAGGGTCAATCTGATAGTGGCGACGAATTCGTTCACCCGAAGGCGCCAGATAGGACTCAAAAAGTGTCGAGGTCGTCACTGTCGTGAGCTCATCGAGACCATCGTCGCCGAAACAGACGATGGCGTGTGGAGTCCCAAGGCGCTCCAAGACGCCGATCATCTTCTCCGCCATTGCAGGGTCTCCCACCCCGACAACTTGACGCGTCACCCCCGCAGGATTCGCGAGTGGGCCGAGGATATTGAAAACTGTTGCGACGCCGAGCTCACGGCGCACCGGTGCGACAAAACGCATCGCCGGATGGAACCGTGGGGCAAAACAAAAACCGATGCCGATCTCCGCGATGCAGGTGCCCACGTGGTCAGGCCCCAGCTCAATCGCGACACCGAGCGCTTCAAGCACATCGGCACTCCCCGACTGAGAAGATGCCGCGCGTCCGCCGTGTTTTGCCACTACCGCGCCGGCTCCCGCGGCGACAAAGGCCGCCGTTGTGGATACGTTTATGGTGCTCGAACGATCCCCACCGGTACCGCAGGTGTCGATCGCGTCGCGAGCGAGGGGAACTCGCTCGCCTGCGCGGCGCATTGCGGTGACAAAGCCCGCAATCTCCTCGATGGACTCACCCTTCGTCCTCAGCGCTGCGACAAGCGCGGCGATCTGAGAGATCTCGGCTCGACCGTGCAAAATCTCCTCAAAGGCAGCAACGGCAAGCTCCTCCGCGAGATCCTCGCCATGAAATAGCTGCGAGAGCACATTTGGCCAGCCGGGGAACTCCACAGCCGCTTCGATACTCACCGTTTGTGTGCGTTCGCTGGTGAGATTGAATGAACTAGGCCGACTTGCGGCGCTGCCGGCTGATGCGGCGGCGCTCGCGCTCATTCAGTCCACCCCAGACGCCCTCACGCTCGCGGTTCGCCAGTGCATATTCAAGACAGGTCTCGCGGACAGCGCAGACGGAGCAGATGGCCTTTGCCTCCTCTGCCTCCTCCTCAGTGCTCGGGTAGAAGACCTCTGCATCGATTCCCTGACATGCTGCTCGCTGGCGCCAACTGGCGTTCATCGGACTTCACTTTCTGCTGCGTAACTCGGTGGAGATCCCGCCAAAGGCATGAGATCTGCCAGGTCGTAGTACCTGGACTTCCCCCCTCCCGCCGTTCGAGGCGGCATTCACTTCGTCCGCAAGAGGGGAACGGATATTGTGCTACACAGGACGGCCCCTGTAAAGGGCTGCTGCATAATTAACCTCCGTTGCCGCCCCAATCGGCCACAAGTGAGGCGCGAAGTTCCTCACCAAGCACCTGTTGATGCTGGTAAACGGGGTGATCGACGACCAATGTTGCCGTTTGGTGAGAAAATCGTTGCATCTGCTCCGCAGTAAGCGAAAAGCGCACATAATGCACCGAAGCGGTTATCTCCTCGCGGGTGAGCTGACTCGCGTGATCGGAATCCACAATGCAGGCAACACGGTCGGCATCATCGCCAATTTCGAGAAAAAAACATGACTCGATGCCGACCAATTTTGGTAGCCATTCGCGAAGCTGCTCGTCGGTAGTGAGCTCAATAAAGACGGTAAGGGAGAGCTCACCGGGGTTGGGGATTAAGGGGTTATAAGCGCGGAGCTCCTCCTCGATCGCTGCATCGGAGAGCATCTTCTCCGCTCTCGCCATCTCTTGGATCTGAAAACGCATCGTCGTCTTGTTCTCAAATACAACAGTGACGATTGGGCCGAGATGGAGTCGCCGGATGCGTTTGAGCGCGATCACCTCCGCCCGAAAACTCTCCCGTTCTGACTCATAGGCACGGAGGTCACTGATATCTGCAAGAGTGAGCTTTGTCATCTCATACCTCCGTATCCAGCCCGTAGGCACGTGCCACGAGTCCGAGCGGATTCGTCGGTGTAATGCCGGTCTCCTGCAAGATCGCGGTATTCGCTAGGTGGCAGTCGCCGCAGACGGCCTCCGCCTTCGCGTTCGTCACCTCCCGAACCAATGGTCGGGCAACCTTGCGCGCCAAGTCGTAGTTCTCCGCACGATAACCCCAGGTGCCGTCGATGCCAGAGCAGCGGTCGATCACCGTGATCTTTGCTCCGGTGAGCGCCATGAGGTCACGGCCTTTGAATCCGATATTTTGTGCCTGCAGGTGACAGGCGAGGTGATAGGCGACACTCTCCACGCGCTCACCAGGAAAATCGGTGTCCAACTGACGTGTTCCGGAGCGGTGACCCTCAATTAAGAATTCTGCGGCGTCATAGGTGTGCGCGGCCACGAGGTCAGCATCAGGACCAGGGGCGTAGATCGGATAGTCCCTCTTAATCACATAGGCACAGGTCGGCTGAGCGACGATAATCTCCCTCCCCGCCTTCACCTCCTTTGCGAGTGCCGCAACATTCTGCCTCGCGGAGCGCTCGAACTCTTTGACGTCACCGCTGTGCAGCCAGGGCGCACCGCAGCACTTCGTTCCCTCAGGGAGCGAGCAGGCGATCTTGTTGTGCTCGTAGACCGCGACGACCTCTTTGCCGATCTGGGGCTCCATATATTCGACAAAGCAAGTCGGAAAGATACTCGCGGAGGCGACGGGCGCAACAATGGTACGTCCCTTGCGACGTTTAAACCATGTGCTAAATCGAACACGGGCGTAGGGAGGCAGAAGCCGTTCTGCGTGAATCCCAACGGTGGCCTGCATCACCTTTCGCGCGAGAGTTCCCGGCGTACCCGTGATCGAGTTCACGATCGGCGCTGCCGCTGTGGAGAGCCTCCCAAGGAGGTCAGTACGACCCAGAAACTGGTCGGTCACCCGCTCGACGATGGAATGCCCTGGCAGTTCATGGCGAATTGCATGTGCCCGCATCATGAGGCGCGGGAAGTCAAGATTCCACTCGTGCGGAGGAACGTACGGACACTTGACGTAACAGAGTTTGCACTGATAGCACTCGTCGACGACGCGGTCCTGTTCCTGTGGCGTGAGTTCATGCACGGCGCCATTTCGCTCATCGATCAGATCGAAGAGCGTCGGAAAGCTCGGACAGAGGTTGAAACACACGCGACAGCCGTGGCAGGCGTCATAGACCCGCTCAAGTTCCTGGCGAAGATCGGACTCGTCGAAGTAATTCGGGTGGTTCGGGTCGTAGGTGGTGGTCATACCAGGCTCCTTGCGCTACGGGGGTGAGATTGTCATGTAGCTCTCGTGCAAAAGTTGTTACAGATACACGAAGGCGCCACGCGAACAAGACCAAGGTCCTGCCCACGCGGCGCCCGCGTCACTGCCAAATCAACAAGGGTAACTTAGGCCCCGAGCGAGGTGACACCCTGCTGAAATCGCCCAGCATGGCTCTTTTCAGCTCGTGCGAGCGTCTCCATCCACTCGGCGATCTCCTCAAAACCCTCTTCGCGGGCGACCTTTCCAAATCCTGGGTACATCTCGGTGTACTCGTAGGTCTCACCAGCGACCGCAGACTTCAGGTTGTCGACGGTTGCACCAACGGGCTCGCCGGTTGCGGGGTCGCCGATCTCTTTGAGGAAGTCAAAGTGTCCAAAGGCGTGTCCGGTCTCACCCTCAGCGACCGAGCGGAACAGCGCGGCTACGTCGGGGTAGCCCTCAACGTCGGCCTTCTGTGCGAACCAGAGATAGCGACGGTTTGCCTGGCTTTCGCCGGCGAACGCCTCCTTCAGGTTCTCTTCGGTCTTTGATCCCTTCAATGCTGGCATCTTGCGTCCTTCCTCTCCGCCATGCGGAGAACGTGTCTCAACCCGTTCCACTTTAGAGTCATTCTAAATGGGTCGACCATCTTTTCTTGAGATGCGGGATCGCCGAATCGCAAATTATGCGAGGCAGCGAACGAAAGGTCGGCGCAGTGAAAATCAGTCGTCGCGCGCCCTAGCGGTAGACACGCCGCTGATGCAGCCCGCTTGGACTTTGCACTCGATCGAGAAAGAGGAGGCCGTTGAGGTGGTCGATCTCATGCTGTAGTGCGCGCGCCTCAAACCCCTCACTTTCGATTCGAAGAGGTTCTCCACGCACGTCGAGACCCTCGACAACGATCGAATAGGCACGGGGCACGTCCCCCGTGAGATCTGGCACGCTCATACAACCCTCGCGCGCCTGATCCTCTCCCTCGAGCGCCAGAATGACCGGATTAAACATCACGAACTCCCCATGACAGACGTTCGTCTTTTTGTGTGAGGAGCAATCGAGTGAAAATGCGCGCAGTTCAACGCCGATCTGCGGTGCCGCGAGCCCGACACAGGCCGGCGAGTCACGCATGGTGTCGATCAGATCCACTGCAAGCGCGAGTGCTCTCTCATCGATCGAGGTGAATGCAACGGATGCGGTTCCCAGGCGCAGCCCGGACATGGTGACGATGGGTCGTATTGGCATGAGCGAGTATGAAGTTAAAAGAGTTCGTTACC
This sequence comes from uncultured Acidimicrobiaceae bacterium, assembly GCA_903845085.1. Classification (GTDB taxonomy): domain Bacteria; phylum Actinomycetota; class Acidimicrobiia; order Acidimicrobiales; family Bog-793; genus CAIVND01. The sequence continues at coordinate 9,215 of CAIMWD010000060.1, forward strand.
TGCGGAGTGCACGACGCAGCTCACACCAATCATCGATGACACCCTGTCGAGTTCCTCTGCAAGATTCTGCTCGTTACACGTCGGCGAGGTCTCCACACTGATCAGTAACACGTAGCTGTCTCCAGAGGGATCCTCCGATCTATGGGTCGCGAGGTCGATGATGTTGCCACCAAGGTCGGCGATTGCGAGCGAAACCGTAGAGACG
>CAIMWD010000061.1 GCA_903845085.1 uncultured Acidimicrobiaceae bacterium
GAGCACGCGATGGTCGGCTCCGTGGGCTCGTCGGGTCGCGTCGTCGTGTCAGCGGCCGCAGTCATGGTCGCGGTCTTTATGACCTTTGCGCTATCGGGTCCACTCGCTCCGAAGGAGATGGGGGTGATTCTCGCCACGGCTGTCGCCCTCGACGCGTTCGTCGTGCGTCTTGTGCTCCTTCCAGTGTTGCTGCGTTTCGGACACCACCACAGCTGGCATCAGCCTCGGTGGCTTGCCGCGGTGCTCCCGAAGGTCCGCTTCTCGCACTGAGTGAGAGCGTATCCCTGGGCATCACACCTGGACCTCGTCGACGAGATCATCTTGGGATGAGTCCTGACGCGAAGGCGCGCCGCGCCGAGCGCGCCTAACTTCGCCACACGAACGGCTCGTAAACTTCGGTCGTGGAGATTCGATGTGCCGGCTGGGGCTGCGTCGTGGACCCCGGGATGCGGTTGACAACGTGCGACGATTTTTCGTGCTCCTGCGCGCAGCTTCCAACGAGCGATCAGCCATCACACGCCGAAGTCAGCGAGAACCTGCTCACCTTGGAGGATGCCGCAAAGCGAATCGAGCTGGTGCGAGGCGCCCCTAACTCACGCGGCAGCCTGAAGGAGAGCGGCCTCGTCGCGGAACTGGAGGCTGACCATCGCCGCGAAGCGAAGACCTGAGAACACTTGACCGATGAGTTGCGCGGTTCGCTCGGGACTGCTCTTCCGTAGGCTGATCTGATGAGCGTGCCGCTGACCACTTTTCGTCCGATCCGGCCATCGTCGTCACAAACCCGGATGAAGACGTCACGGCCGAGGAATTCACTGCATGGCTCGATGACTGTCAGAAGGGAGCTCCGATAGCGACTTCTGCCAGCGCGGCCGAGACTCTCGCAGAGATCAGGGGCTACGGCGAGTTGTGATTCGAGCGTGTCCCGTGGACGTGACCTTAACTGACCTTATCGTGAGGGAAAGGGAGGAATCCTGAGGGAACGTGAGGGAAAATAATGGGTGTACCAGGAACTTCTCTTGCGTAACCGCTGGTCAGAAGCTTAAAAAAAGACGTTCGCAACGTGGAAGTCGGCGGTTCGAGTCCGCTCACCTCCACCAAAGAATCGCAGGTCAGAGCATATGAGGCTCTTCGGATTCTGGCGGGGTCTTGTTCATCGGACAACGATCGAGCCCAGTATTCGCCAGTTCGGCTTTCCGGCATAGAGCAGTGCTCTTATGCGGTAGTTCTCGAAGTTGCGGAACCCGAAGCCGACTCGTTTTATACGTTTGATCAAGTTATTGAGTGCCTCGGTGGGACCGTTACTCATTCGCGCCAGGTGAAAATTGCGAATCTTGTCAGACCACCGCCTTATGGTGTGGTTGAACCGCCCCGGGATTGGTGACTGCTCCTTCGTTTGAGAGGACAGAGCAACATAAGCGACCGGGCCCAAGTCTTGTACTGCGTCGCGAATTGCCTGCGGTCTGTCAGCAGAATGGCCGACCCAGTCGACAAGCTCACTGACGATGAGAAGCGGTTCGCTGATGCGCAGTGAATACGTGGGATTGCCCGGGGATATTTTGTCGGTCAGATTGAGTTCATCTTCGAATGCACCGATTGGCTCAACGACGTAGATTCGCCCTCGGCTTACTCCGTTGGAGAGGTCGGCTCACCATCCTCAGTGGGACGAGGGATCTCCAGCGCTTTGAGTATGGATTGAAGCAAACTCGTAGCAACTCTCCCTTAAGGGTCGAAGGAGCGCAGGGGCAGGAGCTCTGAAAGCAGCAGTCATTGTTGCACTTGGTCCAAAGTTGTCGAAGTGGGCAGTGATGTACTCAAAGGATCGAGACGTTACCTTTTCTGCGGCCTCTTTCGTCGGTGAGTGGTATTTGCAGCAGGTGGCACGTTCGCCTCGGTTGGGGTGTACCAGACCTCCTCCAAGTACTCAGGATGGTGACTATTGCAATTGTTGTTACTGGCTCTGAATTATCTGTCTCGCAGGCACCTGCAGCATATCTAATTCTATTAATTGATAAAGTTATCAAGTCATGTCACACGAACCCTCACTCAAACCGCAGAGCGTTCCGCTTTCCCAAGTCAAAGCGGAACTATTCCGAGCGCTTGCTCACCCAGCTCGCATCCGAACTTTGGAGATCCTGATTGGGGGCGAGGAGTCGGTGAGCAATCTCCAGGCTCTCGTCGGTATTGAGCTGTCTCACCTTTCGCAACAGCTTGGTGTACTGCGCCGGGCCGGACTTGTAGAGACTCGTCGGGAGGGCTCCTCGGTGTTCTACGCGATCAAGAGTCCGCTCCTTGTTGAACTTTTGGTCTCCGCGAAGCGATTGCTATTGGATTCGCTAAGTGAGCGACAGGATTATCTCTCTGATCTCCAATCCGCATTGGAGGAGCGTTGACGATCGAGTCGGCGGTCGCAGAGTCCACGCGCAGTCTCCGGGGAAAGCTCTCCTCCCTGAGAGATCTACTTCCAAGTCGCTTTGATTATCGCGAACTGCGAAGTTCATGGAAGGGGGACATTGTTGCTGGCGTGACGGTTGGGATCGTGGCACTTCCGTTGGCGCTTGCATTCGCGATCACAGCCGGAGTTGGAGCCGCAGTCGGACTCGCGACGGCGATCGTTGCGGGGTTTGTCGCAGGAATATTCGGAGGTTCGAGTTTGCAGGTATCGGGACCAACCGGCGCGATGGCGGTCGTTCTTGTACCAGTAGTCGCTCGATACGGACCCGGATGCATCTACCTGGTCGGTCTTATGGCGGGAATCCTAATTACAGTCGCCGGATTCGTTCGTCTGGGACGCGCTGTCGCATATCTACCTTGGCCTCTGGTCGAAGGGTTCACCGTCGGAATTGCCGCAGTCATCTTCCTTCAACAGGTTCCTGCCGCACTGGGGGTTTCAAAGCCAAAGGGCGCGAGCACTGCAATAGTGGCGTTTCGAGCTATCGAACACTCCCACCTTCCTGCTCTTTGGCAGCCGCTTCTATTAGTAGGCCTTGTGGTGGTATTGATGGTGGGGCTTCCACGTCTTCACCGCTCACTGCCCGCCTCACTTATCGCGGTGATCGCTTCAACAATTTTGGTGAGAGCAAGTGGATGGAGAGTTCCGGTAATAGGCAAACTGAGCAACGCATTGCATCTTCCCTTAATCTCTCATCTTGGTCAGATTCCTGAACTTGCTTCTGCTGCTTTGGCAGTCGCGGTGCTGAGTTCTATTGAAAGTTTGCTATCAGCAAAGGTTGCCGATGGAATGGCGGACGTCGCTCCGGCCAATCTCGACCGAGAGCTCGTGGGGCAGGGTCTTGGCAACATAGCCTCCTCTCTCCTCGGCGGCATGCCGGCAACTGGAGCGATAGCGAGAACTGCAGTGAATGCACGTGCTGGGGCTCGTACCCGATTGTCAGCGGTCGTGCACTCACTCACTTTGCTCATTGTCGTGCTCGGTGCCTCGTCACTCGTTGGGCAGATACCGCTTGCCGCATTGGCTGCAGTACTCATGGTGACGTCGTTTCGCATGGTCAATCGCCTGAATGTGATCTCGGTGCTTCATTCGACACGATCAGATGGATTTGTGTTGGTCGCCACAGCGGTTGCGACCGTGGCAACCAATCTCATTGTGGCGATAGAGATCGGAATTGCTGTTGCGGGTGCAATGGCATTGCGTCATGTTGCCCGCAGTACCAAGATCACCACAGAGCGTCTCAGTGCTGGATCCACAGAAGATGCGAAATTCGATTTTTCTGCGAAGCACATCTTGGTTTACAAAATTGGTGGGACGCTGTTTTTTGGCGCAACCCAACGGTTTCTTCAAGCCTTTACCGAGGTGAGCGATGTTCGCGTCGTGCTCTTGCGTCTCGCAAATGTGAATGGTCTCGATGCCACCGCCGCACTTGCACTTGGGGAGATCATCGAAAATCTTGAGCATCGACATATCACCGTCCTGATCAAGGGTCTTCGACCTGAGTTCATGCGAATTTTGGGTGCAGTCGGTGCTATCGATCGGCTTGCCCATGTCAACCACAGCTTTGACAACCTTGAACTCGCGGTTGCCCATGCTCATCTCCATGCTGAACGGATCACCCATTCCGCTCAGAGGTAGCGCGATTCTGCGGTAACGACGATCGAGAGCGTCGATGGAGAAGCAAGGGCAAGCACTTTTTCTCTGCTAGGACTGCGAACACAAATACAGCCGTGCGACTTACACCTGCATGGAGTTAAATATCGACTCTGTCGGTCCCAACCTGTGCCGATCTCCACTAACGACATCGAGTGCTTCGAGGCGGGAGAAGTTTGCGGCTCCCCAGCCCGGGTGCGGCTCCTCGCTGCATTGGTCCGTGGGCTGATGGAGTCGGGTTCGCGTTCGGCGAGCTTCACCGACGCTTTCCACCCGCGGCCTTCCCTGGAGGTGGTTGCTCGGCCAGCTTCTCGAGCTGCGTCCAGATCATTGCCAGTGTCATCATGAGCTGCTCGCGGTCTTCCTCATTGACCTCCTCGACCGTTGCTCTTACTACCCGTAAATTCCTGGCCGCGTCCGCTCCACTGTCTGGCGGGCCTCGACGGTCAGGTGAATCAGAATTTTTCGCCGATCATCGGGATGGGGGTGGCGCTCCACGAGCTTTCGTCGTTCGAGCGTGTCGAGCAACGAGGTCATACTGGCGCCTCTCACCACCAGTCGTTCGGCGATCACATGAGCAGGCAGTGGCTCCTCTTTTTGGAGGGGCCACTCCCGACAATCCGCGAAATCGAATTCGCAGCGCTTTTTTGTGAGACGACCACGCCAGCTGCGACCGTTAAAACCGAGCGGAGGCAAGGGATATGTGATCAGCGCCCCGGGCGCATTGTGACTATGTGACCAAAGTGTTACTGTTCGTAACGCTTCCCGGGGGGAAGTGCGCATGAACAGGCATTACGCTAGTCGGTATGTTTCTCTCACGATGTTGTGAGTGATCAGATCCGGGAGGACCTGTCTTTAAGTGCGACAAAGAAAGTCACAGAAGTTATGGGGGAAATATGAGAGCCAAGAGATTCATGTCGACTGCTCTGGTACTCGTCGGACTGGGCGCAATGACCGTTGCTCCTATCGCCGGTGCATCCACTGCGATCGCAGCGAAGAAGTCAACGCCACTTTCGAGGGGCCTTGCGTACTACCAGGGAAAGACGCTCAACTTCATCGTGTCGTCAAACGCAGGTTCTGCCTACGACATTGAGGCACGATCAGTGACTACCGCGATGGCTGCATACCTTCACGCAACGATCAATGTCGAAGACATTCCCGGTGGATCTGGTATTACCGGTCAGGATCTGTTGGAGTCATCACCGAAGGACGGCCTCACCTTTGGCTTTCTCAATGGCGGCGTCATCATCTACAACATCCTTGAGCACAACCCGAGTGTGAACTTCAACCCAGCACGCATGGACTTTCTTGCCGGCGTCTCGGCTCCGAACCACGCCTTTGCAGCGACTCCCGGAAGCCCCTACCAGACCTTTGCATCGTTGCTCACGGCTACGGCGGCAAACCCGGTTACTCTGCTCACGGACAACGGTTCGATCACCTCGATTGAGCAGAAGCTGATCCTCGATACATTCGGGATCCACTACCGCATCATCACCGGTTATTCGAACTCGAGCACGCAGCTCGCTGGGTTCCTCCGTGGCGACGGTATGGGTATGTTCTCCGCAGTCTCTACCTTCGGCCCATATCTCCAGTCACACCTTGCAATCCCGCTTGCGAAGATGTACCCGATGACGGCACCGGTGAACTACGCAGCGGTAACCGCAAACGTGCCAACGATTCCTCAGCTGGAGAGGAAGTATCCGGCAAAGAATCACTTTCAGGCAACGGCGTACAAGGTGCTGGAGGCGGTCGACCCCTCCTCTGGTGAGCCATTTGTCACTGCAGCCAACACCCCTCCCGACTACCTTGCGGCACTTCGCGCTGCAGCGGTGAGCGTTCTTTCAAGCTCATCGATGTAGGCGACCTTTGCGCAGCAGGGTCACCTTGTTGACTTGGTCAGTGGTGCGGTTGCCAAGCAGCGCTATATCAACTCGCTTGCCATGCTGCAGAAGTACTCGGTGGCGCTCGGGATCACCGCGAACTAAATCATCTTGGTGAGATCACTGAGGTGAGATCACAAAATGCAAGGAGGCCCGTTGACCTTTGGGCCCTCTGAGCACCGGTGCAGGGGGAGTGAATCGCACGTTGTACGGTTCACTCCCCCTGCTGCAATTGTGTCTCTGAGACGTATTCGCGCAGCGCGAATAGAGACCGAGATACGTCACCCTTGGGCTGGTTCGACTCCTAGGTACTCCTGTGTAGCGTCGAGAGCGCGCGAGCCGAGTTATCTGGGTGTCAATCGAGTGTTGATCGAAGCAGATGTCTAGTCTCTTGAGAGACGAACATAGAGGGGGCTCACCATGGCACATCGTCTTATTCGACCAGTAGTGGTAACTACCGCGATGCTCGTTCTCGTGGCGATCGGCGGCGGAATCGCCGTAGCCTCGGGCATCGCGAAGACAAAGGCCGCTACCTCAGCACTGGCCTGTCTCGATGCGAAGCACGCGATCGTCATGCCAACGAACGACGTCTGTGCAAAGGGACTGACACCAGTGCACCTCCCACTTTCGACCGCTACTGGCCCACGTGGTCCCCAGGGACCTGTGGGTCCCACCGGACCCGCTGGAGCAGCAGGGTCCAGTGGTGCTGCGGGGGCGGCTGGTCTGAACAGTGTGAGTGGGTACTCTCAGATCACCTCTACGATCTCGTCAGTGGCAGCGGGCCAGCAGAGCTTTACCATCGCGACCTGTCCCGCCGGCGAGACGGTGATCGGTGGCGGGGGCCTAAGTGACGGCCGCTCCTCCGTGGTCATGCTCGCCTCTTGGCCGATCTCTTCGACGCAATGGCGAGTTATCTTCCAAAACAACAGCAGCGGGAGTGCCGATATCTGGGCGACTGCGATGTGCGTCACCCTCGGTTCATAACGGAGCATTGATTCGGCCTGGGTTTAGTGGAGACTCTTCCGCTTCACTCCATCACGCCGCGTTGACCTGATTCTTGTCAGCGTAGTTGGCCTCGAACTCTGACGGGGAGAGGTCGCCGAGCTCTGTGTGGATGCGCTCTTCATTGAACCAGTGGATCCATTTGGAGATGGCCAGTTCCAGGTCATCGAGCCCCTTCCAGTGGCCACCCACCTCGGACAGGACCGCGGGGTTGCGAAACAGTTCAGTCTTGAAGAGTGCGAACATGCACTCGGCGAGGGCATTATCGAACGAATCACCAACGGTGCCAATCGACGGTTTCGCGCCGATCTCTTCGAGTCGGTCGGTGTAGGCAATGGACGTGTATTGACTTCCGGCGTCTGAGTGGCAGCGCAATTGCTCGATGGAAATGTGACGCCTCGTCCAGGCCGCCATGTTGAGGGCGTCAACCACGAGGTGGGCGCTCATCGATCGTGACGCCTTCCACCCGACGATCTTGCGACCAAAGACGTCGGTGACGAAGGCGACGTAGACAATGCCACTCCAGATGGAGCAGTAGGTGAAGTCGCAGACCCACAACTGGTTGGGTCGGGTGGCGCTGAAGTTGCGACTCACGAGGTCGGGTGCGCGCACTGCACCCTTGTCGGCGTGAGTGGTGAAGCGCTTCTTCGCTCGAGACGCGCCAACAATGCCCTGGCATTTCATGAGACGCTCGACGTGATCTCGACCGATCCCGAGACCCTTGCGTCGCGCCGCCGTGTGCAGTTTGCGACGTCCGTAGACGGAGTAGTTGGCCCGCCAGATCTCTCTCAGTTGTGGGCCGAGTTCACGGTCCTTCAGCGATCGCTTCGACGCCGGACGGGACTTAGCGGCGTAGTAGGTGCTGGGGGCAACCCGCAGTTGTTCGCAGATTGGCTCGACTCCCCACGTGAGCCCACCGGTCGACTCTGACCGGTGGGCGTCGATGTAGGTGACTACTTCTGTGATCGGCGGTCGAGCTCCGCCCCAAAAAAAGTTGATGCCGATTGCAGAATCGCGTTGGCGCGTCTCAACTCTTTGACCTCGCGGCGCAGCTTCGTGAGCTCATCACGCTCCGCGTCGGTCATGCCGGCGCGAACGCCGAGTTTGATCTCGGATCTCTTGACCCAGGTCCGAAGTGACTCACTGCCCACGCCGAGTTCACGGGCCACTCGGCTGAACACACCGTGGTCATTGGGGTCCTCTCGCTGAAGTTCCAGGACCATTTTCACGGCCCGCTCCTTCAACTCATCGGGGTATCGCTTCTGCGATGAATTGTTTGTCCTGCTCCATCCTCTTCCAAGAGGAGAAGTCTCTACAATTCCCAGGCCGAATGAGTTAACATCATCGATTCCAGTAGACGAGGAGAGATGTAACGTGACCGTTCGACGTTTGGTAACTGCGCTTGCCGTAGTGCTTACCGGTATTTTGACTCCGATACTCACCATCGGTTCAACCGCAGGAGCCTCTCCCTCGCCAACGTTGACATACTCCGCGCAGGTGACAATTCCCGCACCCCCTACCTCATCATTTTCCGGTGCGGCTGGAGGTGGTGACGGTTGGGGTCTTGCGTTTACCTCTACACAGGTCTTTAACGTGTTTCACCACCAGATGTATCTGGGCGTCAGCTGTCACAACACCTCGGATGCCTCATTGTGTTGGGCGGGATTTACCTACAAGACGATCACTGACGGCTCTGGAAATGGTTTTGCAACCTCAGGGCAACCCGGTCTCTACGTCAATCAGTCGACTGGTGCGCTTTACGTCTACGCCACACAGATCTCAGACAATACCGCTGGCGTCGTGTGTATTAATACGAATGCAGCGGTGTCAGTTGCTGATCCATTTTGTGGGTTCACCCCGCTGTCTGCAACAGGCGACGCGCCACTCAATGGTTCATATGCGCTGATTACAAACCCCGTGCTCGTCGGCTCCGATTTCTATGCGTTCAACTCAATTCCTGGCGCGCCAGCGGGCACCAAGGATCAGATGATGTGTTTTAACGTTTCGACCGGAGCCGCATGCGCTGGCCAGCCCTATTCAGTGGCGATCGGTGGGAGTTTGGCCAACCAGAGCCCGATGCCGACGATCGGACTCATCGGCGGGAAGGTCATCGTGCCGGTCGGGTTAACTACAGGAAACGAATTGACGTGTTTTGACCCCACAACAGATGCGACCTGTGCAGGCGGCAGCTGGCCGGTTAGCACTTCGGCGGCATTTGGAGGAGGCCCATTCCCGCTCCTGAACTCTTCAGGAACGACGATCGGTGTCTGTCTTCCAGTCTCGTCGGATCCGTGCTGGAATTTGAATGGAGTTACCGTCTCGACTCCCACCGGCTTGTACGCGACCACAGGGAGTTCATATATCTGGAACGGCCCCGCGGTGGTGCTCGGGACGAAAGTCTATGTCCCTAATGGAAACGCGGGTGATGTCACTTGCTACAACTTTGCGACTAGCGCGTCCTGTGCCAATTTTCCATTGACATTTTCAAATCTCTCCTCCCTTTACACCGTTACTCAGGACCCTTACATCCCGACCTGCCTTTGGGTGAACGCCGACAGCGGTAGCAGCCAGATTCAAAACTTCGATGCAATCTCTGGCGGCAGCTGCGCGCAGGCACCCCTTCGTATTCAAGCCTCGAGTTTTGTTGCTCCCTCGGATGTCTGTATTCCTGCGTCATTCACCTCGTTGCAGGTCGTCTCGCCAGTACCGAGCGCCTACACATCGGGGAACGTGCAATTTGAGGATGCGAACTATGTTGCGATTCCGGGTATTGCGACACACACCTTGGATTCGACAGGCACGACGAATCTAACGGACCTCAATCTGCCGACAACCGATCCGCTGCCGCAGTTTGTGATCACCTTGAATGGCCTTACGGGATCCCCGGGAGCGGTCACTTTAAATGTGACATGGACTGGAAGTTATTCGCCGGCCTGTGTTACCTCAACTGCGTCGGTTACGACTGCGACTGCCCCCGGGCCGCCCACTGGGGTGACCGCCACGGGCGCCGCAGGATCGGACAACGTCTCGTGGACAGCTCCCACTTTTGATGGTTACTCACCGGTGACGAGCTACGACGTGACGGCATTTGGCCCGACGGGCAATGTCGTCGGATCATGTGTCGCGACCGCACCAGCGACTAACTGTGTCGTCACTGGCCTATCAACTGGAATCCTTTACACCTTTGGTGTTGTCGCCGTTAATGCGATTGGCCAGTCTCCAGTTGCCACAGGGACGGGATACGCCGGGTTACTCAACCCACCGGGACCGCCAACTGCGGTCTCAGCGACTCCTGGAAATGGGTCGGTGAGTGTTGTGTGGACCGCTCCATCGAATAATGGTGGTTCTCCGCTCACCGGATATGTGGTTACTGCTTATGACGCGCACAATACGGCGGTGGGCACGTGCAACGTATCCGCACCGACGACCACGTGCAACGTAGGTGGTCTCACGAATGGTCAGCCATACACCTTTAAGGTTGTGGCGGTCAACGCCATCGGCACATCGGTACCGGGCGCTACGAGCACCTCGTTGTACACCTTGGCGCCGAGCGTTAAGGCCGATCACAAGGTGCTGAAGGTCGCGCCGACGTACTCGCCGGTCTCGGTAACCTGTGCAAACACGGACTGTCTTGGAATCGCAAATGTGTCAGTCGCACGGCGAGTGTTTAAGGGCACAAAGCAGATCGGCTGGCGTCATCTGATTCTCGGTCGAGCCCAGTTCACGCTCAAGGCAGGGCAGAGGGTAACGCTGCACATGATTGACACGCTGCTCGGCAAGATTGTGCTTCCCCGTCAGCTGCATTGGTGGCTCGACCGACGACCGCGTTTCCGCATGACGCTCACCACCTCCGTCGTTGGTGGCGCGACGTCGCACTACCCCGTATTCCTGCACTGAGGTAACGATCGTGAATTGGGGAGCCTCAGAGATCACAACTTGCACAGCGTCTGCGATGGAGTCAGGCCGGTGATTCTTTAGCGTCACCGGCCTGACCGATAGCAACGATCGAGGCGTCTCGGCAGAGGTCTCCCATTGGCGCCACCGATCGTGGAGGGTGAGACGAGACCAAGAGGTTTCGAACGAGCGTAGCTCTCTCCTCACGGTTCTCTCGGGCCGGATGTGTAGGCGGTGCATTTAGTGCACGCTGCTGACGTTCCCGTGCATGAGGCTGAATTGTGAACGCTGGCCCAAAACAGCCACGCCCGCTGGTCGAAAACAGCCACGTTCTTGAGGCAGACTTAGGAGACAATCACGTGTGGCTGTTTTCGATCAGCGTTTACAGCCACCCTTGCGCGCGCCGACGAGGCACTCCTTGAGGCAAAGCGGCGCTACCGCGGTCGCGTCATCCTGCACCAAGCCTCCTAAGCGGCACACTGCAGAGCGAGCATTATCTGCCTAGGAGCGACGCCGCGCCTGTGTACCCGATAGCTGCAGGCGCGTGCTCTATGGCATCGTTGGTCGGTGATCACCGACCGGGCAGGCCAGCGCAGCTCCTCGTCACCACTTCGTGTCGTGGCGTTTGGAGCGCTTCTCCTCGGAGCGATCATGATGCAAATTCTTCCCTCCGCCCTCACCGGCAACAGCGCCGCTGCCACCTCACCCTCGTTTGCGTCATCTTCGATTGGGTCGCCCTCGAACGGATCAGGGACGTCGCAGAATACTCAGAGGCCGCCGACCGCAGTTGGGCCGACCTCGCAGTTGGGCATCCTCGGTAAGCGACTCTTTCAGGCGATCATCGCTAACTCCATCGCACAGGCGAACCAGGTGTACTTCCCAAAGGCCCCATTTCTTAAACTCAAGGCGGTCCCCGATCCCTCGGCCTATTACACCCTTGACCTCTTCGATGGCTTCCACCTAGATCTCACCGCCTATCACCACCTCCTTCTGCAGGGAGGTACCCCGCACTTTCTTGGTGCCCGGGCGCTCTCCAACGGCGCAAACTGGATCGCACCGGGAACCTGTGGCAACCGGATCGGGTACTGGCACCTCCAGGGTCTGCGCCTCGTCTATTCGCATGGTGCAACCATCGACTCAGTGGCGGTGCTCTCGATCATCTCTTGGCAGGGGCACTGGTATGTCGTGCACCTCGGTGCCTTTACCCATCCCTACGGAGTGGGTGTTGTAACCGACCCAGAGGCGGGCCCCGGTCTTCTGTGGGCACCGGGTGGTTGTTGAGCTACTCCTCAGTGCCTTTGAACTTCGCCGCACCGATCGAATGCGCGTCGAATACCGAAGGGAATGTGTCGCGGTGCGGCGGCCTGCAGTCCAGCTGTGCGGCTACTCGCTTTCGAGATCCCGGCGTCGAAAACCCCAAAGTCCGATCGAAACGCCAAGCGCGCCAATGCCCACCATCACGAGATCGCTGACGAGGTGTGGCGCAACCGCCGGCGCAGCGGCCATCTGATGAAAGAGCGAGCTGTCGAGCAGCCAGTGATTGCTGGCGCCGATCCCGCCGACGACCTCAATGAGAAGCGACCAGCCGATCACGACCGCAGCGACCGCAACGACCTGACGGGGGAGGAGGGCAAAGGTAGCAAGGCCCACGCCGAGCACGACGATCGCGGGAGGGACGAGGTTGCAACCCGCAAGCACCAGAGTCGCCGGGTCGATCCCTGCGTGCTGACTTGCGGCGCCAACCCAGGCGAGAATGCCCGCGCCGAGACCGAGCAGCGAGAGTGTGGCGACGGCGATGAGTGCACGCTCGGCGAGCCACCGCTGGCGCGCGAATGGCCTTACGAGGAGAGGGGTGAGGCGTCCCTCAAGCTCCTCTCCGGTGAGTGCACGGAGCTGACCGAGGGCAGCGAAGGCAAGCAGTACCGCGATGATCAGGAAGCAGAGACCAAGGACCGCCCGGGTACCGGCACCGGTGGCACCGAGACGACCCAGCAGCTGGGTGACCGACACGCCGGTGATCGTCGAACCCGCAGAGCGAGCGATTGCTCCGTAGAGAATTGCCGAGAGGCTGACCGCGATCGACCAGCCGATGAGATTGGCGCGAAGCAGTCGGAGCGAAAGTGCGAGGGGAGTGCGAACACCGCCGCGGTGGGTGCGTCGCGATGGCGCATCTCCCAGATAAGCCCCTCCCACATCGCGATGCTCGGCAAGAGCAACTGTGGCACCGCCGACGATGAGGACGAGGAGCGCGATCGGAATGAGCGCGAGTGGCTGTGGGTGAGTGAGTGGTTGAAGTTCCTCGACCCAGCCCAGAGGAGAGCACCAGATGAGCCAGTGGAGACCGATGCCTGCATCGGCGAGGAGTCGAAGTGCGTAGGAGATCCCCAGGAGTGTCGCGGCGGCGCTTGCTGCAGAGCGCCGGGTGGGAAGGAGTTGACTCGAAAGCGCACCGAGGGCGAGAAAGATCCACGCGCTCGCGGCCTCGGCAAGTGCGAGGTAGAGCGCGGCTCTTGGCGTGATCGCGATCGCTGAGTCTTGAGATAGCAGCACCGTGGCGATCGCGGTGATACCCCAGAGCGCTATGGCGCCGAGCTCACCAACGTCGGGCCGCACGGAACTACGCGTTACCTACCCACCAGCATCGATGTCGCGCTCATCGTGCCGAGCTACGTCGGGGGGAGCACTGTCTGTTGAGCGATGGAGCTGTTCATCCACGCCAGCGCATGATCAGGCCTTCGTGAGTATGGAGACGGCGTAGCTGCTCTCTGGAACAAAGTCGGCTCCCTCCCACGTTGCGGAGCGCTCGGTGAGCATGAGGCCGGCTGCGGTGGCGGCTGCGTCGAACTCGGCGAGGGTGTAGCCACCTTCGAGGGTAAATCCCGCGATGAGATGGCCCCCGGTGACGACATGTCGTGCACAGTTTGCGACGAGCGCATCGCGGTGTTCGGGTGCGCAGAATATTGGAACATTTCCCGCAATTAACACGAGATCAAAGGTGCGATCGAGCGCGAAGGTTGCGAGGTCGTCATGGATGAGCGTGAGTTCAGGTGCACGCTCCCTTGCCTCGGCGAGCATGGATTCGCTGAGGTCAACGCCAACCACCGTCATGCCACGACGGTGAAGTTCGATCGCGACACGACCAGTACCACATCCGGCATCGAGAACGAAACGTGGCGCGTAGCGACCCACAAGATCGGCCTCCGCGTGCATCGATCTTCCGGTGGCAGCGAGCGCATCGAGTCGCGCCTGATATGCGGCGCCTACGGCGGGGTCATCGAAGGCGCCGGTAAAGGGCGTCGGTGACATATCGGTTAGCGAGCGGCACGGAGCGCGCGCTTGAGCACCGCCTCGTACTCGGTGAGTCCCTCCCGCAGAAGTCGCGCCTCCGGTCCGGTCGCGATGCCGACTCGCTCGGGGATGATTCCCCAGATCGCCACGCGCTCCTTGGTCCAAAAGTTGACCGTCTCCTCCAGATCATTGGTGCCAAGGCGGGCACCGCAGATCACGATGCCATGAGGCCGCGCGTCGTTGATGATCTCCAATGTGGCAGCAACGCGAGAGATCTCGACGCCGCCTGCGCGGGTGGGGATGACGACCGCATCGGCCGCACTGATCGCCGCGACGACGATCCGCTCGTCGCCGGGCGGAGTATCGACGACGTTGAGTCCCTCCTCCCTTGCCATCGCACGTACCACGGTCCGCTCAGAGGGTGCTTCGACCACGGTGACTCCCTCGACCGGTCGCACTTCGAGCCACTCCGCGGAGGAGGCCTGACGGTCCGCATCGATCAGCGTGACCGGCGTGTGCCCTCGCTCTGCCGCAGCAGCGGCTAGGTAGACGGCGGTGGTCGACTTTCCGACGCCACCTTTGACATTCGAGACGACGATGTTCATGGTCTCCACACTAGGTAGCACCCGTTGCCACATGTCGCGATTTACTCCGCGGCAGGTCCCCGAGCATCGGACGCCGGTGCACCTTCGTGCGCCCCACCGTTGCGCCGCAGGACGGAGAGCAGCTCTTCGTAGGGACCAAGGAGAAAGACCTCATCGCCTCCCGCGAAGCGCGTACCACGACGTGGTGGGTGCTCGAGTGGTGCTCCCTCCGCGGCTCGACGGATCGCAATCACCCGTGTTCGAGAGGAGAGATCACCCAGTTGGAGTCCCTCAAGGCCGCCCGTCGAAGAGACCTCGAGGCGTCCGACCAAGAAGGGTTGATCCTCGAAGTAAAAGGTCTCGATGACATCGAGACCGAGGGCAGCGCCGACAAACCAGGGAGCAGCCAGCGCGGCGGTAGAGCGAACATGGTGAAAGCCGAAGCTCTGTCCCATCATCCGCGCGAGGTCTTGGTCAAAGACCCGCATCACGACGGGTACTCGCTCCCACTGGTCCCCGAGCGACTCGTGCACGGCGAGCCCCGTCTCGATATTGGTGAGGTCGGAGCTCGTCAGTATCGCGATCGCACGGGCGTCAGCGAGGTTTACCTGCCGGTGCACGGGAGGTTGGGTCGCGTCGCCGATCACGATCGGTACGCCGAGTGCACGTGCACGCTCCAACTCGCGGTTGTTTACATCGCGTTCGATGATCACACAGCGCTCTCCCGTCGTAACAAGCCGCTCGATGACGCCGATCCCGACCGAGCCAAGACCGATCACCACGGTGTGACCGGCGAGGCCAGGGATTGGGCGCCGACCAAGTGACTGTTCGATCCGACGGCTCACCAAGATGTTGGTAAACAGCGCGAAGCTCGTTGACACGAGCGCGACGCCAGCGATGATCAGCACGATCGCAAAGGTCAGCATGAGGTCGCCCTGGCCGGCGAAGAAGTAATCGCCAAAGCCAACCGTGGCGATCGTCTCGACACTGAAATAGAGCGAGTTCAATACACCGAGGTGATGTCGTGCGGGGGTGAGGTAGCCGAGGTGAATGATGAGTGTCGAGAGAATTACGAGCGAAAAAAGCAACGAGACGCTGATTACGAGTCCGCGCGCGTTCGTTGCGAGGATCGCACTAATGCGACGATGCAGAAGGCGCCAGTGCGGCACCCGCGGTGGGGGGGCGTGCACCGCACGGACGACGTCAAGATCGGAGCGTTCAAATTCAGCGGGTGTGCCAAGCACGGCGACGTGGTCGCCCACGGCGACCGGCGCATCGCGACCTGGACATACCGCCATCGCGCCGGTGAGCGCTGTGGTGATCGCAACCGGGGCGAGGTTGCCAAAGTGGCTGCGGAAGGTCTCGTGGTATCCCTCGTCACCACTGACGGTGACCTGAACAACGGCAAACCGCTCGCCGCCCAGCGTCATCTCGTGGGTGGCAAGTCCGAGACAGGCCTCGACGAAGGAGGGCGCGGCGATCTCCGCCACGTCGATGACACTTCCAACACCAATCACGCGTTCGAGCGCACGGCCAACAGAGGCGTTCGCGAGCTCGACGACAATGCGGACATCGGGGCGGATCTCGCGTACGCCGAGCGCGATCTCCAGCGTCAAGATGTCACTTGGAGCGCAACAGATCACCGCGCGGCAGTGCGCAATGCTCGCCGCGATGAGTCCCCCGCCAAGGGTCGCGTTCTGTCGTATCTGGCGTATTCCCCAGCCCTCGATGATCTGCGCCAGGCGGGGATCGGGATCCTCGTCGATAATGATGACCTCGACGCCCGAGAGATGGAGCTGCTCCACCGCACGCAGCGCGACGCCATGGAGGCCACAGACGATGACGTGGCCGCTCGCCTCGGTATCGGCTCCCATTGGGCTCGCGGTCGTCGTCGACATCAGCTCCCTAGCTGCAGTGACTGCCCCTCGACGGCCGCCGCCGAGGAGAGCGTACGGCAGGGATGTATCGCGAAGATTTCCAACCGATGAATGCTCGTGGTCTCCTGCCTAGACTCGCCCCACAGCGCCGGAGGACTCCGGGGGGCACAACTGGGAGGGAAAATGGATCCACAGGAGAAGAAGGTCGCACTCCGTTCATTGCAGTACGGACTGCAGATTCTCACCTCGATCGACGGAGAGGAGCTCGCCGCCGCAGGTGTTAACTGGCTCTCGCAGGCCTCCTTTGAACCGCCGCTCGTCATGATCTCGGTCAAATCCGACAATGACAGCCACGCGGTGATCAAGCGCAGCGGCGTGCTCGCGATCAACGTCCTCGCCGAGGATCAACTCGAGATCGCGAAGGCCTTCTTTCGGACCACCGTGGTCGATGGTGCCACCTTGAATGGCTATCGCTACGAGCCAGCGCCCGAGACTGGCTGCCCGCTCATCGTCGAGGCGCCCTACTGGTTCGAGGCGCGCGTGACCGACACCATCGAGCGGGGTGACCACACCGTCTTCGTCGCCGAGGTCGTCGGCGCGGGGGTCCGCGACGAGTCCAGAACACCACTGCTGCTGCGTGCCACGGGTATGAACTACGGCGGTTAGCGCAACGTGACCCAGTAACGATCTCACCGTGTGGCCAGCTCACCGTGCGAGAGATGCCCCGGTGAGCTGGTGGGATGCGCCAAATGTCGCGTCGGGTGCCGCCACTAGAGTGGACAGATGGCCCAACATCACATTCTTAAGAGCAAAGAGGACTTCTCCACCTTCGTCTCCGAGGTGGAGAGTCGCCCGGGCTATGCACGCCCCTACGCCTATGCACTGGGCGTGGCGACCTGCTGGCAGAGCGAGATCGGCGGCGAGCACAAGGTGCTCGACACCCGCTTTCTCGCGATCAACGTGGAGGCCAACTACGGAACATGGGCGGTACTCGATGATGCGATCGAGAACTTGACCGGAACCGTCGAGCTCCTCGACGACGGCATCTACGACCAGATCTTCGATCGCTTCCATGCCTTTCGTGACGAGGAGGGGCATCACAACATCGAGGCGCTGCGGATCCTCTCTGAGATTGCGAGAGAGGATCCGGAGTACATCGCGGGCGAGGTACGCAGCCGCATCCCCGTCATTGCAGTCGTTCACACCGTCGACGAGCAGCCGACCTCAGCCCAGGAGGCCTACCTTCGCCTCCACCTCCTTTCGCTACGTCATGTTCGACCACGCGAGATCAACCTTGATGGGATCTTTGGACTGTTGAACAACGTTGCATGGACCAACCGTGGTCCGATCGACCCTGAGGCGATGAACGTTTTTCTCGCCTTTGACAACCTCGCGGGTGAGCACATCGGCGTGCACAGCGTGGACAAGTTTCCTCGGATGATCGACTATGTCGTGCCGACCGGTGTGCGTATCGCAGATGGCAACCGTGTTCGCCTCGGCGCCTACCTCGCCGAGGGCACGACCGTGATGCAGGAGGGTTTCTGTAACTTCAATGCGGGAACACTCGGCGCCTGCATGGTCGAGGGTCGCATTAGCGCCGGAGTGGTTGTCGGCGACCACAGCGATATCGGAGGTGGCGCCTCAATCATGGGGACGCTCTCCGGTGGCGGGAAAGAGGTCATCTCCGTCGGTGAGCACTGTCTGATCGGCGCGAACGCCGGTATCGGGATCTCACTCGGTGACTACTGCACGATCGAGGCTGGTCTCTACCTCACGGCAAGTACGCCGGTGACGCTCCACGAGGAGGGCTCGATGACCGTCGTCAGGGCGAAGGAGCTCTCCGGTGCCTCTGGCCTGCTCTTCTACCGTCACGGAGAGACTGGACGGGTTGAGGCGCGTCCCCACAATCCCAGCTGGGGTGGCTTGAACACCACGCTGCATCAGAACAGCTAGCGCGGAGCTCCTTAAGGTTTTAACGCGTCCGCTCGTTGCGGAGTCGGTCGAGGAGGCGACGATCTCGTTTAGTTGGTCGCCCCATTGAAGGATCGCGTTGAAACGGTGCCGGTACCTTTGGTGAGCGTTCCTTGGGTGGCGCGAGATCACGGTAGTACTCGCCTGCGACTGCCGCTCCGACGCGTTTCGCGAGTGGAGCGACCACCTCGATCTCTCGAGTGGTGTTGGCGATGGTTATCGCGATCCTGTCGCCAGCATGTACCGGATGTGCAGGTTTCACACTGGCGCCGGCGACCTTCACGTGCCCTCCACGACAGAGCTCGGTCGCACGTGAGCGGGAACTTGCGAGACGGATCGACCAGAGATAGCTGTCGATCCGTACGATCGCTGGGGGGTTGACCGGCAACTCAACGTGCCATATCGGCGTCGTGGCGACTACGCGGGTGTTGGCATATCGGCGGGCGCGTCGAGCGGATCGAGGCCGGGGAGATCATCGATGCTGCGGAGGTTATTGCGCTGCTGGTAGTCCACCAGGCCCTCCGCCCCCTTCTTCGTGGCCCAGGCGTCGAGCGCACGACGATGCCCGTTGAATTTCATCAGCGGTACACCAAAGCCACAGGAGTCGGCGACCCGAGTGAGGTGGGCGACGATCACCGCCCGGGCACCCACGCCGACGGGTAGGGGGAAGGCGTTGCAGTAGTCAGCGAAGCGTGGGTCGTCCTGCACGATGAACTCACCCCGCCCCTGCAGCCGAACGATACGCGGAGCACCGGTAAAGGCGGTAAACATCAGGGTGATGCGACCGTTCTCTCGCAGATGGGCGATCGTCTCGATGCCACTTCCGTTCTGATCCAGGTAGGCGACGGTGGTCGGGTTGATGACGGCGAACTCGCCACGGTTTCCCTTTGGCGAGCAGTTCACGCGACCATCACCATCGAGTGGAGCGGTCGCTACGAAGAAGACCGGCTGATCACATAACCAGCTGGCAAGCTCCTCGTCGATGTGATCGGCGGTTCCGTCCATCACCGATTATCTCCCCCTCCCTCCTCTTTTGCAACCTGGATTTCTGTCGAACGATTGAGGCTGTCGTCGCGACGGAGATGGTGCATTTCGCGGATTCTCTCGCTCGATGATCTCCGCAAGGTGCCATCTGATGGGGTCGCCTCCCAAGTTGTTCGAGAGTCGAACAATCGCGAGGATGGTCATCTAATATGGCGCCCCATGGGGGTTACCAAGCACTTTGTTGATATCGGTCCGCTCCGGCGCTTTCCGCAGTACCGCAGACTCTGGGTCGGCTACGCGATCCGACTGCTGGGAGCACAGCTCACTGCGACCGCGGTGACCTATCAGGTCTTCGTCATCTCGCACCATTCGAACCTTGACGTTGGCTATATCAGCCTCGCGCAGCTCATCCCCGCGATCCTTGCGCCGATGGCGGGCGGTGCGATCGCAGATTCGATGGATCGACGTCGCCTCCTCGTACTCACCGCGATCGGCATGGCGGTCTGCACTGTGGGACTCGCGCTCAACAGCGTGGGGGGCCACCCAAAGTTGTGGCCGCTCTTTCTCCTCGCGGCGGCGATCCAGGCCTTCAACGGTGTCGATGGTCCCACGCGCACCGCGGTGCAGATGACACTCGTCGATCGTGACTCGTTCGTGGCCGCAAATGTATTGCGCCAGATGCTTGGACAGATCTCCCAGGTCGCCGGACCAGCGCTCGCCGGGGTGCTCATCGCACTCTTCGCAGCGCAGAATTTTGCGTGGGTATATTGGCTCGATGTTGTCTCGACGCTGGCGGCACTTCAGGCGGTGGCTCGCCTCGATCCGCTCCCTCCCCAGGGCGGTGGACGACGGTTCTCCCTCGCCTCGATCGGAGAGGGATTTGCCTTTCTAAAGGGTCGGCAGGTGATTCAGGCCTGTTTCTTTGCGGACCTCTCTGCCACGGTGCTGGGACTCCCGGTCTCACTCTTTCCCTATATGGCACTCACGCACTACCACGGCGATGCGCGGACCTTCGGAATCTTAAGCGCCTGCCCAGGAATCGGCGCCTTCTTGGGTTCGGTGCTCTCGGGTTGGACCTCACGAATTACCTATCAGGGCCGCGCCGTCCTGATATCCGTTGCCGTCTGGGGCATCGCACTGACGCTCTTTGGCGTCGTTCCCTACTTTGTCGTTGGCTGCATCTGTGTGGCGATCGCCGGATGGGCCGACTGCATCTCTGCGATCTTTCGTAACACGATCATTCAGGTCGAGGCTCCGGACAAGCTGCGGGGTCGCCTGAGTTCGATCTCGACCGCGGTCGTCCAGGGTGGGCCACGCCTTGGCAACATGGAGGGCGCGATGGTGGCATCGATCTCCACCCCTGCGATCGCGATCGTCTCCGGCGGCCTCGGCTGTGTCGCCGTCATCGCGGCCATCGCTCGGTTTATGCCGAAGTTCTCGAAATACTCGCTTGAAGAGTCGATGAAAGAGGACAAGAACCTCTAACTCGTGCGCTCCTCTGCGGCGCGCATCAGCTCAGCGATCTGCGGGGTGATCGGTCCATAGCGATCGATGTCATCGTTGGAATATCCACGGTGGAACATCGACCGCGAGACATTGATCTTGTCGATGCTCGATCCCGACCGCGCAAGATTGCGAACTTCGGCACCGATCGGTGGATCGAAGTTGATCGAGGATGGAACCGCAGCGGGGTCGCGGAAGACGTTCATCGGGTCACGTCCCTCCTCAACCGCGGTGATCTGCTCCTCGATGATCTTTCGAAATTCGATGATGGCGAGATCGGTCGCGCCGAGCTGCTCGCGCGAACGGTCGGTGAGCTCACCCTGCGACCACCACGCGGCGGCGTCTTGCGCCATTACGTAATCGAGGATCGGCTGCCCCTGCTCATCAAAGATCGGCGCCTCGTAGTAGGGGATCGGCGACTGCTCCGTCACGGTGGTGTCGGGGATGTTGAAGATGCCGTAGTGAAGGTGAAGGGTATGGGTGTCATCGATCGGCACACGGATGTTGATCTGGGTGCGGAGCCCTCCTCCAGAGCGGGAGAAGTAGGGATAGATGTTGTAAGGAAACCAGCGGATGCTGTCCTCCTTCGCACCTCGCTCCTTGGACATCTTGATGCCCTTACGAAAGCCGTAGGTATCGCGGGTAAAGGCGATGCCGTCGGCATGATCGGTACCGTGGATTGAGACGAAGGTGCGATGCGCTCCCTCGTCACCCGCACGCTCAGAGAGCATCCCCATGCGCTCGAGCTGATACTTAAAGAAGTAGCCGTGGAGATAGGTGTTGTGGAAGGGATCGGCGGAGTTCTCATGGCATTGGAGCCAGTTGCAGGGGAGCTCCGTCACGCCGATCTGGCGCAGCGAGTTTGGCCAAACGAGGAAGTCATAGGGTGGGAGCACGGGGGCGGGGGGTGGTCCAAGGTAGGCCCAGACGAGCCCGCCGAGCGACTGTACGGGGTAGCCGCCGATGTTGACACGGCTCTTCAACTTCGAGTTGGGTGATTCAAGTGGCGTATCGGTGCACTGACCGCTCTCGTCGTAACACCAGCCGTGATAGGGACAGCGGATGCCGTGCTCATCGGGGATACCAAAGACCATGTCGACGAGTCGGTGGCCGCACTGCTTTCCGATCAACCCCAAGTCACCGGAGTTATCACGGTAGAGCACGAGA
>CAIMWD010000062.1 GCA_903845085.1 uncultured Acidimicrobiaceae bacterium
GCGATGACCTCGCCCTTGACCGAACGACGCATGTCCGTTACCTCTTCCGGGCGCTCATCGACGAGTAGCACGATCAGGTGCACATCGGGATTATTTGCCTCGATGGAGTTCGCGATCTGCTTCATCACGGTCGTCTTTCCCGCCTTCGGCGGTGAGACGATCAGACCTCGCTGACCCTTACCGATCGGCGAGATCAGGTCGACGATGCGCGAGGTCAAGTTATTGGGGTCATCGCCGGTCTCGAGGCGCAACTTTGAGTCGGGGAAGAGCGGCGTGAGCTCCTCGAATTTCGGACGCACGCGCGCTGCCTCAGGATCGAGTCCGGCCACCGCGTCCACGCGGATAAGCGCGGGAAATTTCTCACTCGAGGAGGCGGCACGACAGGCGCCTTCGATGGCGTCACCCTTTCGTAGGGCAAAACGTCGCACGAGACCAACAGAGACGTAGACGTCCTTCGGACTCGGAAGATATCCGCTGGTGCGGAGAAAGCCATAGCCCTCTTCGCGAAGATCGAGAAGACCCTTCACCGGTACGAGCTCGCCCTGGTAGTTCGCCTCATTCTCCACGCTCTGGCCGCCGAAGCTCTCGCCCCGTTCGCGTCCGCGTCCGCGGCGGCGCCCGCGACGGTTATTCGGATCATTTTGATCGCGCTGACCTTGGTTTCGATCCTGATAGCCCTGACCCTGGGGGCGAGTCCCTTGCACCTGTGCGCCGTTGCCCTGAGCACCATTGTTTTGTGCACCGTTGCCGGCCTGACCATTCGTGTTGCTCTGGCCATTCGAGCTGCTCTGGCCACCCGCTGCGCCGGAACGCTCACCACGGGATCCATTTTCATTGCGGCTCTCGCTGCGAGGATTGGTGCGCGGATTCTGCCGACCATCGGGTGATGATGTCCGCTCGCCACTCTCGATCACCGGCGTGGCGCGGAAGGTGATCTCGGGTTCCGGCATGATCTCGGGGGAGGCCAGCTGATCGGCAGCCTTGCGAGGACGTCCCGGACCGCGCTTAGGGGTAGATGCCTCGCTCACGGCGCTGCTCGCAGAGGCACTCCCATCGGAGGAATCTCCCTCCGCAGCGGCTTTGCGGGGACGTCCCGGTCCGCGCTTTGCCGCTGGCGCGGAAGCTGGCACCGGACGCTCGTCGATTGCGCCGGTCTTTTGCAAAATTGCCTGAATGACATCGGACTTCTTCGCACGCGGTGCGATATCCGCACCGAGTGAGGCGGCGACCGTCACCAGCTCCGCGCGGTCCTTCGCCTCGAGTACTGAGCGTGCTGAATCTGCTCCAGCCATTGATTGTGCTCCTGCTCTTGTCATTTGACCCCCGACGTGGAGGTCAGAAAAATTGGTGGGCCCGCAGATCGGTCATCCATGATGACCTCCCCGAATCGCCGCCGGGCACCCGAGGGTGGCGGTGCGATGCAAGCGGAATCAGGCAACGTCCCCTACATCCCGAACTCGCAAGAGGGTACGTGCAAGGGGGAAGCGTACGAAGAGGCTACGAAAGGGTGTTCCCCAAGATCTGGGATCTGGGAGCCCCCGCACGAGCAACGGGCCACAGCAGCAGCGCCACGCTCGGCAGGAAGGCCTGCATGACCACTGTAACGCCGAATACCGCGAAAGGCAATCAGCCCCTGCAGCTGTCGCGGCCGGTGGCTGAGGAGGGTGCAGCGCTACGAACCAAGTCCCAGTGTTTCGAGCACCGCTTCGAGCGTTGGATCGACCGTCACCGGGACGCTCGCCTGTGATATTGCGAGGTCGGGATCCTTGAGACCGTGCCCCGTCAGCACACAGACCACCGTTGACCCCTTTGGCACGCCGACCTTCAAAAGACCGGCAACACTCGCGGCAGATGCCGCCTCGCAAAAGACCGACTCTTCCTCCGCGAGGATGCGATAGGCCTCGAGGATCTTCTCATCAGTGACAGCGTTAATCGCGCCCTGTGAATCACGCGCCGCATCGGTGGCGCTCGTCCACGATGCCGGGTTTCCGATACGGATAGCGGTGGCGATGGTCTCTGGATTCTCCACGGGATGGCCGAGCACGATCGGCGCCGATCCGGCGGCCTGAAATCCCATCATCGCGGGAAGTTTGCTCGCACGACCGACCTCTTTGAACTCGCGATAACCCCTCCAGTAGGCGGTGATGTTGCCCGCGTTGCCCACGGGAATGAAGTGGTAGTCGGGCGCGTCGCCGAGCGCGTCGATGATCTCAAACGCGCCGGTCTTTTGTCCCTCAATGCGATAGGGATTGACCGAGTTCACGACCTCGATCGGTGCACGCGAGGGAAGTTCGCGCACGATGTCGAGCGCAACATCAAAGTTCCCGCGCACCTGGATGACCCGCGCACCGTGCACCAATGCTTGGGCCAATTTGCCGAGCGCAATGTGCCCCTCCGGTATCAAGACCACGCAGCTCATGCCCGCCCGTGCTGCATAGGCAGCAGCCGATGCGGAGGTATTTCCGGTCGAGGCACAGACAACCGCCTTGGCGCCAGACTCGGCCGCCTTAGAGATCGCCATCGTCATGCCCCGGTCTTTAAATGAACCGGTCGGATTCGCGCCCTCGATCTTCAAAAAGACGTCGGCGCCGACACGTGCGGAGAGCCGTGGTGCAGGAAGCAGTGGCGTGTTGCCCTCAAAGAGCGTGATAATCGGCGTCGCCGCGCTGACTGGAAGAAACTCTGCGTAGCGGCGGATGATGCCCTCATAGGCACGAGAGGCAAAGGCGCCCTCGTGCGCAGTTGTCGCCATCCGTTCAACCGATGTATTACTCATCATCTTCACCTAGCACTCGAAGAAGACCACCAATTCGTTTGACCGCCTCCAGCTCGCGCAACCCAGCGAGCGTCGCCTGCACATCCGACTCACGGGCAAGGTGGGTGATGAACACGATGCGGGCCTCGTTTGCGAGTCCCACCTGCTCCATCGAGCGGATCGAGACGCCATGACGACCAAAGACATCGGCGACTGAGGCCATCACCCCGGTTCGATCGGCGACCTCAATGGTGATGCAGTACCGCGACTGCAGACGATCTATTGGCTCAAGGCGCACATGACGGCGGGCGGGCTGTTCGAAGGTGCCCGTACGCGCGAGTCCGCGGGCGGCGTCGATGAGATCGCCGAGCACTGCACTCGCCGTCGGTGCACCGCCAGCACCGCGCCCGTAGAGCATGAGTTCGCCTGCATGCTCACCCTCAACAAATATCGCATTAAAGGTGCCATTTACCGTCGCGAGCGGATGCGATCGGTGCAACATCGCGGGATGCACGCGAACCAAGATCGACTCCTCGTTCCCCTCATAGTTGCGCTCAGCAACGCTCAACAGCTTCACGACGAACCCACGACGTTCGGCAAATTCGATATCTGCGGAATCGATCTCCGTGATCCCACACCGAAAGACATCATCTCGGGTGACGTCGGCATTAAAGGCGAGACTCGCGATGATCGCGGTCTTTGCCGCGGCGTCATAGCCCTCTACGTCAGCGGTCGGATCCGCCTCGGCATACCCCTTGACAATCGCCTCTTCGAGCGCGGTTGCATAGGAGCCATGGAGCTGTGACATCTGCGTGAGGATGTAATTCGTGGTGCCATTGACGATGCCGAGCACCCGATGGACGCGTTCGCCAGCGAGCGAGACCGAGAGCGCGCGCACGAGCGGAATGGCTCCACCAACTGCGGCCTCGTAGAGGAGGTCGCGCTCAACTGAGGCAGCGAGATCATGCAATGTGGCGCCGTCGGTCGAGAGGAGCTCTTTGTTGGCGCTGACGACTGACTTTCCTGCGCGAAGGGCTGATTCAATTAATCCCTTGGCCGGCTCAATCCCACCGATGAGCTCCACGACGAGGTCGATATCAGGGTCTTCGACGAGACCTCGTGCATCATCAGTTAGGCGACCTGCAAGGTTTTGAGAGCGACGCGGTTTGGTGAGGTCGCGTACTGCGATACGGGAGATGAGGAGCCGAACGCCAGATCGCTCGGCGATCGCATCGGCCTCTTCGTCGATGAGTGAGACGAGTGCATCGCCAACGTTTCCGCAGCCAAGGAGGCCAATTCGCACCGTAAGGTGCCCTCCTCGATCCTCTACTTGACCTGCACCACTCATCTCACCACGCTAATCAATCACGGCTCAAGCCGGAGAAGGTCCTCGATCGTCTCGCGTCGCACCACCACTCGAGCCTCGCCATCAGCGACAAAGATCACCGGTGGTCGCACGACGCGGTTGTAGTTCGAGGCCATAGAGAATCCGTAGGCACCCGTCACCGGCGTCACGCAGATATCCCCTACGTTCACGTCCTCGGGGAGGCGCCCCTCATCGACGACGATGTCTCCCGATTCACAGTGCTTACCAACGACACGGACGGCACGTGTTCGCACCGCGCTCATCGAACGCGCGAGAAAGACCTCATAACCACTTCCATAGAGAACCGGGCGGGGATTGTCGCTCATGCCGCCGTCGACCGAAACATAGGTCCGGATACCCTCGATCTCTTTTATCGTGCCCACGCGATAACAGGTCATCCCTGCGGTGGCAACGATCGAGCGACCCGGTTCAATTCCTATCTGCACTCGCTCATCGATGCCGGCTCCCTTGCAGGCAACGCGGATCGCCTCTGCCCACTGGGTGATTGTGGGTGCAACCTCGCCGTTGAGATAGGCCACACCGAGTCCACCACCTACGGTAAAGAGGCGCAGATCATGGATCGCGATGAACGGCGCGACCGCCTCGATCTCAGCGACAAAGCCATCAAAGTCGACGATCTGACTTCCGATATGCGCGTGGACCCCGTCGACCGCCTCGCCAAAATGTTCGCGCAACACCGCCATCGCGCGATCAGCGGTGCCGCGCGCGAGTGAAAGGCCAAACTTGGAATCCTCTTGACCGGTCTTGATGAATTCGTGGGTGTGCGCCTCTACCCCTGGTGTAACGCGAACCGACAGGCGGGTGCTCCCGAGATCGCCGAAGGCGATGAGGCGGGTGATCTCATCAAACGAGTCCACCACGATACGACCGACGCCGACGTGGAGCGCGTGCGCAAGCTCCTCCTCAGACTTGTTATTGCCATGGAAGACAAGACGACTCGGATCCACCTCTGCCGCTAACGCGATCGCGAGTTCACCGCCGGTAGAGACATCGAGGTGCATACCCTCCTCCGTAGCCAAGCGCGCCATCGCCTTGGTGAGAAAGGCCTTCGTTGCGAACGAGGCGCCAGAGCCAAAGGCGGCGACCGCCTCACGGCAACGCGCACGGAGGTGTGCCTCGTCGTAGACGAAGAGCGGAGTACCAAACTCCGCCACCAGATCATCGATGCGCACGCCACCAACGACGAGTGCATCATCCTCATCCGCATGCGCCGTCAGCGGCATGAGGTGTGGACCGATCGGCTCCTCACTGGGATCCGCGACAAAATCATCGGAGAAGACCCGATTCATTTCGGCTCCGGGTTCATTTTGTCGGTGCTCGAAATTCGACATCTGATCACATCGATTCTGGCGCGCTCACGCCGAGGAGTGCGAGCCCGATCGAGAGACCGATGCGCGTCGCCTCGACCAGCCACAGGCGCGCCTGCGTCTCTGCTGTGCTCACCTCATCGCCGAGCACGCGATGATCATGGTAGAAACCGTGAAATTCACCGGCGAGGGCGCGTACGAAGTTCGTGACCTTAAAAGGTGCACGCTCACGTGCCGCCTCTCGAACCACATCCGGCAGGCTGTAGAGCGTGCGCAGGAGATCGAGTTCGCGCGGATGCACGAGTAGCTGCAATGGTGCATCGGCAAGCGGTGCGCGCACGACGCCACGCTCCTCACAGACACGCCCGATCGAGGAGATGCGCGCGTAGGCGTACTGCACGTAAAAGACCGGATTGTCCATGGACTTTGAGGTCACGGCATCGAGATCGAGCGTAGAGGCCTGATCGATCGAGCTCATGAGCGACATCAGTCGCGTGGCATCGGGCCCGATCTGATCGATCAGCTCATCGAGTCGCACGTAGTTCCCCGAGCGCTTTGACATGCGCCCGCTTACGAGTGAGACAAGCTGGCCGAGCTTGACCTCGAGTCGCGTGCGATCGATTCCGAGCGCCTCCACACCCGCCTCAAGGCTGGCCACCTGCCCGTGATGGTCCGCACCGAAGACATCGATAACTCGATCAAAACCGCGTACAAGAAATTTGTCACGGTGATAGGCGATATCACCAGCGAGATAGGTGGCATCACCATTTGCCTTCACCAACACACGGTCTCGAACATCACCAAGTTCGGTGGAGCGGAGCCACGTCGCATCGTCGAGCTCGTAGACAAGGCGACGGTCACGCATCATGGCGATCGCCTCATCGACACGACCGCTCTCCTCGATCGATGCCTGGCTGTACCACTCGTCATAGACGATGCCGAGTCGATCGAGGGTCGTCCGGATAACGCCGAGGATCTCCTCGGCGGCAAACTTTCCCGCGGTGACAACGTCCTCGGGTCCCTGATAGCGCACAGCAAGATCGGTGACATATTCGCCCTGATATCCCTGTTCGGGCACCTCGCTCCCTGATCGACGGGCGAGCACCGACTCACCGAGCATGCGGATCTGATTCCCGGTGTCGTTGACGTAGTACTCCGTAGAAACCTGCCAGCCACAACGGCGCAAAAGGCGCGAGAGTGCGTCGCCGTATGAGCCAAGCCATCCATTACCGACGTGAAGCGGCCCCGTCGGATTTGCCGAGACAAACTCCACCTGGACTCGTTCGCCACCGCCGAGATTGGGTGTTGCGTAACCCTCCTCACCCTCGGTGACCACCTGTTTCAGTACATCATGTAGCCACGAGTTCGCGAGGCGAAAGTTCACAAAACCAGGACCGGCGATCTCAATACCCTCGACATGAACGATCGTTCGACCCTCGAGCGCGGCGACGAGTTGCGCAGCGAGTTCGCGGGGAGCGGCGCCGATCCGCTTCGAGAGAACGAGTGCAACGTTCGAGGAGAGATCGCCATGCTCGAGCCGTGCGGGACGCTCGAGCTTGATCTCCTCGGGGGCGATCTTCACGCCGAGCTCGCCAAATGCCTCGGAAATTGCCCGTGCAAGGGTGTCAACGATCGTCATGGCCACCTGTGGATGATAGATGGCCGGCTACCATATGGAGGGCGTAACAACCCACCACGACGATCTCCGCCTACGGAATCGCTCATCATGGGCACGCCCTCGTAGCTCAGGGGATAGAGCACCGCCCTCCGGAGGCG
This sequence comes from uncultured Acidimicrobiaceae bacterium, assembly GCA_903845085.1. Taxonomy (GTDB): domain Bacteria; phylum Actinomycetota; class Acidimicrobiia; order Acidimicrobiales; family Bog-793; genus CAIVND01. The sequence goes on from CAIMWD010000062.1 coordinate 7,226, forward strand.
GGAGCGCAGGTTCGAATCCTGCCGGGGGCACCTCGCCGATCGGGCGACGCGAGGAGCGCCGACCAAGCGCACCGCTCGCTTCAATTCGTCGGTCACGCAACGACGCTGCAATCGTAGGGCGCTCGGGAGCGCGGAGGGTCTTTCACGCTGTAGTCGAGGGAGCCCGCTGCGGCGCAGAAAATATCGCGTTCGCATCGGCGCGCAGCCGCAACTATTTGACAACCAAAACGAGGGTTGCTTATATTGCCGGGCTTCGCAGAGTAGAACACTGACCTAGGCGGGATCGAGGAGATCAACGGATGGCAATAGGGTCGCAGGAGGCGGGCAGACCCGATTGGGTCGATCGCAGTCTCTTCCCCTTCACCAGCAGGTTTGTCATGATTCAGGGCCACTCCGTTCATTACATCGACGAGGGTCACGGTCCGGTTCTGCTCTTCGCCCATGGCAATCCCACCTGGTCCTTCGTCTACCGCGATGTCATCAGATCGCTCTCCTCGCACTTTCGCTGTGTTTCGCTCGACTACCCCGGTTTTGGCCTCTCGCGGGCGCAAGATGACTATCTATCTACTCCCGCCGAGCACGCCTCAGTTATGGCGGAGTTCATCGAGCTGCTGCATCTCGACCGTTATATCTTGGTGGCACAGGACTGGGGTGGTCCCATCGGATTAAGCGCTGCGCTGCGTGCACCAGAGCGTTTACAGGGGCTGGTACTTGGCAACACCTGGGCCTGGCCGGTCAACGGCGACCTTCATTTTGAGATCTTCTCTCGGGTCATGGGTGGCGCCATTGGCCGCATGTTGATCATGCGATTCAACATGTTTGTCAATCTCATGATCCCCGCAGGTCACCGGCGTCGCAAGCTCACAGAACCCGAGATGCGCCACTACAAGCTGGCGCTCGATACACCGATGCGACGACGAGCGAGCGCGATCTTCCCCCGATCCATCACCTCCTGTCGCGACTTTCTTGAAAGCGTCGACCGCGGTCTGCAACGAATTGAGCACCTGCCCTCGCTCCTTGTTTGGGGCGATCGGGACATCGCCTTTCGGAGGAAGGAGCTGCGACGTTGGGAGCAGCGCCTCGTGCAGCACACCACCGTCGTCGTTGAGGGAGCTGGGCATTACGTGCAGAGCGACGCTCCCGACGAGTTCGCGCGGGCGATCCGCCGCTGGCACCTCGGGATCTAAGGGCAAGCCGGCGCGACATCCGCCGTCGCAGTGCGGCCTATGGAACCAGGCTCCGTATCGGATGAGGAGCTACCAAGAGGAGGCCGAGGTTGCGCTGTAGCGCCCCTCGTGGCGCATCACTCGCATCTCAATGCCAAAACAGTCGCTCAATGTTTCATTGGTGAGCTCCTCGTCGATCGGCCCTGAGGTCACTACCGCTCCGTCGCGCAGCATGATCACATGGGAGGTGGACCGTGGGAGCTCCTCAAGGGTGTGCACCACATGCACCGTCGCAGGTGCGTCTGGCGAAGCGGCGAGTGCATCGAGTGCGCTGATCAACGATTCACGCCCCGGCAGATCCACCCCAACCGCTGGCTCATCGAGCAGAAGAAGGGGGTGCCGCCCAAAGAGCGAACGTGCGAGCAGGATTCGTTGTCGCTCGCCTTGGGAGCAGCGGCCAAACTCCTGGTCGACAAGGCGCGCACAACGAAGTTGGCCCAAAAGCTCCACGGCGTGTGCCTCCTCCTCCTCGGTGAAGGTCGACCACCAGGTCGCGAGTGTGCCGTCGCGACCGGTCAACACCACCTCTCGGGCGGTTGAATCTCGCGGGAGTCGGTCGGCGATGGGGTGTCCCACCGAGCCGATGGACTTTCGCAGTTCGCGGAGATCCGTACGCCCGATAAGTGCACCAAGCACATGCACCGTGCCGGTCGTTGGGTGCCGCTCCGCTCCAGCAAGGGAGAGCAGTGTGGTCTTGCCCGCACCGTTTGGTCCGAGCAACGCCCAGTGCTCATCTGCGCCGATCCGCATCGTCACCGGACCAAGGGTGCGTCGACCGTTCACCACGACGGTGACGTCATCGATCTCGACGACGTACTCCTGAGCTTCCACCGAGGCGACCTCCAAATCGGACTCTTTGTATCGGACTCTCTGCAATTGTGCTGCGCCTGATTATGGTGCGCCTGTAGCCGCTTGCAGGTCGCGGCTCGCGCTGGCATCGAGGATGGCGACGCAGATCCTGCCCCTCCGGCTCCCAAAGAGAGGTGCCCGCGGCCTCTCCTCTTGCAATTGAGACCCATGCGATCACCCCGTAGAACGAGAGGGATTGGGCAGTTGCAGCGTGGAGATGAATAACGATGCCACTGAATGTCTGGCGCATTCGATAGGAGAGGCACACCGATATTGGAAGCACTCAGAGAGCGCCACTACCCTGAGACCGACGAAAGTGACCGGCCCCACGCAAACCATTAGCGTGAGTCGGGTATGCGCATCTACGCGCGATGGAGGGAACGATGACACAGGACAGCTTCGGAGCAAAGGGCACGCTCGAGGTCGGTGGGAAGAGCTACGGGATCTTTCGGCTCAATGCACTCGCCGAGCGACACGACATCGATCACCTGCCCTATTCCATAAAGGTGCTGCTAGAGAACCTCCTGCGAAAGGAGGACGGCGTCAACGTCCGGGCGGAGGACATCTCCTCGCTCGCTGATTTTGCCAAGGAGGGTGCAGGAGATCGAGAGATCGCATACTCACCCGCACGTATTCTCCTCCAGGACCTGACCGGGGTCCCCTGTGTGGTCGACCTCGCCGTGTTACGCGATGCCGTGGAGGCGTTGGGCGGGTCATCGGACCGGGTGAACCCACTCGTGCCTGTCGACCTCGTTATCGACCACTCCGTTGTCGTCGATGTGGCGGGTCGCGCAGATGCATTCGCGATCAACGCCCGGCTTGAGGCCGAGCGCAACATCGAGCGCTACCGCTTTTTGCGCTGGGGACAGCAGGCGTTTACGAACTTCCGCCTCATCCCACCCGACATCGGCATCTGCCATCAGGTGAACCTTGAGCTCCTCTCCCAGGTTGTCTTTACCGACAACGAGGGAAACGCCTACCCCGACACCTGCGTCGGCACCGACTCACACACGCCGATGGCGAACGGACTCTCCGTCGTTGCCTGGGGCGTTGGTGGCATCGAGGCCGAGGCCGCAATGCTCGGTCAGCCGATCTCGATGCTCGTGCCCAAAGTTGTGGGACTTCGCCTCGAGGGTGAACTCCCCGAGGGAGCAACGGCAACTGACCTCGTACTGACCCTTGCCGAACTTCTACGAAAGCATGGCGTCGTTGGGAAGTTTGTCGAGTGCTACGGCCCCGGTATTGCGAACCTCCCCGTGGAGAACCGCGCGACGATCGGCAACATGTCGCCGGAGTACGGCTCGACGATCACCATCTTTCCGATCGACGAGCAGACCCTCTCCTATCTCCGACTTACCGGTCGCAGCGAGGAGCAGGTCGCGCTGGTTGAGGCCTACGCCAAGGAGCAGGGTCTGTGGCACAACCCAGATGTCGACCCGGTCTACTCCGAGTATCTCTCGCTCGACCTCTCGACCGTTGTGCCGAGTCTCGCCGGACCCTCGCGTCCCCAAGACCGTGTGCCATTGAACCAGTCGAAGGAGCTCTTCCAGGGTGCGCTTGCGAAGTCGTTGCCAGGTGGCGACACTGCCTCCGCTGCTGGCGTCATCCCGGTCACCCTCGCCGACGGCGCATCCTTCGATCTCGAGCACGGGAAGGTCGTTCTCGCGGCGATCACCAGCTGCACGAACACTTCGAACCCTCACGTCATGATCGCGGCGGGCCTCCTCGCAAAGAAGGCGATCGATCGTGGCGTCATCTCAAAGCCATGGGTGAAGACCTCGCTCGCTCCCGGTTCGCGTGCCGTGGTGGACTACTACGACCGCGCCGGCCTCACTCCCTACCTCGAGAAGCTTGGCTTTGGTGTCGTCGGCTTTGGCTGCACGACCTGCATCGGGAACTCGGGACCCCTTGCGCCCGAGATCTCCGCGGCGATCAATGACAACGGTCTTGCCGCCGTTGCGGTTGTCTCAGGAAACCGCAACTTTGAGGGTCGCATTCACCCCGACATCCGGATGAATTACCTCGCTTCGCCACCTCTCGTGGTCGCCTACGCGATCGCGGGCACGATGGACATCGACCTATTTAACGATCCCATCGCCACCGACGACAAGGGCGCCCCTGTCTTCCTCCGTGAGATCTGGCCAACTACGGCAGAGGTGACCGAGACGGTGCGTTCTGCGGTGCAGACCTCGGGCTTTAAGGAGTCCTATGCGGGCGTCTTTGAAGGCGATGCGGAGTGGCAGAGCATCGAGGTTCCCACCGGCAAGCGCTACACCTGGGATGACACCTCGACCTACATCGCAAAGCCGCCCTACTTCGATGGCATGGGTGTCGAACCAGCCCCCCTCGCCGATGTAATCGATGCACGTGTCCTCGCAATCCTCGGCGACTCGGTGACGACGGATCACATCTCACCTGCAGGATCGATCCGTCCCACGAGCCCCGCGGGTCGCTTCCTTCTAGAGCACGGCGTCGAGCAGGCGGACTTCAACTCCTACGGTGCACGTCGTGGAAATGACAGGGTGATGGCGCGCGGCACCTTTGCCAACAACCGCATCCGCAACAAGATCGTGCCCGGCACCGAGGGCGGCTACTCGAAGTACCTTCCCGATGGGACCGAGGACTCGATGTATGACGTCGCACAGCGTTACATCGCCGACGGCACCCCCCTCGTCATCTTGGCCGGCAAGGAGTACGGCTCCGGATCATCGCGTGACTGGGCCGCAAAGGGACCGATGCTGCTCGGCATCCGTGCCGTTATCGCCGAGAGTTTCGAACGCATCCACCGCTCCAACCTGATCGGCATGGGCGTGGCTCCCCTGCAGTTCGTCAACGGCGAGAACGCAGAATCGCTTGGCCTTAACGGCACCGAGGTGTTCACCATCACCGGTATCGCGGGTTCACAGCCCTCGGAGCTCATCGGTAAGATCTTGCAGGTGCGCGCCGGCGAGCGTGCATTCGAGGCGTTGCTGCGCATCGACACGCCAACCGAGGCGGACTACTTCCAAAACGGCGGCATCTTGCATTACGTCGTCCGCAAGCTCGCGGGAGTCTGAGCGAGCTGCACGCAATCGCGAGTGACCAATCGAGGGTGGGGGTGTGCCGAATGGTCGGTGCGCCCCCGCTCCGATTCATTCCCCACGAGCGCACCCAACGCGTGTCCATCTTCTGATCGGGCGCTCTCACTCACCTAATCGACGAACTTCACCTGTGCCAGCTGCCACTACAATGAAGGTCCCGAGTGTGTTCAAGGGTGCGAACTCGCCGTGACGCGAACCGCTCCGGAGACAAAACTCGGGACATCATCAAGAGCGACTGAGGGACGGGCCCGTTGACGTCGCGGCAACCAGAGGATGTGTGTGCACCAGTGGCGCACACACCACCAGGTGCCAATGCCCGATCGATGAGGAGTGCGAAATGACATCAGTAAATGGGCTTGCCTGTCGGGAATGTGGCCGTGCCTATCCCGCGGAGGCGTTGCATGTATGTGACTTCTGCTTTGGTCCACTCGAGGTGGTCTATGACTACGAGGCGATCGCGAAGAAGGTGAGTCGAGCCTCGATCGAGGCGGGTCCGCTCTCGATCTGGCGCTACCACGAGCTCCTTCCCGCTCACGAGACCTCTACGATCGATCTCCGGGCGGGATTTACCCCGCTGATCCGTGCGGAGCGGCTTGGTGAGGAGCTCGGGCTCACCAACCTCTGGCTCAAAGATGACACCCGTAACCCAACGGGCTCCTTTAAGGACCGTGTCGTCGCCGTCGCGCTTGCGAAGGCGCGTGAGCTCGGATTTAAGGTCGCCTCCTGCGCATCGACGGGTAACCTCGCAAACTCTGTCGCTGCCCACGCGGCACGCGCAGGTATGAGTGCCTACGTCTTCATCCCGAGCAACCTTGAGCACGTGAAGATCGCGATGACCGCAATCTTTGATCTCAAGTTGATCGCCGTGGAGGGCAACTACGACGACGTCAACCGCCTCTGCTCGGAGATCGCCAGCGAGCACACCGATTGGGCCTTCGTGAACGTCAACGTGCGTCCCTACTACTCGGAGGGATCAAAGACGCTCGCCTTTGAGGTTGCCGAACAGCTGGGATGGCGGGCACCGGACCATGTCGTCGTTCCCGTCGGTTCGGGAAGCCAACTCACCAAGATTCACAAGGGCTTTTTAGAGCTCGAGAAGGTGGGCCTCATCGAGGACGGAGGCCACGTCCGCATCTCGGGAGCACAGGCAGAGGGCTGCTCGCCCGTTACCACCGCCTTCCGCGACGGCGCAGACCAGATCCGCCCGGTGCGGCCAAACACCATCGCCAAGTCACTCGCGATCGGAAACCCGGCCGATGGCTGGTATGCACTGCAGGTCGTCCGTGAGACCAATGGTGGAATGGGCTCGATCACCGATCCAGAGATCGTCGAGGCGATTCAGCTTCTCGCACGCACCGAGGGCATCTTCGCCGAGACCGCAGGTGGTGTCACGGTCGCGACACTGGCAAAGCTCGCCGCAGAGGGTGTTATCGGTCGCGACGAGTGTGTCGTTGCCTATATCACCGGAAACGGTCTCAAGACCGTTGAGGCGCTCGGCGACACCGTCGGACCGAGCGTCGTGATTCCACCCACGCTTGCCGCATTTAGCGAATTCGAGAGAGATCAAGAAGGGGCAATTTCATGAGCGTCACCGTCCGCATACCAACCCAGCTCCGTCCGCTCACCGCCGGCGAGGGAGAGATCGTCCTTGAGGCGACCACGGTTCGCGAGGTCATTGAGGGGCTTGAGGGTCGCCATCCAGGGATCGGTGAGCGACTGCTCGATGAGTCTGGCGAACTGCGACGCTTCGTCAATATCTTTGTGGCTGACGAAGATGTCCGCTTCCTCGAGGGATTGAACACACCGCTGACGCAGGGTCAGAGCATCTCGATTGTGCCGGCGGTCGCCGGAGGCTGTTGACCGCGGTCGCTCGAACTTTGCCCGGGGAGGCCGCGCAGAGAGCACAAATTTCCGCGACGCCAACCAACGCTGACGGAAATTTTTGGCAAAATCGCAAACTGCGGACGTACCGAGGTTGCATTGCGGTCGATACTCTGATTACCTATTAGCACTCAACTAACGAGAGTGCTAACGAGCACCGCTGACGCCTGCCACCTCTGGCAGACCTGAGAAGGAGACCATAAATGGCGAAACTTATTGCCTTCAATGACGAGGCCCGAAGGGCACTCGAGAGCGGCATGAACCAGCTGGTCGATGCCGTAAAGGTGACGCTTGGGCCAAAGGGCCGCAACGTCGTCCTAGAGCGCAAATGGGGAGCCCCCACCATCACTAACGATGGTGTCTCCATTGCCAAAGACATTGAGCTCGACGACCCATTGGAGAAGGTCGGCGCTGAGCTCGTCAAAGAGGTCGCAAAGAAGACCGACGACGTCGCCGGAGATGGAACCACGACCGCGACGGTGCTTGCCGGTGCGCTGGTGCGCGAGGGTCTTCGCAACATCGCTGCTGGCGCAAACCCAATGTCGCTGAAGCGCGGCATCGAGGCAGCGGTCACCGCAGCGGTCGCACACCTTGGCGAGATCAGCCACGAGGCCGACTCAAAGGAGCAGATCGCGCAGGTCGCCTCTATCTCCGCTGCAGACAACGAGATCGGCTCGATGATCGCTGAGGCCATCGACAAGGTCGGCAAGGACGGCGTCATCACCGTCGAAGAGTCACAGACCTTTGGAATGGGTATGGATCTGGTCGAGGGAATGCGCTTTGACAAGGGCTACATCTCTCCCTACTTCGTCACCGATCAGGACCGTATGGAGGCCGTCATGGACGACCCCTACCTCCTCATCTTCGGCTCAAAGATCGCCGCTGTTCGTGACCTTCTTCCGATCCTTGAGAAGGTCATGCAGACCGGCAAGCCCCTTCTCATCATCGCGGAGGACATCGAGGGCGAAGCGCTTGCCACGCTCGTCGTCAACAAGATCCGTGGCACCTTCAAGAGCGTCTCTGTCAAGGCTCCCGGCTTTGGCGAGCGTCGCAAGGCGATGCTGCAAGACATTGCGATTCTGACCGGTGCGCAGGTCATCACCGAAGATGTCGGCCTCAAGCTCGAGAACGTCACGCTGGACCTGCTCGGTACCGCCCGCAAGGTAGTCGTCACCAAAGATGAGACAACCATCGTCGAGGGTGCTGGCGAGGAAAATGACATCAAGGGCCGGATCAACCAGATCAAGGCAGAGATCGAGAACACCGACTCTGACTATGACCGCGAGAAGCTCCAAGAGCGCCTTGCGAAACTCTCCGGTGGAGTTGCCGTCATCAAGGTCGGAGCCGCGACTGAGGTAGAGCTCAAAGAGAAGAAGCACCGCATCGAGGATGCCGTCTCGACGACTAAGGCCGCCGTCGAGGAGGGTGTCGTTCCTGGTGGAGGCGTAGCGCTCATCCGCACCCAGAGGGTCATCAACGAGGTCGCTGCCTCGCTCAGTGGCGATGAGGCGACCGGTGCCCGCATCGTTGCCCGTGCCGTCACCGAGCCACTGCGTCAGATTGCGATCAACGCAGGACTTGAGGGTGGCGTCGTCGTAGAGCGTGTCCTCTCACTGGAGAACGTCTCTGAGGGTCTCAACGCCGCCACCGGCGTCTACGAGGATCTCATCGTTGCCGGTGTCATCGATGCCGCGAAGGTAACTCGCTCGGCGCTGCAGAACGCAGCTTCGATCGCAGCACTCTTCCTCACCACCGAGTGTGTCGTCGTCGATCTTCCTGACGAGCACGCACCGGCGATGCCGGGTGGAATGGACGACTTCTAGTCGCGCACGAAGTGAAAAAAGAGCGGGGCGCTTCTGCGCCCCGCTCTTTTTTTATGGGCGCAGCCAGATCGCACCGTCACCCCTACACTTGGGGGGGTGAGCACATCGACTGAACCCGCCACCAATGCCTCTGCCACCGAGGAGCTCTCTGGTCTCGTCGTCTTGCACCTGTTCTCCCACCTGCCCGCCTCGACCGACCGCGCTGCGATCGAGCTCGCGATCAAAGAGGCACAGAGCAAGGGTGATCAGGTCGTGACCGTTTCGATGCTCGGCCACAAGGCCGATCTTGGCATCCTCGCGCTCAGCGAGTCACCACAGCGCCTTCGCGAACTTCAGAGTGCCGTCGTACGTGCCGGTGCTGTCCTCACCTACTCCTACCTCTCGCTCACCGAGATCTCGGAGTACTCCGGCGGTGTTCCCGAGGCGATGCGTCTGGCCCGTATCCGTCCATCACTTCCGCCAGAGGGCCTGACGGCATTCTGCTTCTACCCGATGTCAAAGCGACGGGGTGAGGAGGACAACTGGTTCCGCCTTCCCTATGACGACCGTAAACGTCTCATGATGGAGCACGGCGTGAGCGGTCGCACCTTTGCGGGACGGATTACACAGCTGATCACCGGCTCTACCGGACTCGACGAGTATGAGTGGGGGGTCACTCTCTTTGGCCGCAACTTGCAGGACCTGAAGGAGTGCGTCTATCAGATGCGCTTCGACGAGGCCTCCGCTCGCTACGCCGACTTTGGCGATTTTTTGACCGGCGTGGTCGCCTCACCCCACGAGGTGTTCGAGATGATGGGATGGAACTAAATGGCCGTTCGACTGAAGTTGATCTTTCCCGAGCAGTATGTGCGCGAGCCGATCATCGCAACGATGGTGCGCGAACTCAATGTGACGCCCAACATCCGCCGCGCGAGCGTTGAGGACCATTTTGGCTGGATCATCTTGGAGCTGACCGGCGCGGTCGCCGATACGGATGCGGCGATCACCTGGCTTGGCGAGCAGGGCGTTGAGGTCGAGCTCCTCGGCGACGTCGTCGAAAGTTAATCGCCGGCGCTGAACTCAGGAGTTGCGCGGCACGGGCGGATCGCTGTCGGGACGATCCTGTTCGGCGACCTGCCATCCCGCACTCGAGGTTCGTCGCGATTCAAAGAACACACAGCCCTCGGGACAGGCAAAGGGAACCTGTGTGCTCGCACCAAGACGGCAGCGCTCCAACTTCTCTGTGCCACGGACCGTCTGCATGACGTAGTGGCGACAGTCCTCCTCTACCGCCATCGTCTCTAGCTCTCCTGCCCGCCGTGCAGGTAGCGCTCAATCTCCTCCGCAAGACCATCGGTGGAGACCTCTTGACTCTCCTCCGCCTCAAACTCACGGATCCGTTCCACGTACGCCGCCACATTCTCATCATCGGCGACGAGTTCATTCATCCGCATCTCGTAGTCGGTCGCCTCTACCTCAAGCTCTGCCATATCCACGAAACGCTCCGCGAGGGTAGTCGCGACGCGCGTCAGCGCGAGTGCTGCCTTTGGCGCAACAGGGAGGGAGTAGCAGGGAACGCTCGCCCACACCGAGACCGAGGGGATCTTCACCTCAGAGAGCGCGGCGGCGAGTACACCAAGGATCCCCGTTGGCCCCTCATAGAGTGACTGTGAGAGACCCTGCGCGTTTGCCTCTGCAGGATCATGGGTCGAGGCGTTGATCGGCACATTCCCCGTATGAGTGATCTCACCGAGATAGGCCCCGAGCATGATGACGCGCTCTACCTTGAGGCTCTTCGCCAGTTCAATAAAGGCCTCGCAGTAGGTGCGCCAGCGAAGCTGCGGCTCGGAGCCGCGAACGATGATGACATCGTTTCCCGAACCGCCTGAAGTCGCAAGCGAGAAAGAGGTGACCGGCCAATTGATCGACCGTGTCCGATCGAGGTTCAGTCGAACCTCTGGTCGCACCTCGGTGAAGTCAAAGAACTCCTCTGGATCGATCTCCGCAAAGGGAACTGCAGACCACGAACGCTCGAGAAAACTCGCCGAATAAGACGCGGCCTCACCGGCGTCATTCCAACCCTCAAAGGCCACAATCATCATCGGATGGTGCAGCGGCGGGATCTCCTGAATCTCACCGCGACGGCCCTTCGAGAGGAAGCGCGTAAAGAGCGAGGAACGAGAGGAGGACTCTCGCACTATGTCGTCTCGCTCGCCCGATGGCTTTGCGTTCTTGTTGCTCACAGGGCCGAGCCTAATGGCTTCGCACCGAGAACTAGCGCCCTAAATCGACAGGAGGGGAGTCGGGAACACCGTAGAATCGCGCGGTGGCTGAAGACGAAATCTTGATCGAACGGATCCTCAAGCCTGGCAGTGCCGAGGCAGCGGGTATCGCTCGAATCCTTCCCCTCCTCTCCACCGTCACTCCCCCCTCCCTCGAGGAGCTGCAAGGGATCACGAGCAACCCGTGGACCTATCTCTATGTAGCTCGTCTCGCTGGCGAGATTGTGGGAAGCCTGACGCTCGCTACCTTTCACACGCCGACGGGACGACGCGGGTGGATCGAGGATGTAGTTGTGGACGAGGCAGTTCAAGGCCGCGGAATCGCCTCGAAACTCGTCCATCACGCTTTGGATCAGGCGAGAGAACTCGATATCCGCAGCGTCGAGCTCACCTCGCGCCCAAGTCGTGAAGCAGCCAACCGTCTCTATCAACGCCTTGGTTTCTCTCAACGCGAGACCAACGTCTATCGATTCAACTTCGAGATCGAATAATCGACCGCGTGGATTGCGACGGCTATCCGACGTCGAAGTGCGCGTGCTGGTGGTCGTACCTCTGATCCTTGGGAGTGGACGACGGCTCTGGGATGTCGGCTCCGGGGGCTTTCTTGATCTACACCAGGCCGCACGCACGTTTCCCGACGGTTCCGTTGAGATCTCTTACGTGGCGCGCGATGTCGCATCATCCTCCGCTGAGCAAGCACGCGCACCGCTCTCGCCATACGCAGTTGAGGCGGGTGGTGACACAGTTGAACTGCCAAAATCCGAGAAGGCATCTGAGTATCGCAACAAAAGTTGTGTTCACTCATCGCTGTCGATACACTCCATTGCAACAAATGTTGCGAAGGGAGAGGCGATGTCCTCCACGGTTTCAACACTCAAGGTGGCGACCTTTTCCGTAAGTATTCAGACAGTAACTGCGATCGACGCGCCGGCTGCGGCGGTGTGGGGTACCCTCACCGATTTTGCGAGCTACCCCTCTTGGAACCCATTTATCAAGCGGTTGAGTGGTGCGCTCACGCTCGGTGAACGTCTCGAGGTGGATCTCCTTATCCCGGGTAAGAAGGTGCAATCGATGCGACCTCGCGTCACCGAGTACTCCGCCGGCCGTTCATTCGTATGGCTCGGCCAGATCGGCCCCAGAGGAATCTTCGATGGCCGTCATCGATTCGAGGTCATTGCCATTGGAGTCGCCTCGTGCGAACTCCACCAATCGGAGATATTGACTGGCCTCATGATCCCGTTTTTTAAGAGGATGTTGACCGGTCCCACACTGACGGCCTTTGCTTCGCTGAATGAGGCGCTTAAGGATCGAGTTGAGGCGTGAACATTGATCGCCTCTCCTTGGAGGTCCGGGGTCAGCGCGGCCCGGCCGTCGTCGACCGCATCTTGGCAGCAACCCTGTCGCTCCTCACCGAACGAGGGTACGGGTTCTCTGTCGATGAGGTTGCACGTGCCGCCGAGGTGAACAAGACAACTATCTACCGGCGATGGAGGACCAAACCTGTACTGGTTGCCGCGGCGATCGAGCGACTTGCCGAGGTAGAGATCCCGATACCTAAGACCGATTCGCCCCTCGCTGATCTCCGCACATTGGTGCAACTCGTTGGGGCATCACTCAATAGCAACGTCGGGCGCCAGGCGATCCGCTCTACTATCGCGGCAAGCGCAGAGGACCCAGAGATCACCGAGATTGCTCGGCAATTTCTCACCAACCGTTATCACGTGGCTACCGAGATCATCGAGCGATGCATCGCTGAAGGGTCGATTAGATCATCGGTAGATCCAGTTTTGATGTTGAAGGCAATCGTCAATCCGCTCCATCTCCATGTGCTCTTGGGTGGCGTCATCGACGACAAGATGATCAATGGACTCATCGATCTTGTACTGCACGGCGCACAATCGGCGTCATTGACCTAATCGTTTCGAGGTCAAAGTCGAGCATTGCTGCAGCACGAGGGAGCCGAGGTGGCGGCAATCACGTGGCACCAATTACCCGCAGAGCGATAGGGTGCCTCATGCTGATCAGAAGTGCACAACGAGCCGATCTCGGCGAGATTCATAGCCTCATACAAGAGCTCGCAATATACGAGCGCGCGCTCGATCAGGCGAAGGCGACCCGCGAGCAACTCGAAACCGCGCTGTTCTCGCCGGAGCCAAAGGTTTTTTGCGATCTCGTCGAAAGCGACAAGGGCGAGATCGCTGGCCTAGCTATTTGGTTTCTCAGCTATTCCACTTGGACAGGAACCCATGGCATCCATCTCGAGGACCTCTTTGTCCGTGAGGCATTCCGCGGACGTGGATACGGCCGTGCGCTCCTCTCGCACCTAGCTCGTATCTGTTACGAGCGCGGATATCACCGTTTGCAGTGGTTGGTGCTCGACTGGAACGCTCCCGCACTGGAGTTCTACCGAAGTATCGGTGCGCAGGGACTCGGAGAGTGGACTCAACACCGCGTCACCGACGAGGCGCTTGTTGCGCTCGCAGAGGGGGAGGATCGTCAACGTGAGCGTTGACTCGAAAATGTACCGCAGCGCACCATCGCTGATTTAAGCGATCGCGATACTTGGCATCGGCGAGAACGTGCTCAGCACCTTTCCCTACCAGCAGCAGATCATCTACCACTACACCATGCCGATTATTCCCGTTCTTGCCATGGGCGTGGTGTACGCCGTCAGCCAGCAAAAGCTCGCCCGCATCCGATGGATCGTGACAGCGATTGTCTTTTCACTCACAGTGTGGACTTCCTACATGTGGGGAGCCATGCCATTTTCGCTTTATCAAGTAAGCCAACCATATGCCACAGACCCTGCGGCGCAAGCGGACATACAGACCATTCAGAGTTTCCTGCCACCAAATGCTCCAGTCTCCGCTTGATATCCCTACGTCGCTCACATCGACCACCGCACGCGCATCTACGTGTGGACAAACCCCTATTCAACACAAAATTGGGGCCTTGGCACCAACTACCTTGTGCTCCCCGCGGCCGCAACAACGACCTATCTCATGCTCCCGGTTCCGCTCTCTAGTCAAGATAATCCTGATGTGCTCGCGACAATCGAGGCACGCTATCAACTTGTGCACCAGCGCGGAACTGTCGGACTTTACGAACTCAAGAGTGCGTTGTTGGCTAAGTTCCCTGAAGTCAAAGACCTCGACGAGTTCCGGAGGCTAGGCCGCTCTCCAACCTCATCTGCGAACAGTCTTGATAGCTGAAATTTTTGGTTGGACGGTACGCGCCACTAAATTTCGCGTTGCCTAGCATCGCGGTGATCGTCGCTGATGGCAGGCGGTTATCCCTCGTTCTCGGGGACCTGCGAGGTCACCCTTGGCAGCTGGAAGCGAAGTCGAAGACCGCCAAGATCGCTCACGGAACGTCCCATCGTGCCTCCCAAAGCAACGGCGATATCGGACATGATGCTCATACCGAGACCCGAGCCTCCCGCTGCACGATCGCGAGAGCCCTCGAACCTTTCGAACCGTTGAGGAGATTGGCCATACGCCTCGACAGGAAGTCCCGGCCCGCCGTCTTCGATAGTGAGAGTGATCCACTGCGCGGATGCCTCTGTCGTGACCCGTACCCTGGCATCATCATCGGTGTAGCGAACAATATTTGTCACCGCGTTATCGACGAGTCGTTCAAGAAGGTCGCGGCGTCCGACCACAAAATGGTGTTCCCCCATCACGCGCTCGATCGGTCGCGGCGGCTGTTCGAGGGCAAGTTCGTCGAGCGCTCGCCCGATTAACTCGGTGAGATCGACCTCCTCGCCAGCGCGTTGTGGCGCCTCGCGGACCTTGGCGAGAAAGAGCAGATCGCCGACGAGTCGATCGATCCGCTCCACCTCACGCGCGATGCGATCGAGCGCACGTTGCTGTTGCTCCTGCGACAATTTCCCCTCTTGGAGCAGCACGCTATAACCCTTGATTACCGTAAGCGGGGTCCTCAGCTCGTGTGAGGCATCACCGATGAACCGCTGCATGGTCTCACTCGTGCGACGTTCGATATCGATAACCCGGCTCAGCGCCGCGACCATCGCCAAGAGCGAGCGTTCAAGGCGTTGCAGGTCAGTGCTCGCCGAGAATTGGGCTGGTGCAGGCGGCTCCTCGCCCTTGGCAACCTGCTCGGCAAAATCGATCAGTCCCCCGATAGATCGAATCTCTCTCCGAGTGACAAACCTGCCGGCTACTGCCATCACGATCGCGGCTGCAAGCGCAACGAGTGCGACGCGCTCCTCCAGCGAGCGATTGGCCTCGGTAATCGACTGCGTTGACCCAGCCACAACGAGATAGGAGCCCCCACCAATATCAAGCGAGCGATACCGGAATCCGGGAAGATCCGGGGAGGTACGCACACTCGAGAGTGATGCATGGACATCGCTCAGAGTGGGCGAGCGTTGCAAAGGTACCGTGCTCGCGTTGATCTGCGTGACGGAACCGCCCTCATCGACGACGTCCAAGGCGAAGTCGTAATCCTCCTGCTGGAGCACATAGAGGGCATCGTTGAGTGCAGCGACTGGATGGCCGCGTCCACTGTTGACCACGCTATTGATTCCACTATCGAGAGTGGCGTAGGCGCCTTTTGTGCTCGCAGCGACCGCAAACCACCCAACCCCTACCGCCACTAACAGGGTCAACGAGGCGAGGAGCAGACTGACGCGGGTGGAAAGTCTCATGTTGCAGGAGATGGTGACATTTTGAATCCGACACCGCGAATGGTCTTGAGTGGAGCAAATCCCTCCCGATGAATCTTTCGTCGAAGGTAGGAGACATAGGTATCGACGACGGAGCTCTCAGTGTCAAAGTCGATCTCCCAGACGTCTCGAAGCAGTTGCGTTCGGGTCAATACGCGATCTTGGTTAGCAAGGAACTGCTCGAGCAACCGAAACTCTGTCGCAGAGAGGTCGACAAGTTCCTCATTGACATGGACCTCATGCCGAGCGATATCCATTCGGAGATCACCGCAGGTGAGGATCCGATCGTCACCCGCGACCGTAGAGGTGCGGCGCAGGATCGCCGCCGTTCGCAGGAGGAGTTCACTAAGGCCAAAGGGCTTGCGAACATAATCATCGGCTCCGTAGCGAAGCCCACGCTCAATGTCGCTCGCCGCATTCCGCGCGGAGAGCAAGATCACGGGAACGGCAGATCCCTTGGCGCGAAGCGTCTCCAAAAGAGTTAACCCATCCATGTCTGGCATCGAGATATCGAGCACGCAGAGGTCGATCTCATGATGACGCACGAGCGCCAGCGCCTCTACGCCGTTGGGGGCGACAAAGACCTCATAGCCCTCGAGTTCGTAGGCATCGCGCAGAAGTTCGCGCACGCCAACCTCGTCATCAACGACAAGAATTGACGTCATTATGGGGTCACCATCTCGCTGAGCGTACCGGAGATTCGATCAGTAATCCCATCTCCGCGGGCGTTTCCCAATCACAAACAGACCACAATTTTGCTCGTTACCATGGGACTGTCCATAGAGGGGACACTATGAATCGACCAACAATTCAACGAAACGTCATCACCCGCCTCGTCGGAACACTCGCCATCGCCGCGAGTCTCTCGTTCGTCGCTGGCACTGCCTCCTTCGCCGCGACCAGCACGGTGACCGCGACGCATTCCACCACCACGACGACGACACCAAGTCAGGCGCTACGCGCTTACCGTGCTGCACTGAAGAATTACAACTCTGAGCGACGACTTATCTCTGTCGCGTACAAGAACGCAATCGCGACTGCAAAGGCAACCTGCAACCGAGCGCTTCGACGCGCGAAGACCAACGCGGCACGCTCCGCCGCCCGTGCTGCTCTCAAGCTCGTCGTAATCAATGCATCGGCCGCACGAGAGACTGCGCTCGTTGTGTTGGGCAACCCGCCGGTCAAGCCCTAGCCACCGCACGCGCTACCCAACCTCCTTGCTCGGAGACGATCCGGCGGTTAACGCCCGAGCCGTCGAAGCGCCGCAACGGCCGCATGTCGGCCACTTACGAGCGCTCCCTGAATCGAGGGAGTAGTGAGATAGTCGCCCGCAAGGATCGGCGCACCATCGATCGGTCGCGTGCGCTTCCCCAAGAGTTCGCCTCGTTCGGGCAGTGCGCGTGCAACGAGCGACGTCGTGATGGGAGTGACATCGGCGAGATCTGCCGAATACAGCCGCGCCACGCTCACGCGCGCCGCCTGCTCTGAGGGTCCTCCTGGGTGAAGACCATTCTTTGCCGCAGCGACCAGTGCACGACCATCGGGTGCGCGCTCTGGTGCAACGGAGGTGAGATCGAGTGCGCTTGCGATCGGATCATCTCCCGGGAGTAATCGCAACGCTGCACTGTCACGGAGGGTGGGAAGCGAATACCACCAGGTCGTCTGCGCACGCCACGGGTAGGCAGCCGTGCCCAATAGCCGTGTTGCAGCATCAGGATCGGTCGCGACGACTACCGCTCGGGCCCGGTAGTGCTCATGATCGGTGTGGACCTGTGTTGCAGTTATCCGACGTGCGGGAGAGCCGGTAACGATGGTCGTGTGCCCTAACCGCGCAGCCATCGCAGCGGGAAGCGCAGCGACTCCCTCGGGATGAGTTCCCGGTCGACCTCGCATAAAGCTGCGCAGCAGCATCTCGCTGTAGCGCCACGAGGGCAAAAGTTCATCATCGAGCAATGTCCCCCGGAGGAAGGGAGCCAGCAACCGCTCGTGCGCTGCAGTTGAGATCCCCAAGCGGAGTAGACCCTCCTCTGTGGAGCACTCTTCATCTTCGCGTAGTTGCGAACCATCGCCGCGAGCGAGGTGAACGAGCAATCGACCGATCCGTACAAGGTCAGATGTGGTACATCCCAATCTCCGTAGGCCACGGAGCGAACCAAAGGGGGCTCGTCGCGGATCAGGGAGAGAAAGTAGTCCCTCCTCTGTGGCGATCATCACCGCAGAGGGAAAGGACCGAAGATCAAAGTCAGCGAGGACACCGCTTGCCCGTAACTCGGGATAGCCGGGGTTGATGAGCTGGAAGCCCTGATCGATGAGGTAGCCATCGATCAGGTGGGAGGCGAGTCGACCACCGACCTTGGGAGCTGCCTCGAGGAGAACGACCTCGATGCCGTTGCGATTGAGGACCTCGCAACAGCGCAGACCAGCGAGCCCTGCGCCGACGACAACCACCTCTACCACTCGCGCCACGACTCATCTCCTCTCCGGTGTCACGCTAGCGACGGTACGCTGCGCAGGTGGATTCTGCCCGCTCATCGACGTTGATCTATGACGGCGAGTGTGGATTCTGTCAACGTGCGGCGCAGTGGCTGATTCGCCGCTCCCCCCACGCTGACTACCGCCTCATTGGCTCTCAGGAGCTCAGCGATGAGGAGCTCGTGACGATGGGGCTCAACCGCCACGATGTCGAGAGTGCGCTCTGGTGGGTCGATGTGAATACGATCGCGGCAGGCGCTCCTGCAATCGCCGCAGTACTCGGTCGAGGTTCGTTCCCGTTGCCCATCCTCGGCGCAGTTCTCTCGCTCCCAGCAGTACGACCGGTCGCCGCGCTTCTCTATCGCATCGTCGCGCGCTATCGCCATCTGCTCCCCGGGGCGACGCAGAGCTGTGATCTCCGTGGGCGCCAGCGCGACGACGCCGCTTCGGCGACCTGAGATGAATCTTGCAATTTCCCTTTCGGTCTTTCCGATCATCTTCTTTGGAGAGCTCCCGGACAAGACGATGTTTGCCTCGCTCGCGATGTCGACCCGTGGGCGGCCACGTGCCGTCTTTCTTGGCGTCGCTCTTGCCTTCACCCTTCACGTAATTCTTGCCGTCACGGTCGGATCGATCCTCTTCCGCTTTATTCCGCACCGGGTCCTCGAGGCAATCGTCGCTGCGCTCTTCTTCGGCGGCGCTGCGCTCGCCATCCGTGAGCTCCGCGAGAGCGACGAACTTCCCGAGCGAGAGTCAGAGATCGTCAACGAGGAGTTTGGTGCTCACCGCAAGACCTTTGGCGCTGCCTTCCTCGTCATCTTTCTCGCGGAGTGGGGTGACCTTACGCAGCTGCTCACCGCGAACCTCGCGGCGCACTATCACAATGCGATCTCCGTAGGCCTTGGTGCGATCGTGGCGCTCTGGTCGGTAGCGGCGATTGCGATCTTTGGTGGGAGGAGCCTTGCAAAATACCTTCACCCAAAGGCGCTGCATCTCATCATGGCGGTTGCGTTGACCGTTCTCGCGGTCCTTGCCACCGTGGCGGCCATCCGTTAGCTGCGCGATCTCACATCGCAGATTCAGCGCGCACTCGAGTTGCCACAGTGTTTTTCGGGATCTCGGCGAGGGCATCTCGCACCGGGCTCGGGGTGCAGCGACGGGGAGCGTTCACCGGTCCTCGAGGATCGCACCATCTCGGTCGCCCTAACCAAATCGATGGACGAACCCGTTTTCTCCTTTCGGAGTGATCGGGCCTAGGATTCATGAGGCCAGCCCACTGGCCAAGGATCGACGACGAGGAGAGCGAAACCGTGCCCGAGAGTGTCACCATTACGGACAACCGCACCGGCAAGTCGGCGGAGATTCCGATCAAAGAGGGCGGCGTCAGCGCCGCAGAGTGGTCGAAGCTTCTTCCGGGAATCTGGTTCTACGACCCCGCCTTTGGCGCTACCGCAGAGTGCGAGAGCTCCATTACCTTCATCGATGGTGACGCTGGCATCCTCCGCTATCGGGGTATACCGATCGAACAGCTCGCCGAGCAGTCAACCTACCTTGAGGTTGCCTACCTCCTCCTCAATGGCGAACTTCCTAACAAGGAGCAGCTCGCAAAGTGGACGCATGACGTCACGCAGCACTCGTTCATCCACGAGAACGTGCGCAAGCGTTTCCTCGAGGGCTTCCACTATGACGCCCACCCGATGGGAATGCTCGTCTCCGCTATCGCAGCGCTCTCGACCTTTTACCCTGATGCAAAGGACATCTTCAACCCCGAATCGCGTTACCTCCAGACGGTGCGACTTATCGCCAAGATGCCAACGATCTCCGCTGCGGCGCACCGATTTAGTGTCGGCATGCCCTTCGTCTACCCCGACAACGAGCTCTCCTTCGCGGAGAACTTCCTCTCGATGATGTGGAAGGTCGCCGAGCCGCATTACAAGGCCGACCCCCGTCTGGTGCACGCGATCGAGGTTCTCTTTATCTTGCACGCGGACCACGAGCAGAACTGCTCCACCACCACGATGCGCGTCGTTGGTTCGAGCCACGCCGACCCCTACGCCTCGACGGCCTCGGCCATTGCGGCCCTCTATGGCCCCCGTCACGGCGGGGCGAACGAGGAGGTGCTACGGATGCTGAACGAGATCGGCTCCGTGGAGAATGTTCCGGCCTTCGTTGAGTCGGTAAAGGCGGGCAAGGGCCTCCTCTACGGCTTTGGTCACCGCGTATACAAGAACTACGACCCGCGCGCGAAGATCGTGCAAAAGGTCGCCTATGACGTCTTCGAGGTCACTGGCAAGAATCCGCTGCTCGACATTGCGCTCAAGCTCGAAGAGGTTGCGCTCGCTGATGATTACTTCATTAGCCGTCGCCTCTACCCGAATGTCGACTTCTACTCCGGCATCATCTACCAGGCGATGGGCTTCCCCGTTGAGATGTTCCCGGTCCTCTTCGCGATCGCCCGTACGACTGGGTGGCTCGCACACTGGGCCGAGTCACTTGAGTCCAAGGCCCGTATCGCACGTCCACGCCAGATCTACACGGGCTACGACGAGCGCCCCTATGTGCCCATGGCGAAGCGCTCCTAAAGAAAAACTGCAGCTCATCGCAGCGCGGTCGTTATCATTTGTAGTGATAGCGATCATGTGTTAGAAAGATAACAGTGGTGTTAGGGCATCACTCTTGGGGGGAAACGAGAAGGCCCGTCGGCCCAGCCGACGGGCCTTTCTTCATCTCGTAGTTACGTTCTGATTGCACATCGCAATCAAAGTGGCAGCCCGTCCTATGCGGTCTCACCGAGATCGCTTCACCAATCCCGGACGCATCGCGCACCGCGTGAATTCGTCACTTTTGCTCAACACTGGTGCCAAATAGTTGTTCTCCAGTTCCTCTAACCACCAGTATTGGCACGCATAGATTTTGTGAGCACTCAATCAGTCGCGCGCGTCAACCTCACCAGGTTGTCGCGTCGCATTGGGGGAGATTGTGTGCTCACTTCGACGGATTCAGTAGCAGTTTGCAACGGATTGGGAGCGTTACAGGTCAGAGAGATTCACCAGGCGTGACGCGTCGCGTCAGCAATCGGGGGGAAGATGAGATCAAGTTCATACACAAAAGGGCGTCAATCAGAGCTTGTCGCTCAGGCGTGCCGCGTCCTCGGAAAGCTCGACATGACCCATGGTTCCCTGGGTCATGTCAGTCTCCGTCTCGACGATTCAGAGACGCTCCTCATCAAGGGGAAGGGCGAGGATGAGTCAGCGCTTCGTTTCACCGAGCCGAGCGACATCGTCGAGGTAGATTTCAATGCGGATACGGTCGACGGTCCGAAGGGTCTCCGCTCGCCAAGGAAGTCGAAGTTTGCAGTTTGGTCCCACGTCAATAAGCCCTCTGAAGAAGCTATAACGAGCGAGTCAAGATGGGTAAAAAGAGCCTCTCGTACAGCGAGTTCCCGCAACTCATCCACGTGACTATCTTGACACTGCCTTACATCAAAAATTGATTTCCCGGCAAAAAATGCCAAGGTGACTTAGCGAAGAAGAATCACTGCCCCGGCGATTGCGACCGCTGTCTGGCAACGGCAAAACAGGACACAGCTGCGGCCGCGGAAACGTTCAACGACTCCAAAGGACCAACGAGGTCGATCCTCGCAAGGAGATCACAGCGGTTTCGAGTCAATGAACTAAGCCCTCTACCCTCCGCACCAAATACCAATGCAATCGGCTCCGTCGCGACGGGTAGCTCATCCACGAGTCGGTCCCCCTCTGCATCGAGACCAACCGTCCACACCCCTGCATTCTTTAGCTCTGCCAAAGCAGCGGGTATTCCAGCTACGAGTGCAAAGGGAAGATATTCAATGGCACCGGCAGCGGCTTTCGCCACAACCGGAGTCACATGTACGGATCGGTGGCGGGCAAGAACTGCGCCAGTCGCTCCCGCTGAGACTGCGCTTCGCAAAACTGCACCCATGTTGTGCGGATCGGTGATGCCATCGAAGACCACCAAGAAGGGTGGCCGTCCATCGACTGGCTTGGTGAGCTCATCGAGATCAAAGACGCGTAGCGGCTCTGCCCGGGCGATAACTCCTTGGGGTACATCGCTGCGCGCCATCGATTCGATCTCGTAGGAGCTCACCGTGTGGAGTACTCCGCGATCCTCGGCAAGGTCCATGATCTCGGTGATGATCGCGACGGGGTCACGATCCGCTGCGACGTACACTGCATCGATCGCCCGACCACGGCTCAGCAGGAGCTCGCGAACCGCTTGGCGACCCTCAACCTGATCTCCACCGAGCCCGCCCGCTTGGACAGGTGCATTACCGCGGGGTCGTCGACTCTGCGTCGCGCTGCCGGGACGTGGTGGACGTCCACCGCGTGGATTTACCGACCGAGAAGTGCGACCGCGAGGCATGCGATTCCTTCCGTGCGACCGAGCGTGCCAAGACCCTCGGGACGTGTTGCTTTGACATGAATAGGTGCACCCGCGATCTCCGTGAGGCGCTGCATCATCTCCTCGCGCACCGGCGCGATCTTTGGCGTCTCGGTAACGATCGTGCAGTCGGCGTTGACAAGCGCCCAACCCTCATTGGCCGCAAGCGCGAGACAGCCGGCAAGGATCTTGAGTGAGTCAGCACCGTGCCACTCGGGATCCGTATCAGGAAAGTGCATGCCGAGGTCACCGAGCCCCGCGGCGCCAAGTACCGCATCGCCGATCGCATGTGCAACGGCATCGGCATCACTGTGCCCACGGAGCGGTCGAGCGCCAGGAAAGGTCACCCCGCCGAGAATGAGCTCGCGATCGCCGGTTGGTTCATCGGGATCGAAGAAGGGATGCACATCGACACCGATGCCGATCCGCTGCTCATTCATTCGAGAGCTCCTCCTCCAAATCGCGAAGCGCGACCAGCGCTCGCGCCACATCGCGTGGATGGGTCAGCTTCATGTTATGGGCCTCACCGGGAACTACGACCACCGTCGCACCCTCGGCCTCAAGGAGCGCTGCATCATCGGTCGCACTCGAACCACGCGCATGGGCAGCACGGAGTCGCTCGGCGCGGAAGGCCTGGGGGGTCTGCACGGCGACAAGCTCATCGCGGTCGAGCGTCTCCAGTACCCGGCCGCCGCTGACACGCTTAATCGTGTCCGTCACCGAAAGTGCTGGAATCGCGCCATCGACGCCATCGACCAGTGCATCGACAACGGCACGATAGAGCGCGGGGGTCGCAAGGGGGCGCGCCGCATCGTGCACCAAGATCACCCGTGCATCGTCAGCGACCAGCGCGAGACCCGCACGGACGCTGCCAGCGCGATCCTCACCTCCAGGGGCGACGAGATCTGCGCCACCGTGGAGTGAGGGGTCATCAACCGCAGCGGCGGGAAGTACCGCGATCACATGTCCAGCAACTGAGCGCGCACCAGTCACCGAGCGTGTCAGGACGCTCTTGCCATCGAGATCGAGAAACTGCTTCTGCGCACCGAAGCGGCGTCCGGCTCCGCCAGCGACGACGATCGCCCAGACGTGCTCCACACCGATCGGTGGGGTCATCGAGATAATCGTTCGACTTAAGGAAGCGCTGCGTTCAGACGCTCTTCAGCCTCGTCTTTGTCGACATTGAGCGCAAAGGTGAGCTCGGAGACCAAGATGTCACGGGCACGGATCAGCATGCGCTTCTCACCGGCGGAGATATTGGCGTTCTTCTGACGGAGCGAGAGGTTCCGGACCACATTGGCGACCTGGTAGACATCGCCAGATTTCAGCATCTCCAGGTGGTTTTTGTAGCGACGGGACCAGTTGGTCGGCATACGGGCCTCTTTGGCGCGTAGCACCGTGAAGACCTCCTCGACCTCCTCATCATTGATCACCTCACGAAGGCCGACATCATCGGTCTTATCGGTTGGAACCATGAGGGTGAGATCACCGAAGGCAAGCTGGAGTACGAGGTACTCCTTCTTCTCGCCGAAGGCCTCTCGCATCTCCTTCTTCTTCACGATCGCAGCACCATGGTGGGGGTAGACGACCTTGTCACCGACTTTGAACACGCGTGACTCCTCGGAGATTTCTCGAAATAATGCCAGCGAGGCATGACCGCACGCAAAGGGCGGCGAGTGCCTTGGGGGACTACCCATTGTACAGGCATTTTGTCCACTCCCCGGCGGAGGAGGTGGAGACTAACTCTTGTGCTCTCGCCGCAACAGTCCCAGCGCGGCCACCGCCTCGGCGAGGGTGTGCACACGGGTGAGCGTGAGACCTTCTGGCCCCTCAGGAGCCGTCGCCGGGACGATCGCGCGGGTGAAGCCACGTCTTCTCGCCTCAACGAGGCGACGCTCCGTGTGCACGACCTGGCGGATCTCTCCTGCGAGCCCGACCTCACCACAGGCGATGACGCCCGCGTCGATCGGGACGCCAGAGAGCGCCGAGGCGAGTGCGAGACCAAGCGCGAGATCTGCCCCTGGCTCTTGAATATGCACCCCGCCAACAACCGAGGCAAAGACATCTAAATTCCCTGTCGAGAGCCCGACACGCTGCTCGAGCACCGCAAGGATGAGCGCGAGGCGGCCACTCGCCACGCCCTCGGCGGAGCGGCGTGGAGTCCCAAAGGGGCTCGGTGTTACCAACGTCTGTATCTCTACGAGTAGTGCTCGATGGCCTTCGAGGATCGGCGCGACGATCGATCCGGCGATTCCCGGCTGTCGATCTGCGAGAAAGAGTGCGCTGGGGTCGGCGACGCCACGCAATCCCTCGGCGGTCATCTCAAAGACACCGAGCTCTCCCGATGGTCCAAAACGATGCTTGACGACGGAGAGGATGCGGAGCGCATGGTGGCGGTCACCCTCAAAACCGCAGACGGTGTCCACGAGGTGTTCAAGCACCCGTGGGCCGGCGAGCGCGCCCTCCTTGGTGACGTGACCAACCAAGACGATCGAGGTCCCGGTCGACTTTGCCAGCGTCACCAGCTGGGCGGCACATTCGCGCACCTGTGTCACCGATCCCGCCGAGCCCGAAAGTTCGGGATCGGCGATGGTTTGGATCGAGTCGATGATGACGAGCTCCGGACGCTCCTTGGTAATCGTCTCCATGACCACCGGAAGCGATGAGGCGGCCTGCAAGATGATCGATTCCGTGTTCGCCCCAAGTCGGAGTGCGCGACGGCTGATCTGTTCGGCGGACTCCTCAGCGGATGCGATCAGCACGCGGCGTTTGGCCTTTGAGAGGGCCGCAGCGATCTGGAGTGTGAGCGTTGACTTACCGATTCCTGGCTCACCCCCAAGCAGGGTCACCGAACCGGGGACCAGTCCCCCCGAGAGTGTGCGATCAAATTCTTCGACGCCGGTGGCACGCGCCGCGCCACTATGAGGATCGACATCACCGAGCAACTTGACCGGAGCCGCCACGGTATTCGATGCGGTGCTCTGACGCTCCGAGAGCTCCTCTTCGAGCGAGTTCCATGCGCCACAGGTAGGGCAACGTCCCTCCCAGCGCAGTGTGGTCGCCCCACATTCGCGACAGCGATGGATTACCCGTACCTTGGCCACCAGATGACCCTATCGGGAGGCTGTGACATCTGGTAGCGGGTCAGTTTGAAATTCCGATATTCAAGAATTTCCGCATACTTCGAGGGCTTGACTCACTGGGACATTAGTAATCCCGTGACAGCTGGTGGTTGGACCGCTATTTGTATTTGGTGTGAGAAATCCGATGACGGCTGAAATCACTACAAACAGAATCACAATTGAACTGATTAGAAATCCCAATTTAGGGTGCTGGTCAGCCCATGGCCAAGCCAAATCGGTCATTGGTAAAGAGTACCCACCTAATGCCTCAAACTGCACCAGTACCCGACATTCGGGGTGGGGCGGGGTGGGGCGGTCACGAGCTGGCTGGTGCCAGCTCATGTTCCACTGTTCCCGAGGGGACTTCCCGGACCCGTCAAGGCCACGCCCACGGGCGAGCTTCGGTCGGCCTTGACCGGCCCTCGATTTAAGAGTGGGACCTGGGAGGCTTGTTTAGATAGTGTTCGATCGTGGCATCGTTCGATTTGCAACAGGTCGCTGGCTGGGCGTTCGCGCTCGGATTGACCACATGGGTTCTATTCGCCTTTGGAATGATCGGTCTGTATCGGGTCGGAGCAGCCGCACGGTTTTGGCTCGACCGGCAAAAGTTCAAAGAGCAGCAGGACCGAAAGAGACAAAGATCAGAAGGCGCTACTCATCGAGTGCTCGATACAGAGCGATTTCGACAGGCTTCAAAGACTTCAGCAACAGCTCCAAAGGATGCCCAAGCTGTACCTTGGTGGAAGTACGAAGGACTCCGCAGGAAGTAAAGATTTTGGCGATTGTATTCCTGGCAGGACCAAATTGAGAGGTAGTCGCGTTACGCCCACCTCGATCGTTGCTTGAATCGTTTCCAACGGGATTGTGGCACAACGGTCCCTTGTGCTGTTGCAGTTAAAGTCGCAGTCGCGGTGGCTGTTGCGTTGGTTGGTTGGAAGCAAATAGTTTGCGCCTCTAACAGACCCAGTGCGTGACATCTGGCTACCTCACGCGCGGTATCGGCCGATCAGTTGGCCCACCGACTGTTGCTCAGCTAGGAATGGGCATGGCCATCACGATCTATGGGGTCTGCGCCGTCAGTTTCATGATGGCGATGTACGCCCTTGAGCGACGCCATCCCCGCTACATCCTCGGCTTTGCCCTTGGCTGTCTCCTGTCGAGTGCCTACGGATTTCTCTCTGGCGCATGGCCCTTTGGCGTCGTCGAGTTCATCTGGTCCGGCGTGGCGATCCAACGGTTTCGAGCTCTTGAATCCGCCGGAGTCCGCCGAGCTCCACGCCCGTGATGATCTCTGTCATCACCTTCGTGGTGGATACGGGGTGTGGCGACAATTGTCGAGTTGCAGAGCAAAAGAGGAGGGGTGGGCATCTCGCCCACCCCTCCTCTCTCTTACTCCATACCCTTCTCAACTAGCTATCGACGCCAGCCCCTGCGAGCGCTACTGGTGGAGGTGAGCCCTCTACCGAGCGAAAGACGATCGCCTCGTTCTCCACATCGACGATGATCTTCTCGCCGACCCGGAACTCCTTCCAAAGGATCTTCTCGGAGAGGGGGTCCTCGATGAGCTGCTGGATTGCACGACGCAGCGGCCGAGCACCAAGTGCTGGGTCGTAGCCATGCTTTGCGCAGTACTCCTTCGCCGCCTGCGTGAGCTCCAAGGTGATCCCCTGAACCTCAAGCTGTGAGGAGACGCGACGCATGAGGAGATCGACGATCTGTACAACCTCGTCGAGCTGAAGCTCGTGAAAGACGATGACCTCGTCGATGCGGTTCAAGAATTCGGGGCGGAAGTGGTTCTTCAGCGCCTCATTCACCTTGATCTTCATCCGTTCGTGCGTCACTGCCTCGTCGGACTTCGAGAAGCCGATACCGGCCTTGCGAAGATCGGCGGTACCGAGGTTCGAGGTCATGATCAACACGGTGTTCTTAAAGTCCACCGAGCGACCCTGCGCGTCAGTGAGACGGCCGTCCTCGAGGATCTGCAACAGGGTGTTGAAGATATCCGGGTGCGCCTTCTCGACCTCGTCGAAGAGCACAACGGAGAAGGGCTTGCGACGCACGGCCTCAGTGAGCTGCCCACCCTCGTCGTATCCGACATATCCAGGGGGCGATCCAACGAGACGCGAGATCGTGTGCTTCTCCATGTACTCACTCATGTCGAGCTGGATGAGCGAGTCCTCGTCACCAAAGAGCAGCTCGGCGAGCGTCTTCGCAAGTTCGGTCTTACCGACACCGGTCGGCCCGAGGAAGATGAAGGAACCCGAGGGACGCTTGGGATCCTTCAGACCTGCGCGCGTACGACGGATCGCACGCGAGAGCGCGCTGATCGCATCATCTTGGCCGATGATCCGCTTGTGCAGCTCGTCCTCCATGCGGAGCAGCTTGGCCGTCTCCTCCTCGGTCAGCTTGTAGACCGGGATGCCGGTCCAGTTCGCGAGCACCTCTGCGATGACGTCCTCATCGACGATGTCAAAGAGCTCGATGCCCTCTGCGCGCCAGTGATTCTCCATCGCAGTCTTTCGCTCCAAGAGGCCCTGCTCTTTGTCGGCAAGTTCCTTCGCCTGCGCCATGTTGCCCTTCTCAAGGGCGATCTCCTTCTCGCCGCGGATGCGGATGAGATCCTCTTCGATCTGGCGGTACTCGGGTGGTGTCGCCATGCGACGGATGCGAAGCCGGCTACCCGCCTCGTCGATCAGGTCGATCGCCTTGTCCGGGAGGAAACGATCGGAGATGTAACGATCGGCAAGGTTGGCTGCGGCGACGAGCGCCTGATCGGTGATGGTCACCTGGTGGTGCTGCTCGTAGCGGTCGCGAAGACCCTTCAAGATCTCGATCGTGTGCGCGAGCGTCGGCTCCTCGACCTTGACGGGCTGGAAGCGGCGCTCAAGGGCGGCGTCCTTCTCCAGGTGCTTGCGATACTCATCGAGCGTCGTCGCACCGATCGTCTGCAGCTCGCCACGCGCCAACATCGGCTTCAAGATGGATGCGGCGTCGATCGCACCCTCTGCGGCGCCCGCGCCGACAAGGGTGTGGATCTCATCGATGAACAAGATCGTGTCGCCACGGCTCTTGATCTCCTTCAGTACCTTCTTGAGGCGTTCCTCGAAGTCACCGCGATAGCGCGATCCGGCGACGAGTGCACCGAGGTCGAGCGTATAGAGCTGCTTTCCGTGCAGAGTGTCCGGGACGTCGTTACCGACAATCTTCTGTGCGAGACCCTCGACGATCGCGGTCTTACCGACACCTGGCTCACCGATCAGCACCGGGTTGTTCTTGGTTCGGCGAGAGAGCACCTGCATGAGGCGCTCCATCTCGCGATCACGGCCGATGACCGGATCGAGCTTGTGCTCACGGGCGAGTTGGGTGAGGTTACGACCGAACTGGTCGAGCACCGGCGAGCCTGCGGGAGCCGAGGTCTCGCCCGGTCCTGCACCAACGCCTGCACCTTCTCGGCCCTGATAGCCAGAGAGGAGCTGAATGACCTGCTGACGCACACGGGGAAGATCCGCGCCAAGGCTCTGGAGTACCTGCGCGGCGACGCCCTCGCCCTCGCGGACGAGTCCAAGCAGCATGTGCTCAGTGCCGATGTAGTTGTGCCCGAGTTGGAGTGCCTCGCGGAGCGAGAGCTCCAACACCTTCTTCGCGCGGGGGGTAAAGGGTGGCGATCCCGTTGGCGCGGAGCCAGCGGGTCCGATGGTCTCCTCCACCTTCTCGCGCACGGCCTCCAGCGAGATGCCCAGCGCCTCTAGCGCCTTTGCGGCAAGTCCCTCTCCCTCATGGATAAGCCCCAAGAGGATGTGCTCGGTACCGATGAAGCTGTGGTTGAGCAGGCGTGCCTCTTCCTGGGCCAAAACCAGTACTCTGCGGGCTCGATCAGTAAAACGCTCGAACAACTTCGACTCCCTTACGTTTGTCGTGGTAGTGGCGATTCTACCGGCGACCAAGAGCACTCCTGCTCGCCCCCCACGCTAGTGCCGAAATAGGCTTTTTGAGGTGTTGATCGCAGCTCAAATAACCCTTCTGGCGGGGAGCGGCTCCACTTGGCCTATCGTGATGGCAGTGAAAACATTGGCCACACTTGCGATCAGCCTCTCCGAGGAGGAGATCCTCAAGCTCGAGGAACGCCTACGGAGCGTCGTCGTGCGCGACGACCCCTTCCTCGATGAGATCGCCACTCATCTGATCGATGCCGGAGGCAAGCGGCTCCGTCCCCGCCTCGCTCTGGCGGCCGCCTCATTTACTGGCGCCCCAATCACCGAGGCGACGATCCTCGGTGCGGTATCCGTCGAGCTTGTGCACCTCGCCTCGCTCTATCACGACGATGTCATGGATGAGGCCGAGCTTCGTCGCAACGTCATCAGTGTGAACGCCAAGTGGGGAAACCTCCTCGCGATCGTTGCCGGCGATTTTCTCC
>CAIMWD010000063.1 GCA_903845085.1 uncultured Acidimicrobiaceae bacterium
AACCTCGAGGTTGTCGCTGCCGATCCAGAGCGCGAGATCATCCTCGTGAAGGGTGCAGTTCCCGGCCCTCGTGGTGGCATGGTGGTTATCCGTGGTGCGATCAAGGGTGGTAAGTGATGACAACAGATACCGCACTCGCACCGGTGGAGATTGAGCGTCGTTCCCTTGAGGGCAAGGTTCTCTCGAAGGTCACTCTCGATCCGCAGATCTTCTCAATTCCTGTCAACATTCCGCTCGTGCACCAGGTGGTGACGGCGTACCTTGCCGGTCTCCGCGCGGGTACGCAGAGCACCAAGACGCGCTCTGAGGTTGCTGGTGGTGGCGCAAAGCCATATCGCCAAAAGGGTACCGGTAACGCCCGTCAGGGAACCATCTCCGCACCGCACTATCGCAGTGGTGGTGTCGCGCTTGGACCAAAGCCTCGTTCGTACGAGCAGAAGACCCCGAAGAAGATGATCCAGCAGGCGCTTCGCTGCGTGCTCTCTGACCATGCCCGTAATGGCTCGCTTCGTCTCGTGGACGCATACAGCTTCGCCGAACCAAAGACCAAGGTCGCGATCTCCGTGCTTCGTGCGCTCGAGGCGGAGGGCAAAGTTCTTGTCGTCGTGGGTCGTGAGGACGATCTTGCGCGCAAGTCCTTCGCCAACCTTCCCAACGTGAAGACCTTGGGTGCAGATCAGCTCAGCGCCTATGAGGTGCTCAACGCCGACGTCGTGGTCTTCTCTGATGCCACGCTTCCTAAGTCGAAGGAGGCCTGATGTCAGAACGTAACGTCTTGCTCAAGCCCGTGATCTCTGAGAAGTCCTACGCCCTGATGGATGAGGGTGCCTACGTCTTCATCGTCGACCCCCGTGCCTCGAAGGTGGAGATCCGCGAGGCCGTTGAGTCAACCTTTAATGTCCGTGTGGCCAGCATCAACACGATGAACCGCAAGGGAAAGCGCAAGCGGAACCGCCGCGCACCGACCTTTGGTCAGCGGCCCGACACGAAGCGTGCGATCGTTCGCCTTAAGGGCGAAGACCGTATTGAGCTGTTCGAGAGCTAGGAGAGCGAACGATGGCAGTGCGTAAGCGCAAGCCGACCAGTCCCGGACGTCGGTTCCAGTCGGTCTCTGATTTTTCGGAGATCACCAAGAGTTACCCCGAGCGTACGTTGGTAAAGCCGCTCCCGAAATCGGGTGGCCGTAACAGCTATGGACGCAAGACCTCCCGTCACCGTGGTGGCGGTCACAAGCGTCAATACCGCATCATCGATTTTTGGCGTAACGAGAAGGATGGCATCCCTGCAAAGGTTGCCGCCATTGAGTACGACCCGAACCGTAACGCGCGCATTGCTTTGCTGCACTACGCCGATGGTGAGAAGCGTTACATCCTTGCCCCGAAGGGCATCTCCGTTGGTGACCGCATTGAGTCCGGCAAGGGTGCCGATATCAAGCCAGGTAACGCTCTGCCGATGCGGTTTATCCCCGTTGGTACGGTGATCCATAATGTGGAGCTCCGTCCTGGCGGTGGCGGAAAGATCGCCCGCGCCGCCGGAATGAGTGTGCAGCTGGTTGCCAAGGAGGGCGTCTACGCGACGCTTCGTCTTCCCTCCACAGAGATGCGCCGCGTGCCAATTGACTGCCGTGCAACTATCGGTGAGATCGGTAACGCTGAGGCAGAGCTGATCTCGATCGGCAAGGCCGGACGTAACCGTTGGAAGGGCGTCCGCCCGCAGTCACGTGGTGTGGCAATGAACCCGGTGGACCACCCCCTCGGTGGTGGAGAGGGCAAGACCTCGGGTGGACGTCACCCAGTCTCTCCTTGGGGTAAGCCCGAAGGCCGTACGCGGTCACGTAAGAAGCAGTCGAATCAACTTATTGTCCGTCGTCGTCGCACACGCGGCGCACGGCGCTAAGTCAGCCGAGCGAGGATCGTATGCCACGCAGTTTGAAGAAGGGCCCGTTCGTCGACGACCATCTCTTGAAGAAGGTCGACGCACAGAACGAGGCAAACGAGAAGCGCGTAATCAAGACCTGGTCACGTCGCTCCACGATCATTCCGGACATGGTGGGTCACACCATCGCTGTACACGATGGTCGCAAGCATGTGCCGGTTTATATCACCGAGTCGATGGTTGGACACAAGTTGGGCGAGTTTGCCCCTACCCGTACCTTCCGGTTTCACGCCGGCCAAGAGCGATCGGCGAGGCGCTAAATGGCTACCAAGACCAACGAGCGTCCTGGGACGCGTGCGGTACTGCGTCACTGCAACATGTCGAGCTACAAGGTCCGTGAGGTCCTCGATCTCGTTCGTGGCATGGAGTTTGAGCGTGCAGCGGAGATCCTTGAGTACACCGATCGCGCAGCCGCACCCGTCGTGCTCAAGCTTCTTCGGAGCGCCGCGGCCAACGCAGAGCACAATGAGGGCCTGCTCGCGAGCGAGATGTATATCGCCACCGCCTATGCGGATGAGGGTGCCACGCTCAAGCGTTGGCGGCCTCGTGCCCGTGGTCGTGCAACGCGTATCCGCAAGCGTTCCTGTCACATCACGCTGATCCTGTCGGTGATGCCAGAGGAACAGATCGTTCGCCGTCGCGCCCGAGTTGCAGCGAATCAGGCAGAGCTTCGCGCTCGTCGTGTAGCGGGTGCGCGCCGTGGACGCAATCAGGCGTCCGATGCGGTCGCTGCCGCCGAGGCGATCTCATCCTTTGACGCTGACGCCATCGTCGATGAGTTGAACGAGAGTGTAGAGACGCCAGAGGTTTTGGAGAACGAGGCCGTTGAGACCGACGCCGTTGCCACTGACGTCGGCGCCTCTGAAGAGGCCGAGGGTGAGGTCACCGCGGAGGAGACCGACGCCGAAATCACCGAGGAAGAGGGCAACTAAATGGGCCAGAAGGTCAATCCCTACGGATTCCGACTCGGAGTCACCACTGACTGGAAGTCGCGTTGGTTCGATGACCGCAATTATCAGGACACGGTGATTGAGGACTGGAAGATCCGCGACTACCTGATGAGTCAGTTGGAGGCTGCGGCGGTCAGCCGTATTGAGATCGAGCGCACCCGCGACCGTCTCCGTGTTGACGTGCATACTGCACGTCCTGGAATTGTGATCGGTCGCCGTGGTGCCGAGGCGGATCGTCTCCGCAAGTACCTCGCGCGTCTTACCAAGAACGCCAATATTCAGCTCAACATCCAAGAGATCAAGCAGCCAGAGCTCGATGCCGCGCTGATCGCTCAGGGCATCGCCGACCAGCTGGCACGTCGAATCAGCTTCCGCCGCGCGATGAAGCGTGCAATTCAGACCGTTCAGAAGGCCGGTGGCTTGGGCGTTCGCGTGCAGTGCTCCGGTCGTTTGGGTGGCTCTGAGATGGCGCGTCGTGAGTCTTACCGCGAGGGTCGCGTCCCACTGCACACCCTCCGCGCCGACATCGACTACGGCTTCCGCGAGGCGCGTACCTCCACTGGTCGCGTCGGCATCAAGGTGTGGATCTACAAGGGCGACATCTTGCCGTACAAGGCCAACACCGAGGAGCGCACCCGCGAGGTGTCGCTTCCCGCAGGTGAGGGCGATGGTGCACCACGTCCTCGTCGCATTATCTCCGCAGGTGGAGGGCGTCGTCGCCCGGAGCTCGGCGATCCCGGTGTGATGGTTGAGGCGGGTTCGCTTACCGAGTCGATCGGCGAGGTTGAGGATATTTCGCCCATCATCCCCGTGACTCCACCCGCAGATGACGCCCTCGAGCGTCTCCTCTCTGAGGAGGAGGAGATCGAGCGCCGCACCCGCGAGCAACATCACGAGGCTCCTCACTTCCGAAAGGATGTGGATTGAGATGTTGATGCCGAAGAAGGTTGCGCACCGCAAGCATCACCGTGGGCGTATGACCGGTGCCACCAAGGGTGGCGAGAACATCGATTTTGGAGACTACGGAATCCAGGCGCTGGAGCCCGCATGGGTGACGGCACGTCAGATCGAGGCAGCGCGTATCGCGATGACCCGACATGTACGTCGTGGCGGCAAGGTGTGGATCCGGGTCTTCCCGGACAAGCCAGTGACCAAGAAGCCGGCGGAGACCCGAATGGGCTCTGGTAAGGGAAACCCCGAGCTTTGGGTGGCAGTGGTCAAGCCAGGTCGCATCCTCTTCGAGCTCGCAGGAGTCGATGAGGAGCTCGCCCGCGCAGCGATGAACCGCGCGATCCAGAAGCTTCCGATGAAGGCCCGCTTTGTGGTCCGTCACGGATTGAACTCCACAGAGGGACAGAGCTGATGACAAAGGCAGCCGAACTTCGTGAGCACGACACCCAGGAGCTGAACACTCGACTCGTTGAGTCGCGCAAGGAGCTGTTTAACCTGCGTTTTCAACTCGCCACTGGGCGTCTGGACAATATTTCACGGATCACCGAGGTACGTCGGGAGATCGCGCGCATTCTCACCCTCCTTGGCGAGAGCACAGCCCTCGCCGCTGCGGGAACGGATCGCACTAAGAAGAACGCTTCGGAGGAGAAGTGATGGCCGAGAACACAGCCGTAACGCCAACGGAGCGCGAGAACGGGCGTAAGGTCCGCGAGGGCACCGTCGTCTCTAGTGGCATGAATAAGACCGCAGTTGTGGCCGTAGTAGACCGCGTGCGCCACGCCCGTTATTCCAAGACGGTGCAGCGCACGAAGCGTCTCTACGTACATGACGAAGAGAATCAGGCGTCGGTCGGAGACCGCGTGCGCGTCCAGGAGACGCGCCCGTTGTCGAAGCTCAAGCGCTGGCGACTCCTCGAAATTTTGGAGCGTGCACGATGATTCAGCAGGAATCACGACTCAAGGTTGCCGATAACTCTGGTGCCAAAGAGGTGCTCTGCATCAAGGTCCTCGGTGGATCGCGTCGCCGTTACGCGAGCATCGGTGATGTCTTTATCGCCACGGTGAAGGATGCAACTCCGGGTGCAGCGGTGAAGAAGGGTGACGTAGTTCGCTGCGTCGTCGTTCGCACCAAGAAGGAGAAGCGTCGCCCAGATGGTAGCTATATCCGTTTTGACGAGAACGCTGCTGTCTTGATCACTGAGGCGCTTCAGCCTCGTGGAACTCGCATCTTCGGTCCAGTGGGTCGCGAGCTTCGTGATAAGCGCTTCATGCGTATCGTCAGTCTTGCACCGGAGGTGATCTGAGTGAAGATCAAAAAGGGTGATCAGGTACAGGTGCTCTCAGGCAAGGATCGTGGCAAGACCGGCGAGGTCATCCGCGTTCTTCCCAAGGCGAACAAGGTGCTGGTTGCCGGCGTCAATATCGCCAAGCGCCACACCCGGGCACAGGGAACGACCGTTCAGGGCGGCATCATCGACAAGGACATGCCACTTCCGGCATCGAAGGTCGCATTGATCTGCTCCAAGGACGGCGCTACCCGTGTGCGTTACGAGTTCGATGACAAGGGCGAGAAGCGCCGTGTCTGCGCAAAGTGTGGAGGTGACCTATGACTACCTCGACGGTAGAGCGTCCGCGTCTCAAGACGAGATACGAGTCTGAGGTCCGTGATCAATTGAAGGCTGAACTGGGCCTCAAGAACATCATGGAGGTTCCCAATCTCACCAAGATTGTTATCAACATCGGTGTAGGTCGTGCCACGCAGCAGCAGTCGCTGCTTGATGGTGCGGTTCGCGACCTCGGCATCATCACTGGCCAGAAGCCAGTGGTGACGACGGCGCGCAAGTCGGTGGCTGGTTTCAAGCTGCGCGAGGGAAATGCCATCGGCACGATGGTGACGCTTCGCGGCGATCGGATGTGGGAGTTCTTCGACCGTCTCATCTCCATCGCGATTCCTCGTATCCGTGACTTCCGAGGTCTGTCGCCTAAGTCCTTTGATGGACATGGCAACTACACCTTTGGTGTGACGGAACAGCTCATCTTCCCAGAGATTGAATACGACAAGATCGACGCCACGCGTGGAATGGATATCACCATCGTGACGACGGCTCGCAACGACGCCCAAGGCAAGATCCTTTTGGATGCCTTTGGTTTCCCGTTTAGGCGTGAAGGGTAAGGACAGTGGCCAAGAAAGCACTTATCGAGAAGCAGCAGCGCACGCCGAAGTTCAAGGTGCGTGGCTATACACGTTGTCGCCGCTGCGGGCGCCCACGTGCAGTATTTCGTCAGTTTGGATTGTGCCGTATCTGTCTGCGTGAGCTTGTTCACGCAGGTGAGATTCCCGGCGTCACCAAGGCCAGCTGGTAAGGAGGGATCGAGAAATGACAATGACGGATCCCATCGCGGACATGCTGACCCGATTGCGCAACGCCAACGTTGCGATGCACGACACGGTGAAGATGCCCGGTTCCAAGCTCAAGACCTCTCTCGCCTCGATCCTCGAGCGCGAGGGTTACATCTCCGGTTTTACGACCACGACCGCACCGGATGCTCCCGGGCACGTGTTGGAGATTCAGATGAAGTACTCGGCCGAGCGCAACCGCGCGATCTCAGGCATCAAGCGTGTCTCCACGCCTGGTCTTCGCGTGTACGCACGCGCTGACCGCCTGCCACGGGTTCTCGGTGGAATGGGTGTCGCCGTGCTCTCTACGAGCCGGGGGCTGATGACCGACCGTGAGGCACGCAAGAACAAAGTTGGTGGCGAGGTGCTCTGTTATGTCTGGTAACACAGCCCGCATTGCAGTAGTGGAGGTGAACTGATGTCGCGCATTGGCCGCACACCAATTCCGCTGCCAAGTGGCGTGGAGTTCAATCTCATCGAACGTGACGTCACCGTGAAGGGTCCGAAGGGCACCCTCTCGAGGACCCTTCCTGAGCGGGTCACCGTCCGCCGTGATGAGGAGAGTTCGACGATCCTTGTGGAGCGTCCCGATGACGAGCGTCAGAGTCGTGCATTGCACGGTCTCACCCGGACGCTTATCTCGAACATGGTTATCGGTGTCACCGATGGCTTTACGAAAGATCTTGAGATCATCGGTGTTGGTTACCGTGCAGTGCCAAAGGGCGATGCCTCGCTCGAACTCGCGCTTGGCTTCTCTCACCCGGTGATCGTGAACGCCCCCGAGGGCATCACCTTTGACGTGCCGGCGCCGACGCGCATCACGGTGCGTGGCATCGACAAGGAGAAGGTCGGTCAGGTAGCGGCAGACATCCGTAAGTTGCGCAAGCCAGAGCCCTATAAGGGCAAGGGTGTGCGCTATGCGGGCGAGGTCGTCCTCCGCAAGGCTGGAAAGGCTGGCAAGTAGCTCATGTCACAAGAGTCACGTACCCACAAGCTGCGCAAGCGTCGTCATGCGCGCGTCCGCGGTAAGGTCGCCGGCACCGCTGAGCGCCCGCGTCTCGCAGTCTTCCGGTCGAACCGCCACATCGTCGCGCAGGTAATCGATGATGTCGCGGGTCACACCATTGCAGCGGCCTCGACCGTCGAGTCAACGCTGCGTACCTCGGCAACGGGCAATATCGCCGCGGCGTCCGAGGTCGGTCGTCTCGTGGCTGAGCGCGCGAAGGACCGTGGTGTTACCACGGTCGTCTTCGATCGCGGTGCCTCGCGTTATCACGGACGGGTTGCTGCACTCGCTGATGCAGCCCGCGAAGCTGGACTGGAGTTCTGAGATGGCCCAAGAGCAGTTGTATGAAGAGCGGACGATCAAGGTCAACCGCGTCTCCAAAGTTGTGAAGGGTGGACGTCGGTTCTCCTTCACCGCGCTCATGGTTGTCGGTGACGGCAACGGTCGCGTTGGTCTTGGCTATGGCAAGGCGAAGGAGGCCGGTCTCGCGGTGCAAAAAGGCATCGAAGAGGCCAAGAAATCGATGATCGATGTGCCCTTGGCGGGCTCGACTATCACGCACCCCACCCTTGGTCGCGCTGGAGCTGGTCGAATCATGTTGAAGCCGGCAGCGCCTGGTACCGGAGTTATCGCCGGTGGTGCAGCTCGTGCCATCTTGGAGATGGCGGGAATCCACGACATCATCGCGAAGTCGCTGGGAACCTCCAATGCGATCAATGTGGCGCACGCGACGATGGCGGGACTGAAGTCACTCGTGCGTCCCGATGAGATCGCAAAGTTGCGTGGTATCGCTCCTGAGGACGCTGTCCCGGGTGGCGTGCTGCGCGCCTACAACGAGCGTCGTCGCGCACAGGCCGCGGAGTCGCGCTCATGAGCACGCCCGCAGAACTCAAGGACGCCGAGGCCCTCCTCGTGACGCAGGTGAAGTCGAATATCGGCGTAAAGCCAAAGCATCGCGGCACCCTCCGAGCACTTGGTCTTCGCAAGATCGGCCAGTCAAATGTGCTGCCGAACCGTCCCGAGATTCGCGGCATGATCGCGCGCGTCCCACACCTCGTCTCGGTTGTTGCCGCGACGATCGCAGAGAGGAAGGAGGCGAGCAAGTAATGGAACTCCATGATCTCGCTCCCGCCCCAGGATCAAAGCATGCCCGTCGTCGTGTGGGCCGTGGTACCGGTGGTAAGGGTGGTAAGACTGCAGGCCGTGGTACCAAGGGTCAGCACGCTCGCAACACCGTTCGTCCTGGTTTCGAGGGTGGCCAGCTTCCGCTGACCCAGCGAATTCCAAAGCTTCGCGGTTTTGCGAACCCCTTCCGAGTTGAGTACAACGTCATTAACTTGGACACGTTGAACGAGCTCGAGGAGAGCACCGTCGATGTGGAGTCCTTGAAGGCCAAGGGTGTTGTTCCTCACAAGGGCCTGGTGAAGGTGCTTGGCCGTGGCGAGATCTCGCGCGCGGTCACCGTGAGCGCGCACGCCTTCTCTAAGAGTGCTCGTGAGGCCATAATCGCCGCCGGTGGCTCCGTCACCGTTGTGCCTGCACCATGGGGAGATCGTCGTCCGCCTGTCAAGGGCAACGCACTCGCCAACCGCTAGATCCCTGTCAACGAGGTGTCACTCATCCATTGTGATGGGGACACCTCGTTCTCGTGGACCGATAAAGGATTGAGATGCTCTCGAGTCTGAAGAACATTGCAAAGGTCGCGGATCTCCGAAACAAGGTGCTCTTCACCCTGTTGATCATCGCGATCTATCAGCTGGGTGCGAACATCCCTGTACCCGGTGTCTCATACTCGGCGATTCAGTCGATCACTAACGCCTCCAAGAGCTCCGGGCTGTTGGGGTTCTTTGACCTCTTCTCGGGTGGAGCGCTCGCGCGTGCTGCAGTGCTCGGTCTGGGCATCATGCCCTACATCACCTCCTCGATCATCGTGCAGTTGCTCGGCACGGTGATTCCAAAATTTGCGGAGTGGCAGGAGCAGGGAGCTGTGGGGCAGCGCAAGCTCACTCAGACGACCCGCTATCTCACAATTGCGCTGGCGTTGATGCAGTCATCGGGACTGGTCTTCCTGTTGCACTCGGGCCAGCTGCTCTCGGGGAGCTCATCGTCGACGTACAACTTGATCCCTGATTTCACGGTTTTGCACGTGCTCTTCATCATCTTGACCTTTACCGCTGGGACCGCTTTCGTGATGTGGCTCGGCGAACTCATCACCCAGCGTGGCATCGGTCAGGGAATGTCGATCATCATCTTCTCGAATGTCGTCGCCACGTTGCCCCTCGACGTTGACATCATTAAGGCAGACAAGCACTGGGCTGGTCTGGTGATCATCCTCGCAGTCTGCATCCTCCTCCTCGTCGCCATCGTCTATGTCGAGCTTGGACAGCGCCGCATCCCGGTGACCTTTGCTCGGCGAGTGCAGGGTCGTCGTATGTACGGCGGACAGAGCACCTATATCCCGCTCAAGGTCAACCAGGCCGGCGTGATCCCGATCATCTTCGCTAGCTCGCTTCTGTACATCCCGGTTCTCATCTCGACCGTGTTGCCATGGAAGGGTCTGCACAACTGGGTACAGAACAATCTGTTGAGCCCAACCGGCAGCGTGTACCTCATCCTCTATGGCGTATTCATCATCTTGTTCACCTTCTTCTATGTGCAGGTGAGCTTCGATCCCTTTCAGCAGGCGGATCAGATTCGTAAGCAGGGTGGCTACATCCCTGGCATACGTCCTGGTGCTCCGACCCAGCGCTATCTCTCGGGGATCTTGAACAGGATCACTCTGCCGGGAGCACTCTTTCTCGCTGCGGTCGCTCTGGTGCCCTCGTTGATTCTTGCTGCATGGCACATCACCTCGATTCCGTTCTTTGGAACCACTCTGCTCATCAGTGTCGGTGTCTCTCTTGAGACAAACAAGCAGATCGACTCTCAGCTCACCATGCGCAACTATGAGGGCTTCCTGACCCAGTGATGCGTGGCCTTCGGCTGTTGATCATTGGTAAGCAAGGTTCCGGAAAAGGCACTCTCTGTGTGCAGTTTGCGCAGCATTTTGGGGTCCCGCATATCTCGACCGGTGATGCGTTCCGTGCCGCCGTTGCAGAGTCGAGCGAGCGGGGGATCCGTGCGAAGGCGTTCATGGAGTCGGGACAGCTCGTTCCGGACGACCTCGTGATGGAGATCGTTGATGAGCTCTTCGTGCGCGAGTCGCTCCGAGAGCGTGGGTTTCTCTTTGATGGCTTTCCCCGCACGGTTCACCAAGCCGATCTCCTTGATGCGACGCTCGCGCCCGAGGGAGTGGACGCCGTCATCGATCTCGAGGTTTCAACCGAAGTAGTAGTCGCCCGTCTGGCATCGCGTCGGGTCTGCTCAAACCCGAACTGTGGGGCCATCTATTCACTGAAATCGCCACCAAAGAGTCCATGGAATTGTGATCTGTGCGGTAGTCCGGTGGTGCAGCGTGACGATGACCGCGAAGAGATGATCCGGCGGCGACTCGACGACTACGAGGCGATGACCGCGCCACTTGTCGATCGATACGAGGCGCTCGGTAAGCTCATCCGGGTGGATGCCGCACTCTCCCCTGACGAGGTCTTTTCAAGAGCACTCGCTGAACTATTGACCCGTCGTCTTGCGAACGAGACTGGCGAAGCATGATCCGTAACCCCCAAGAGATCGAAAAGATGCGTCGTGCCGGACGGGTGGTCGCAGAGATGATCGAGAAGACGCGCGCTGCTATCAGGCCGGGGATCACTACGGACGACCTCGATAAGGTTGCTCGCGCCGTCATTCACGAGCGGGGTGCACGTTCGAATTTTCTGAACTACCACGGCTTCCCTGCGACTATCTGCACCTCACCTAATGACATGATCGTCCACGGAATCCCCAGCAAGAATTGTGTGCTCCACGAGGGTGACATCATCTCAGTCGACTGTGGCGCAATAATCGAGGGTTACCACGGCGACGCCGCCTATACCGCACCGGTAGGGGAGATCTCGAAGGAGGCCCGACGGCTGCTTGAGGTCACCGAGGCGTCGCTTTGGGCAGGTATAGAGGTCATGCGCGTCGGAAACCGCCTCCACGACATCGGCCGAGAGGTCCAGCGGGTGGCCGAGGCGGCCGGATTCTCCGTCGTCCGCAAGTATGTGGGCCATGCGATCGGCACCGCGATGCACGAGGAGCCCCAGGTTCCCAACTATTGGCCGGGAACACCTGGACCCAAGCTCAAAGTAGGGAATGTATACGCGATCGAGCCAATGGTAAATGTCGGCGAGCCCGACACCATCGAGCTTGATGACGGATGGAGCGTGATGACCAAAGATGGCCTTCTGAGCGCTCATTTTGAGCATTCGATCGCGATCACCGAGGATGGACCGGAGGTACTCACCCTCCCGTGACGCACCCCGGCTGGAGCTGGTAGGCTAGACCCTCGCCTCAGATGTGGCAGGGTACTCCCTGCCCTCTCTTGGAGCCTTCGGGCACGGGGAGAACCGCGTGGTTTGCGGTGGATTCATCTGCGGAATCGAGTTACAAGGGGCGTTGAGAGGGCATACCGCCGTCTCACGAAAGACGAGATTGAGGAGAACGACCTGACTAAGCCGAAGGAAGACGCGATTGTGCTGGAGGGCACCGTGGTAGAGCCGTTGCCGAATGCGATGTTCCGTGTGGAACTCGAAAATGGCCACAAGGTGCTCGCTCACTCATCGGGGAAGATGCGTATGCACCGCATCCGAATCCTTCCCGGCGACAAGGTGCAGGTAGAGATCACCCCCTACGACCTCACCCGCGGACGCATCACCTATCGGTATAAGTAAGGCGCAGAGGTTTCATCGCGGGCGAGCTGCTCGTGGCAGGTGTGGAGACAAGACGTTGAGACAAGGTTTCGTAGTGGGCTACGGAGAGGGACGGTTGTGAAGGTTCATCCGAGTGTGAAGACGATGTGCGAGAAGTGCAAGGTCATCCGCCGCCATGGGCGCGTGATGGTGATCTGCGAGAACCCTCGTCACAAGCAAAGGCAGGGTTAGTTCATGGCACGTATCTCCGGAGTTGACATCCCGCGTGAGAAGCGGCTCGAGATCGCTCTCACCTATATCTACGGGATTGGACTTTCGACCGCGCAGAAGATCTGTGCAGAGGCCGATGTCAGTGTCGACACTCGCGTGCGCGACCTCACCGAGGAGGAGGTGGCCCGCCTTCGTGGTTACATCGATGTGAACCTAAAGGTGGAGGGTGACCTCCGTCGTGACGTCGCGCAGGATATCAAGCGCAAGATGGAGATCGGCTCCTACCAGGGGATCCGCCACCGTCGTGGCCTCCCGGTACATGGACAGCGCACGCACACCAACGCTCGCACCCGTAAGGGACCGAAGAAGACCGTTGCCGGAAAGAAGAAGGTCAAGAAGTAATGGCGAAGACCACCAAGCCCGGAGGGCGTCGACCACGTCGCCGCGAGCGGAAAAATGTTACGAGTGGCGTCGCGCACATCAAGAGCTCGTTTAACAACACCATCGTTTCGATCACTGACACGGAGGGCAACGTCCTCGCGTGGGCCTCGGCTGGCAACGTTGGCTTTAAGGGCTCGCGTAAGTCAACCCCTTATGCTGCGCAGATGGCAGCGGAGCAGTGCGCGCAGCGTGCCATGGAGCACGGTGTACGCCGTGTTGACGTGTTGGTTCGCGGACCGGGCTCCGGTCGTGAGACCGCCATTCGCTCGATCGCCGCTGCTGGTATCGAGGTCACTGGAATTAAAGATGTCACACCTATCCCGCACAACGGCTGCCGTCCTAAAAAACGGCGTCGTGTATAGCGAGGCGAAAGGAGAATCATGGCTCGCTACACGGGTCCGGCGTGCCGTCTGTGCCGCCGAGAGAAGGTAAAGCTGTTCTTGAAGGGCGCGAAGTGCGAAAGCCCCAAGTGCGCAATCGAGCGTCGTCCGTTCCCCCCAGGGGATCACGGCCGCGACCGCATGCGTCAGGGATCTGAGTACCAGACGCAGCTACGCGAGAAGCAGAAGGCGCGTCGTATTTACGGCGTGTTGGAGCGGCAGTTCCGTAACATGTACGAGGAGGCGAACCGCCAAAGCGGTATCACCGGTGAGAACCTTCTCCGCATGCTCGAGCTGCGCCTTGACAACGTGACCTTCCGCGCAAAGTTTGGAACCAGCCGTACGCAGTCTCGCCAGCTCGTCTCGCACGGTCACATCCTTGTCAACGGCAAGCGCGTCACCATCCCCTCCTACCGACTCCGTATCGGTGATGTGGTGAGTCTCGCTGCCAAGTCGCTTGAGATCATCACGATCCGACAGAACCTCGACACCATCGACCGCCCCATTCCGGGATGGCTCGAGAGTGAGGACAGCGGCAACGCCATCAAGGTGCGTGCACTTCCTGAGCGCGAGCAGATCGATACCCAAGTTCGGGAGCAGCTCATCGTCGAGCTGTACTCGAAGTAAGTCCCTCCGACCACGTCTTTATAGGAGCCACCTAGATGCTCATCATTCAGCGACCAACCGTCGAGTCGATCGACGAGGAGAATGGTTCCCGGCAGCGCTTTGCTGTCGGACCACTCGACCCCGGGTTCGGCCACACGCTCGGCAACTCGTTGCGCCGCACTCTCTTGTCGTCCATTCCTGGCGCAGCAGTAACTCAGGTGCGCTTCGATGAGGCGCTGCACGAGTTCACCTTCGTGCCTGGCGTCAAAGAGGACATCGCCGACATCGTCTTGAACATTAAGGACCTTGTGATCACGAGCACAGCAGAGGAACCAGTGACGATCCGTTTGGATGTCGCCGGACCCGCAGCGGTTACCGCAGCGGACCTGAAGCTCACCTCTGATCTCACCGTGATCAACCCTGAGTTGCGTCTCGCCACCGTGAACGCCGGAGGGCGCCTCGCGCTCGACCTTACGATCGAGCGCGGCAAGGGCTATGTCTCTTCGGAGAAGAACAAGCGCTCATCTTCGATCGGTGTCATACCGATCGATGCGGTCTTCTCGCCGGTGCGCCGTGTCTCGTTCTCTGTTGAGCCGACTCGCGTCGAACAGTCGACCGACTTCGATCGCCTAGTTCTCGATATCGAGACCGATGGCTCCATCTCGCCCCGCGAAGCACTCTCCTCTGCAGGTAAGACCCTGCAGGTACTGGTCTCGCTCGTCGCCGATATGTCGGAGACGGCACAGGGTCTTGAGCTTGGCGATGTC
>CAIMWD010000064.1 GCA_903845085.1 uncultured Acidimicrobiaceae bacterium
CACCGCCACGTTGCCCCATATCGATCACCTTGGGCCGACGATTTCGGGCGAGGAGGGCGATACCGATCACTCCACCAATAAGGAAGGCAACCATGAGACCCACCGTGAGGCCGATCGGCGCCTTGGTACTGCCCTTGGTCGCTGCCTGAGATGCCTGATGAGTGATCCTGGTGATCGCTCCCTCAGGGTGGCGATGGACGAAGAGGTTGACGATAAAGCTGATGGCAT
The DNA here is from genome assembly GCA_903845085.1 of uncultured Acidimicrobiaceae bacterium. Classification (GTDB taxonomy): domain Bacteria; phylum Actinomycetota; class Acidimicrobiia; order Acidimicrobiales; family Bog-793; genus CAIVND01. Next base: position 229 of record CAIMWD010000064.1, read on the forward strand.
CCACGATGCCAAGGGCAATATGGGTAATGAGGTAGGAGAATCCATTCCAGATTGCGCGAAAGAACCAGAGAATCGCATGTCCGATGGAGGCGATCGCGCGATGGAGTGAGCTGCTTTTACTTCCGAGCGCCGCGGTTATGAGGAGCGCGACGAACCCGACGAGAAGGAGCGGTGCGAGCAGAAGGAGCCGCCAGGAGAGTCCCTCCGAGGCACTCATCTCAACCACTGCACCTGCCTCGATATCGCTCGCACGCGAGAGACGCAACAAGATGATTGCGGTCAGGAAATAGAGAAGAAAGAGTGGCTCGATGCCCCGCGTCGCGCTCACGAGTCGTGCGCTGTGCTGCGTCGCCATGGTGAGAAAGAGCCCAAAGTAGGCGATGCTTGCGACAACGACTGAGCGGATCGACCGGGCAAAGGTGTCCTTCGTAAATGCCACCACGCCGGCACGGATGACGATAACGAGCGTGTCGAGCCACGCCAACGTGGTGATCGACGAGATTCGACCGCGTGGTGCGCCAAAGGGCAGAAATGCGGTGTGAAGAAAGGAGATGCCAGGGGAGGCCGAGCCGAGGAGTCCCGCACCAAGGAGGATAAGAATCGCCGAGGCAAGTGTCGCGAGTGGGAGCCGTCGTTGCCAATTCTTGGCGATTGAATTGATGGAGGTGGCGACGAGGAGTGCGCACTCGCCGCTGATAAGCATCGGCCAGAGTGGTACTGACATCGAGAAGCGTGGCCAGGTGTTTGCGATCGCAGAGAGAATCAACGAGAGCCAGATCGCCTCTCCAGCGATGAGCACGAGGCGGCGACGGAGGCTAATGAAGGAGGGCATGGGCCTCCTCCTGCCAGTTCGGGGAGTAGGTCACGCTCAGGAGGTCGTCGACGGATCCGGGTGGTGGCGGCATCCCCCCGGTACCTGCGAGATGAATAGCCGTTACCGGTGACCGTCTCCGCATCCCTGCAATGGCTGCGACGGTGGCGGGGTCAAAGTGAGGCGAGATGACGATCGCACTTGTACCGGCACCAAGCGATCGTGCTCCGCGATCGAGCGTGAGAGGAAAGTTCGCCTCGGCATCGGGCGCGAGCACGGCGAGCTGCTCAAGCAATGAGGCGGTGGCGTGGACGCCGGTGAGTGCGCGATCGCCCATCACCATCTCATCAGAGCGACCCGTTGCATAGAGGCCAGTGGGAATCTCGCGTGTCGTTGACCAGAGGATGATCGATGCGGCGAGCGAGATCGCGAATTCGCTCGGCGCAGTGGTCGGACAGTCGGCCGCAGGGGTCTCCATTTCGATTCCCCCAGACCCCTCGTGCACCTCACGCGTGTCAAGGAAGATGATGAGCGAGAGGGTCGTAGTTGGCTCAAAATCACGTACTAAAAGTTCGGCTCGGCGCGCGGTGGCGCGCCAGTCGATGTGGCGGAGCGGATCACCGGTGCGGTAGGGACGCATCCCGGCGACCCGGGTGGGATCGCCCAGCAACTTGCGACGCGTTCGCTCATCGCCAAGGGGCGTGCGCGAGAGGGGAGAGAGCATCTCGATTGTGAGGAGCTTCGGATAGACGATGACGACATGTGGTGCGTCAACGGTAAATGAACGCGGTCGGATGCCGAGCGGATCTCCCGAGGTGATCTCGGTCGAGGAGAAGTGGTAGCGCCCACGTCGTGCACCGAGGAGTTCGATCCTGCGTGTGAGCCGAGAGAAGGGGAGAAGCGCGAAGGAGTGCACCGAGGCGATGAGATGGGGGGCGATCGCCGCACCGCTCCCCAACATCTGTAGTTTCGGCTGAGCGCTGGGGTGATCGGCGGGGAGGAGCCCTCGTGGGAGGAGATCGATCACGCGAACCCATGGCAGGGGAAGGATCTTGTCATTCACGATCTCCATCGTGAGGAGAATGGTCTCGCCAAAGACAACCCGTTCGGCGGTCACCTCACGTCGGTAGGTAAGCCGCATCAGACAGCAGCGCTGCCAGAGGTAGAGCACGAGCGCGCCGAGCGCGCCGAGCGCGCCAAAGAGGGTGAGCAGGGTTGCATGGAGCCAAGCGCCGAGGCCCACCATCGCAAGGAAGGCGATCGCCAGCGCGAGTTCGCCGCGCTCGCGCTGTCGCCCGAGCTCATCCATCAACTGCTCGCGATCTCGCTGGGCGACCCGAGCTCCTCCTCCACCGGCACGGCGATGCGATGCAAAAGCGCAGTGATCGCCGCTTCCTGCGTTGTGTTCTGGAGCCGTGCCTGTGCGGTGAGCATGGTCCGGTGCGAAAGCACGGGAACGGCAAGGGTCTTTATGTCGTCGGGGATGACGTATTCACGTCCCTGCAACAACGCCCAGGCCTGACTCGCCCGCTGCAGACTCAATGCGGCGCGGGGACTCGCCCCAAGGAGAATTTGATCGTCCCTGCGGGTCGCATGGATGACGTCGAGGAGGTAAGAGCGCACGACCTCGGAGATCACCACCTCCGCTCGGATCTGGCGAAGCGCAAGGAGAGTGGCAGCATCGGTGACCGCGTGGGCATCGGCCAACGGGTTCGCACGCTCGAAGCGCGACAGGATCGCCCGCTCCTCTTCGAGGTTCGGATAACCGACGCTGACACGGAGCATGAACCGATCGAGTTGTGCCTCGGGAAGGGGAAAGGTCCCCTCTAGGTCGATCGGATTCTGGGTCGCAATGACAAAGAAGGGTTGTGGGAGCGGGCGGGTCTCGCCATCGACGGTGACCTGCTGCTCCTCCATCGCCTCTAAGAGTGCCGCCTGTGTGCGCGGCGTCGCGCGGTTGATCTCATCTGCGAGGAGGATCTGCGTAAAGATCGGCCCCGCCTGAAAGGAGAAGGCGCCACTCGCTTGGTGATAGATGCTCGATCCCGTGACGTCGGAGGGAAGCACATCGGGAGTGAACTGCACTCGCCCAAAGTCACAGCCAGTTGCGATCGCTAGGGCTCGCGCCATGACCGTCTTCCCCACGCCAGGAACGTCCTCGAGCAGCACGTGACTTGCACAGAGAAGCGCAACCAACATCTGATCGACGGCAATTTCCTTGCCGACGATGGTCCGCGCTACCTCGTCGCGGATCCCCCGCAGGATCGCGGTCGCCTCACTGAGCGAGAGAGTGGTCGACAATTCGGTCATTGTGCTGCCCCCTGTTAGTTCTTGAACATCGCGATAGGTGAGTGGGTGAACCTCGATAGGTTTACACAGATCAAAGTTGGTGCGTGCGGTGTGCATAGATGCTCGGATTACTGCATGACCAAGCCCGCATAGACCCTGGAGGGATGCGCGATGCCAGAGGACCATGAGCACGAGGAGCGGGCGCTGGGTGAACTGTTCGGTGATCCGACACTCTCGGTGTGGAGTGACCCCGATGACCTCCTCTCTCGTGCCGAACTCGAAGAGGCGATCGCCACCGTCTTGGGAGCGTCGCGCCCTGATCTGCCACCGATGCCCGACGCGAGAGAGCGAGCGATAAGAAAACTTGCCCTCTTCCAAGTCATCGCTCCTGCGTTGGAACGGGGCGCGGCCAGTTGGGCTGAGGTGCTCGCCATGCTCGATAGCGAGTCATTCGGCCAAGTCGAGGAGCTGCTGGGGGGACAGCCGCTCCGAGAGTTTCTCGATTGAGCCCCCGATCTCGTGCTCACGACATCGGGGGAGCATTTACACTGGTTCGGCCAAGGTTCGCCCGACCCAATGCGGCACACCTGGCAACGACACCGTCCGTGTACACCTCGAGAGAGAATTGAAAGGATTACGTTGATGCGAGTTGCCCTTGCTGGAGCAGGCGCCTTTGGAATCAAGCACCTCGACGGACTGCAGAACATCGATGGTGTGGAGATCACCTCGATCGTAAGCCGCCGTCTCGAGCAGGCCCAGGAGGTCGCCGATCGCTACGGAGCGGTGCACGCGACGACCGACCTCAACGAGACCCTTGCGCGTGACGATGTTGACGCGGTCATCCTCTGCACGCCGACGCAGATGCATGCCGAACAGTCGATCGCGGCGATGCGTGCCGGAAAGCACGTTCAGGTAGAGATTCCTCTCTGTGATCGGTGGCAGGACGCGCTCGCGGTGGAGGCAGCGCAGCGAGAGACGGGACTGACCTGCATGGTGGGCCATACCCGGCGGTTTAACCCCTCGCACCAGTGGGTGCACAACCGGATTGTCGCTGGTGAGCTGGCCATCTCACAGATGGATGTGCAGACCTATTTTTTCCGCCGCACCAACATGAACGCGCTCGGCGCGCCACGCAGCTGGACGGACCACCTTCTCTGGCACCACGCAGCACACACGGTCGATCTCTTTCAGTATCAGACCGGTGAGCGCGTCGTCGTTGCGAACGCGATTGAGGGCCCAAAGAACCCCAACCTCGGAATCGCGATGGACATGTCGATCCAGCTACAGACCGACGGCGGCAAGATCTGTACCCTCTCGCTGAGCTTTAACAACGAGGGACCCCTTGGTGCGTACTTTCGCTACATCTGTGACAACGGGACCTATATCGCTCGCTATGACGACCTCTACACAGGCAACGATGAGCAGATAGACGTCTCCAAAGTTGCCGTCTCGATGAATGGAATCGAGCTACAAGACCGTGAGTTCATTTCGGCGATCCGAGAGGGGCGTGAGCCAAACTCGAGCGTCGCCGGGGTACTCGACTGCTATCGCGTCCTCGGTGAACTTGAGGAGCAGTTGAACTCACGGAGCTAACTGGTCTGCCTGTGGCGCAGGGTGAGATGTTGTGAGCACCGCCCCGACTTGGCCGGGGCGGTGCTTTTATGTTGTGAGGCGCGTTGCGCCACCTGCTCGAAAGCGTCGCCTTTGGCTATGCTCCGCCACCCGAGGGCAGGAGCGCCTCAGCGATGAGCGCTTTGACCTGAGTCTCCTCGAGAAGGAATCCATCGTGTCCGGCAAAGGAGGAGAGGCGCCGTAGCGGCGCTGCGTGGGGAAGATGCGCCACGAGCTCCTCCTGCAGCTCGATGGGGTAGAGGCGGTCAGAGAGGATTCCGGCGACGGTGATCGTCGCGGTGATCGTCTGGAGTACCTCTACGAGTGGGCCGCGATTGCGGGTGAGGTCGTGCAGATTCATCGCCCGTGAGAGGACGAGATAGGAGTTCGCGTCAAAGCGCGCACCGAGCTTCTCTCCCTGGTATCGCAGGTAGGACTCAATGGTGAACTCGCCGCCATCGATCGTTGGGGTCTGCGACTGTGGATAGCGCGCGAAGCGCTCCTCGAACTCCTCAGGGGTCCGATAGGTAAGTTGACCGATCCCGCGAGCGATCCCGAGCCCGACGGCGGGCGAACGACCAGAACCGTAGTAGTCGCCGCCCAAAAAATCCGGGTCGAGCTCGATCGCACGGATCTGCAGGCTGCAGAGTGCGATCTGGTACGCCGTGGCCTGTGCGCCCACCGCGAGGACAACTCCACGGGCGACGCGCTCAGGAAACATCACGGCCCATTCGAGGACGCGCATGCCACCCATGGAGCCACCAATCACGCTGAACCAGCGTTCGATTCCAAGAGCATCGGCGAGCGCGGCCTCGACGGTGACCTGATCTCGGATCGTGATGAGCGGAAAGCGCGATCCATAGGGTCTGCCATCGCTCCCGGGCGAGGAGGGTCCGGTGGTGCCAGAGCAGCCACCAAGGGCGTTCGGACAGACAACGAAGAATCGCTCGGTGTCGATCGGCGCTCCGGGACCGATGATCCCCTCCCACCAACCCGGACGATCTCCCTCGAGCGTGGGATCAGAGCTCGCGTGGGTATCACCGGTGAGTGCGTGCAACACGAGTATTGCGTTGTCGCGTTGGGCGTTCAGGGTGCCCCAGCTCTCAAAGGCAACGGTCACCGATGAGAGTGATTGGCCCGACTCGAGGTCGAGTCCGACGGAGAACAGATCGCAAAATTGTCGTCGATCCCTGCCGGGTGCGACGAACTCGCCCACGGTGGGACGAGTCACCGGTCAACTGCCCTTGGCCGCGCGAAAGCCGGTCTCTAGGTCAGCGATGAGGTCCTCGACGGACTCAATTCCGACGGAGAGGCGAACGAGGTCGGGGCTTACGCCGGTGGTCTCCTGCTCCTCTGGGGTGAGCTGTGAGTGGGTCGTCGAGGCTGGGTGGATGGCAAGGCTCCGTGCATCGCCCACATTTGCGAGGTGGCTAAATAGCTCGAGCGAGTCGATAAAGCGACGTCCCGCGTCGATGCCACCCTCAATGCCGAAGGCCACAATCGCGCCACCGCCACGGGGGAGGTACTGCTGCTGGCGCTCGTGCCAGGGGCTCGAGGCAAGACCGGCATACTTCACCCACTTCACCTCGGGATGTGCCTCAAGCCAGAGCGCGATCTTCATCGCATTCTCGACGTGGCGCTCCATCCGAAGGCTCAGCGTCTCGAGACCTTGGAGGAAGAGGAAGGAGTTAAAGGGAGTGATCGCGGGACCGAGGTCGCGCAGGTATTGCAGGCGTGCCTTCAGCACAAATCGCGCGGGAAACAGTGGTGCGGGCAGCTGGCTGTAGATGAGTCCGTGGTAACTCATGTCGGGCTCCGTGAAGTTGGGGAAACGGCCACTCTCCTCGTAGTTGAAGGTGCCGCCGTCGACGATGACGCCGCCGATCGAGGTGCCATGTCCTCCGATGAACTTGGTGGCCGAGTGCACCACGATGTCCGCGCCATGAGCGAGTGGGTTGCATAGGTAGGGGGTGGCGAGGGTGTTGTCGACGACCAGCGGAATGCCGTGCTCATGCGCGATCGCCGAGATGTTGGCAAAGTCGAGCACGTCCCCCTTTGGGTTGCCGAGGGTCTCTGCGTAAAAGGCCTTGGTATTTGGGCGGATCGCCGCACGCCATGCATCGAGGTCATCGGGGTCGTCGACAAAGCTGACCTCAATCCCCAACTTCGGCAGCGTGTAGTGGAACAGGCTGTAGGTGCCGCCATAGAGCGATGCGGAGGAGACGACGTGCCCGCCGCTCTCGGCGAGGTTCATGAGCGCAATCGACTCTGCTGCCTGTCCGCTCGAGACCGCGAGTGCTGCCACACCGCCCTCGAGGGCCGCAACACGCTCCTCAAAGACCGCCTGGGTGGGATTCATGATCCGTGTGTAGATGTTTCCCAACTCTTGGAGCCCAAAGAGCGCCGCTGCGTGCTCTGTGTCACGAAAGACGTAGCTCGTGGTCTGATAGATCGGTACGGCCCGCGCACCTGTGGTTGGATCGGGTACCGCTCCCGCGTGCACCTGTCGTGTCTCGAATCCCCACTCGGCCATTGTGTCGCTCCCTCGCTTGCGTTGCAGCGAAAACGCGGATAGCGGTAACTAGCGCGTAGATTCGCTGACGAAATATGACTAATTGAGTCAACAATAGCGAATCGAAGCGCCGTGGTGTGGCGTTAGGGCGTCGTGCAGGTGGTGGTGGGAGCGGGATTTTCGATGGTGTATTCAGCGGTAGCGCTCGACTTGACACTCACCCAGTTCGTGCCGACTAAGGCCTCCAGCTCGAACCAATAGTTGCCATTGGCGAGCGCGACGGTGGTGTAGGGCGAGATCGTGATGCCGGTAGCGAGGGAGCTGTAGGTGCCGGTCGCAGAGGTTGTGGCGTCAAAGAGGGTGTAGCTCGTCGCGTGGGTGACGCCGGTGAAGGTGATCTTGATCGTCTTCACCGTCGCGGAGGTACAGGCGGCGGCGACCGCAGTCGGAGTCGCGGGCGCCGTCGTTGTTCGTGAGATCCCCTTCGAGGAGGCCGCGATACCGATCGCCCAGTGCAACGAGGTTGCGCCAGAGCCCACCATCGTCACCATGAGCACGAGGCCCAAGGTGACGATGGCGGCAAATCCGAGATGGATCTTGCTCCTCACGGATTCGACCGCGATCTGCATCCGTGAGGTGCAAAATTAAAGAGCGACAACATCGGTGAATAATCGACCCTGGTTATGAGTCGGTCGCGGGACTGGTCGTCGCCACACCGGTGGTGGACAGCGCAGTGATACTCGAAATAGAGGGCATCGAGAAATAGGTATTCGCACAGGCGGCGGGCGCGGCGGTCGTCATCGATGCCGCGGCGGTCAACGTCACGGTCAGCGGATTGTTTGGCTGACCAGAGGCGGCGACCACCAGCGGTGTCGTCAGCGTGTGCGTGGCGAACTCATCGGCGACCCAGATCACATCACTTGGTGTGGCCGCGAGACAGCCCGTCTGGGTCGTAGTGAGCGCAGAGGATGTGTAGCCGGTCGCATAGGTGGTGGTGCTTGGCAGCGTAAGCGCGCTGATGCTCACCGGATAGGGGTTGGGGTTGGAGATCGTGATCTGCACGTCGCCGGTGGAACCGGGGTACAGCAGGTTGGTCAGCGTGGGTGAGGCGGTTGCGGTGATCGTCAGGTTGCTGATCGCCGCCGATTGAGCGACACCAGCCGAGCCTGCGACGAGGCCAACGACCCAGTTGGTGGCCGCGTAGGCGCCACTTGCTGCCATCACGGTTCCCGCAAGGGCCGCGATGATGCGATGGCTCTTGCGCATGGTACGCAGCTTGCTGTGCGCGCCCTATTGGCGGTGCAAAAGATGAAGCATGTTGTTATTCCTCCGGTTGGGGGGAGACCATCTCGGCTCCCATATTCAGTCCCTCAATTCGATCCGAATGAGTGGAACAGCTTGGTTGTAGAACGGTTGAAACCTCTTTGGCCTTGTTGGGAAGGTCCGCGGGCGACAGGCACTTGTTTTTCGCGAACAAATATGTAGTACGACGTTCTAAAAAATTGTTGGCAGCCGATTCACCCATCGATAATGTGCCGCTGAACAGGGAAATATCCTCTCTCTCAGTTCAGCTCGCGGTGCATATAGCTCAGTTTCACCTCCGAAAATCAACTGTTCTATATGTCCTTACGGCAGAGGGATCGGCAACATTTAGCATTTTCATACATTTTCTTCAAAGTATTTCCTGCATGGTGCATCGATCATCATCCTGCGGCGTCCGTCCGACCCCGGCATCGTTTTACTGAGGTTGCATGGCTGGCTCGGTTGGGATCTCTATCGGCAGCCGGTGTACCTTCACGGAGTGCGCTTCGTGGAGGCACCCGGCGACAACAGAGAACAAGAGAGTGGAGAACACGGTGGCAGATAATGAGGAGTGGCATGTCGACCTCCTTGGCGAGGGATCGTCCTCTCCGGTATTGGGCTACACCCCGGCAGGCACGCTAAGCGAGGTCACGGGCCAGACACCTGGTATGCGCCGCCGTGAGGCGATTTCGGGTGGTCGCTTTGGTGCGACTCGGCTGTGGATGGGGGAGAACGATGTTGCGGGAGGTGTCTCCTCCGCCAACCACCACCACGGAGATTCAGAGACCGGTATCTACGTGGCGCGAGGGAATCCCGTCTTTGTCTTTCTCCGTAATGGCGTTGAGGAGCGGATCTCCACCGCCCCCGGTGACTATGTCTTTATCCCTCCCTTTGTGCCCCACCGGGAGGAGAACCCCGGTCCCGACGTGGCGACGGTGGTTCTTGCGCGCACCTCTCAGGAGGCGATCGTCGTAAACCTTCCCTCGCTTGATGCGCCGATCGATATCCCAACGATCTCGCCATAGGGAACCATGTCGTGTCATAGCGCGCCAAGTCGTATGCCACGATTCTTCGATGGGGGGGATCACCGATCCCCCCCATCTGCTCTTAGCTCTCCTACCAGTCAGCGATCGCCCGAGACGATCAGGTGGACAGTGGCGACGCTCCGTGGGACACTCAACCACGGCGGGACGACCTCTCCGCGACAGTGCGTACCTTTGGCGCTGCCGACGACTGACGGACGATGGAGGCACACGATGGCACTGATCGATCGGATGAAGGCAGGAGCGAATCAGGCAGTACAGAAGGCGCAGGAGGCTGGTCGAGAGGCGCAGTCGCGCCTCGATGACCTGCAGGCACGCCGAGCACTGGACGCGCTCTATCGGGACCTCGGTGAGGCGACCCATGCTGCTCTGCGCGTAGGTGGCGCAGTCACCGAGGGAATGCGGTCGCTCGTCGCATCGATAACTGCGCACCTCGAAGAACATGGCACTCCAGCAGATGAATCTGAAGGTTCAACGGAGGAGACACCGGCACCGCCCCTTACCTAGTCGCCCTCTGCTGCGCACTCTGCGAGGTGGTCAGAGAGATTGCGCTCTCCGCGAGGATGCCGAGATTGGCTGGTGAGCGGAGATATAAGAACGTGAATCGAGAGTGTCGAGCGCCAGGAGAACTCGCGCTCGCTGGCACCGATACCGCTAGGCACGCTCCACGCGACCGGTGTGAGGGGAGGGTGCCTAGCGGAATTGCAGTGGAGGCGGCGCCCAGAATCGAACTGGGGTAGAGGGCTTTGCAGGCCCTTGCCTAAGCCACTCGGCCACGCCGCCGGCAATCACCGATCCTAATCGGCGTCATTGGGGTGTTCGGTCTCTCCGGGTAATGACTGCGATACTTACGAGGTCGATCGTGGAGGATATGCCGATGCTCGCACTGCTCATAGTGCACACACGTCATCAACATGGCGGATTGGGAATTGTCGTGGTCGTCGTGATCATCGGTGTCATTGGCGCCTCCGTCGCCTCGCGACGTCGTCACCGACGCAACGGGGGATCAAACGAGGGCACGACCCAGCTCGCCGAAAACGACACGATGTCAAACAGTGCGGAGGAGCGCGCGCTCTCGGAGCAGTTCGGTCGAGGCGAACTCACGTTGAGCGAATACCACGCCAATCTGGCCGCGCTGCGCGGACGATCTCGCGGATCTGACGCGCAGAGTTAGGCGCCGACCGCATGGAAGCCACCGTCAACATGGATGATCTCGCCGGTGGTGCGGGGGAACCAATCCGATAGCAGTGCGACGCAGGCACGTGCGACCGCGTCGGCATCGGTGTTGACATCCCATCCGAGAGGAGCTCGTTCTCCCCAGACCTCCTCGAAGGTCGCAAATCCAGGGATCGATTTCGCTGCGATCGTGCGAATCGGCCCCGCTGCGATCAAATTGACGCGAATGCCCTGGGGTCCAAGTTCACGGGCGAGGTAGCGGGTAAGCGACTCGAGGCCAGCCTTTGCCACGCCCATCCAGTCGTATCCTGGCCAGGCCTGTGCCGCATCGAAATCGAGACCGACCACAGAGCCACCCGTACCTGCAGCAAGCAACGGCAAAAAGGCCTCCGTCAACGATTTGAGGGAGTAGGTCGAGACCTCCAACATCGTGGCCACCTCTGACCAGCTCGCCGCCATCATTCCGTGGCCGAGGCAGTTGGCCGGGGCGAAGCCGATCGCGTGCACCAATCCGTCGAGTGTGCCAAAACGATCGGCCACCGCTGCGGCAACGGTTGCGGCGTGATCGGGGTCTTGCACATCGAGTTCCAATACCTCGGGAGGATCGGGAAGCTTTCTGGCCGTCCGTGTGGTGAGTGAGAGGCCACGTCCAAATCCAGTGAGGATGACGCGTGCTCCCTCGCGCTGCGCGGTCTCGGCCACGCCATAGGCCAGCGAATCGTCGGTGAGCACACCGGTGATGAGTAGGTTCTTTCCCTCAAGGATGCCCACAGTAAGTCCTTTCCCTGGTGGCGTTCCACGAAGGTGGCGCCGCGACAATGCCCACGAGGTTACCTCTCCCTCACTCTTGGCCATCGGTGGCAGATCGCCCCTCGCAAACTTTCCCACTGCGGCTCTCCCACCGTGGTGAGACTTCTTTCTAGGATGGCCACCATGTCGCTGATCACCGAGGGGGAGGGTGGGGGAGATCACCCATCAGCGACAGGCCCTGCTACGTCAGCGTCGCCGAGCGACCGTGGTCATGCAGTACGTGATCACCTGGGGATTCTGCTGGTCTCCCTCGCTGCCCTCTCGCTGCTGGTCTGGCTATTGACCCAGATCTCGGTCCACGTTTTTGCCGGGAACTCCGATGCGGCAACCGTGGTGTTAGAGGGACAGTCGATGCAGGCGGGTCATCCACTGCTCGAGGGCTGGAACCTTTCGCGTGACTCCTTTTGGAGTGTCGATGCGCTCTGGTACGCCATCGTCATCGTCTTCACCGGTCTTAAGTCCTCGCTGATTCATCTGGTTCCCGCGCTCATCGCTGCAAGCTGCGTCGGCGTCGGTTGGTGGATGGTGCGAATTGAGGCCCGCGGCAGGGCCTCCGTCGTTGGTCTCGCGACATTGCTCTTGCTCATTGGAGTGCCGAGCCCGGTGCTGGGTTTCTTTCTTCTTCAGGGCCCCTGGCACATCGGAACCGTCCTCTGGTCGCTGCTCGCCTTTGTGGCGCTCTCTACCGGTCGATTTAAGTGGGGGTTTGCAATCGGTGTGCTCCTGCTCGTCGCGGGCCTGTTGGGTGATTTAGAGACCATTCCCTTCGGCGTCCTGCCGATCTTTGGAGCCGGGTTAGTCGAGATGCTCCGAACGCGGAACCCCCATCGTGGTGCTGCCTTGGCGGTCGCCGCCCCGCTTGCGGGAGGCATTGCTTGGGGACTGCGCGCCCTCTTTCGCGTACTTCATGGATTTTCCATCTCGACGGGGATTACACATGCGAAGTCCTCGCAGTATCTTCCGAATCTCGGGCATGCCTTCCTCTGGCTGACCTCGCTCTTTGGGGTCCGAGGGCTCGCACTCGGAACGAATGCAATTTTGGGTAGTGGCGCTCCTCGAAATGGTCCGCGATGGTCGCGCCTTGCACACGTGCCGCTCCTTGTCCTCGTCGGCGTTGGCGTTCTCTATCTCCTCACCCGACTCGTTACCGCACTCGTCACCGCGAAGTCTTGGGGAGGTGATCTGACGGCACCCGTGTCGAAAGCGGATCAGCATGAGCATGAGGTTGAGGACCACTCTCGTCGGGAGCGGCTCGATACCTTGCTGCTGCTGGGAGTCGTTGGCTCCATCGCTGATTTTGTCTACCTGTGTCCCAATACCAACGGAAGTTATGGCCGCTATCTCAGCGCCGCGGTGATCTTTGCATCGATCCTTGTCGCGCGCGTTGTCACTCGACTTGTCAGTCGTCGACCACAGCGGCTGCTTCACATCGGACTCGTGGTTGTCTTTGCGATCGCAGGAAGTGGAATTGGTCTCTCGGCGGCGGATGAAATTGGACGGGCGACTCCGCCACCAGCGGCCACGCAATTGGTGACATTTTTGAAGGCGCACCAGCTCACCGTTGGGGTCGGGGACTATTGGAGCGCCTCAGAGGTAACCGTCCTCTCCGACGGTGCGGTCACGGTGCGGCCTCTGATCACTAATCCCGCGCATCGAATCAAGCGATATGAGCGACAGTCGAGTGCAGATTGGTATCGAGGAGTCGCCTTCGAATTCCTCGTCTACAACGTCCGACATCCCTGGCGAGGTATCGATGCTTCGACCGCTATCTGGACCTTTGGTCGGCCCAAACAGGGTTACGTCGTGGGCCCCTATCGCGTGATCATCTGGCCCCAGCCGATAAGGGTCTCGCCGATCGGGTACAGCGCCGGTTAGTAAAAGGAGGGTCTGATCTCACGTTCATTCGGAATGAAGCTACCTAGCTTTTTTGCGTGAGCGTCTCATAGAGCGCTGCGGTGTCGGGATGGACCCCGGCGAGGGGATTGCCCTCTATCTCGAGGATCATGGCCAGCTGACGGAGCGTGGACTCCACCCCTGCTCGGTTTCCCAACGCGTCCGCCGTGCGCATTAATACGCGATGGAGCCGTTCATCATAGGGACAGGCGCGCAGCGCCTGCTGGGCCGCCCACGCCGCCGTCGCCGGATCGTGCATACGCATCGCGTGCGAGGCGAGTTCCAACGCAAGGGTCGTGATGGCACGTTCAATCTCCCCAAGATGTCCCTCAAAGACCGCCCACTGGCCCTGTGACAGTTCGTCAAAGGGCCTTCCGCGAACGAGTGAGAGCGCCGCGCACCAGTCGGGAGGGTCATCGGAGGCAGCGAGCTCCTGAAAGCGTTGCCAATCGGTATGGCATTCGGCGAGAAGGTAGCGCTCTCCGTTGCGCCGCAGTCGTGGTCGCTCATCGCTGGCAAATCCGAGTATCCGCCGCGCCTCGGAGAGTCGGTTTGCCACGGTCTGATTCGGTACTCGTCGCTCTGGCCATAGCGCGGTCGTCCAATTTCGACTTGTCGTTCCCTCTGGGTGGAGCGCGAGATAGACCACGAGCTCGGCGAGCTTTGGGTGGCGCTCTAGGGGGTAGTCATTTCCCGTGAGGGCGAGCGGACCGAGAATGGCGATCTCGACCTCCGTTACGGCTACCGGTTCCGTCAACGCGGGGTTTCGTTCGTGTTCGAGCGTCGCCGCTGCCTGATCAAAGAGCACCGCAGCGGAGGATTCATGACCTTGACGACGAAGCTCCGCAATGAACTCGCTTGCCACAAAAAGCGAGCGACCCCCTTTGCCATCCAAGCTGAGAATCGCCTCTACGCCATGACGTGGACCAAGGGTCAGGGTGCGGATGACGATCTTCGCGAGTGACTTGTGCTCACGCAACCCATTGTCTGTCAGGGCACGCCCTCCAGGTGCGAGAAGCACGAGAAGCGAGGTCGTCCGTGGACGAAGCCGCGCCACTACCTCATCGGGGGTGTCAAATCGATGAACAGAGAGAAGCTCCGATTCGTCGAGGAGCCCGCGTACCGCAACGGTCTCCGCAATGACCTGTGCATTCGGGCCCTCGCTGGCAACGAGTTCAAAGATAAGTTGACGCATCTCGACACTGTCGCCAATTGCGGCGAGGCGCGCAAAGGGTCGAAGGTCAAGCGCAGTGTGCGCCTCGGTCTCTGCAACCACAGTTGCCTCGCCCTGCTCATCGTCGTGGCGCTTCAGGGGCATTCCCACCTCACTCCTCGCTCATCTCGACCCAGAGCCGCGATGACGCACTGATGTTGCAACGGTGATCTACCGCTCTTTCTACCGAGACCCATCGAGAGCTGCAAATTCTCTACGGAGAGGGGATAGCGGGTGGCTGCACACCCGTTGAAGTCAGAGGGAGCGTTCGATCGCCAACTGCTACAATGGAGGGGAACTTGTGCGGGATCTTGTAGTGGAACGTGGGCTCGCGCCCACGTTCTTGTTTTCTAGGAGGGAACTCACTGGGATCGACGGTCTGGCCGTCGACGACAACTTAAGAGAGGAGGTGGCCCCCGGTGCCAAAAGATCTGCAGTTGCTGGAGGAGGTTATCTCCAACGCTCTTGGAGAGATCGCTGTCGATCTTGTCGATCTTGAGCTTCGTCAGGGAACGCTCACGGTGACCGTCAGCCGTTTTGATGGGCTTGACCTTGACTCTCTTACTCAGGCGAGTCGCCTGGTCAGTGACCTTCTTGATGCCAACGAGGCCCTCGCTCCAGAGGGTCACTATGAGCTCGAGGTCTCCAGTCCCGGGTTAGAGCGGCGCCTACGTCGACCCGCGCACTTCCGACAGGCGATCGGAGAGTCGATCTCCGTTCGAACCCGCGCGGGCGTGGTCGGCGATCGTCGTTTTGAGGGCACCTTGGTTGGCGCGGGTGAGACCGCGATAGTGGTGGAACGCGATGGCACGGAGCGTGAGGTCGCCTATGGCCAGATCGATCGTGCACACCTTGTCTTTGATTGGCGAGCGGCGCTCGCCGCCGATAGCCGTGACCGGGGTGCAACGGGTGGCGCCGTCGAAGCGCAAGACCCGGACGACGCCGAGCTCGTCGACGAAATTGGTGAGTCAGTCAGTGAAGATTTTGCGGCTGACGAGATAGTGACAGAGGAAGCTGACGGTCATGAGATCGATGCAGCGGGTAGTACTTCGAGGGAGATGCGACGATGACACAGACAAATAATTTCGAGTTTTTAGAGGCACTGGCGCAGATTGCTCGCGACAAGGGCATCGCCGTTGACACCCTCCTCGAGGCACTCGCGAACGCGCTTGTCGCTGCCTATAAGCGCCTTCCGACGGCGGCAGAGGAGGCGTTCGTCACCATCGACTCCGACTCCGGTGAGATCCGTGTGTATGGACAGGAGCTCGACGAGGACGGAAATGTTGTCCGCGAATGGGATGATACTCCCGATGATTTTGGACGCATCGCGGCCCAGGCGGCAAAGCAGGTCATTATGCAGCGCATCCGCGAGGCTGAGCGCAATTTGAAGTACGACGAGTACGCCGGACGTGAGGGCGACATCGTGACAGGAATCATCCAGCAGAGTGACAACCGCTTTACCCTTCTCGATCTGGGGAAGGTAGAGGCGCTGCTGCCACAGGCAGAGCAGGTTCCCTTTGAGCGTTATGACCATGGCGCACGCCTCAAGGCCTACATCGTTGAGGTACGCAAGACGGCAAAGGGCCCCCAGATTGTGGTCTCACGTTCACATCCTGGTCTTATCAAGCGTCTCTTTGAGCTCGAGGTGCCAGAGATCTCGAACGGTGTTGTAGAACTCAAGGCCTGTGCCCGTGAGCCCGGCCATCGCACCAAGATCGCAGTCTGGTCAAACGATGCGAACGTCGATCCGGTCGGTGCGTGCGTGGGTGCTCGCGGTGCCCGCGTCCGGATGGTGACCAATGAACTTCGTGGAGAGAAGGTCGACATCGTTCCCTTCTCCGACGACCCAGGCGAGTTTGTGGCTCGTGCGCTGCAGCCGGCCAAGGTCGAAGAGGTACGTCTCGATGAGGAGACCGGCACGGCGATGGTGATCGTGCAGGACTATCAGCTCTCGCTCGCGATCGGCAAGGAGGGTCAGAACGCCCGCTTGGCCGCTCGACTCACTGGATGGCGGATCGACATTAAGTCCGAGACCCAGCTCGCGGATGAGGAGTCCGGATATGGCTCCGAGGCATGGGCCGAGGGTGAGTGGATCGAGGGTCCCGATGGCGCGATGGTCTTCCAGCCTGCCGGTGGTGGCGAGCCCATCACCATGGAGAGCTGGCAGCAGGGTGGCGTGACGCCAGCCCCCGAGTCAGCTGAGGCGTCCGCAAAGGTCGAGCAGTCCGTAGAGGAGGCCTCCCCGGCCGATGGTGCAAGCGACTGATTCAACTTTGGTAACGGGTCCGCTGCGAACCTGCGTCGGCTGTCGCCAGCGCCATGTGGTGACGGAGCTTTTTCGCCTTTGGTTAAACCCAGAGGGAGAGTTGCAGTGGGGTCACGCGGGTCCCGCTCGAGGGGTGTGGCTCTGTCAGGACTCGCTGGAGTGTTGGAATCGGGCGTTACGAATCGGCGCGATCACACGAGCGCTGCGGCGAACACCCGAGTCCACATCGCTCGAAGCTTTTGTAAAAGCAGTGGAGGGGTCTGAGGGGCACACACCTCGGCCGTCATGAGCTCGTCCAGCCGGGAACGGTGGCGCTGTAGTTGTGCGAGGATAGAGGGCGGCTCTTGCCGCAGGAGAGGCGTACCGATCGGGTGCGTCAAGAAGGGAATGTCGAGTAGTTGGCGAAGAAGATCCGCGTATATGAGCTCGCACGTGAGCTTGGACTGACTAATAAAGAGGCACTTGACCTGTCCGTTGCCCTTGGCATCGGTGTAAAGAGTCATTCGTCATCGATTGAGGATGCACAGGCTGATCGCGTGCGTCGCAAGGCCCATGCCGAGGGCATGGTGCGCGACGTCTCCCCAGAGGAGCCCGCACCACAGAAGCGTGCGCCAACCAAGCGAGCTGCAACAACGAAGAGCACCGAGGCGCCAGAGAGCGCCGCAGAGGTCGTCGCGCCCGCTGCCGCACCCGCCACACCTGTCGCACCAGTGCCAAGCCCCTTCGCGTCACCTGCCGATCTGCCGGAGCCTACGGTTTCGGCACCCGTTGCGGTAGCGCAAACCCCAACAGCTCCAGTCGAAGTTGTTGCGCCTGAGTCGCCGATCGAACCAACGCCCGCTCCTGTAGGGACGGAGCACCGTGTGGTGCGCAGTCGTCCCGCGAGTGAGATTATTGATGGATCTCGTGCAGCACATGATCGACCCAGTAGCCCGGTCCCTGCCTCCGCGCCCGCGCGCCCCACGGACGTTGCGCCAGCGACTCCCAGCCGTCCCGCAGCTGATCGCCCACAGCCACCGCGTGTGCCGTCGGCTCCACCTCGTGGCGCTGCGCCGCTCGCGCCAAGTGCGTCTCGTCCACCGTTGGCAAGCCCCTCAGGGCGACCAATTCCGCCACCACCGAGTGGCCCGCTTCGTTCGTCTACGGGTCGTCCAATTCCCCCACCCCCTGGTGGCGGTCGTCCTGTAGCGGGCGCTCCGGCGCGTCCAACCGGTCCCGGTGGTCCCTCGCGTGGCCCGCGTCCCACGGGAGCCCCCCGACCTGGTGGACCATCTAGTCCCCGTCCCGGCGGCTTCTCCGGTGGTCCCTCGCGACCCGGTGGTTTTGCCGGAGCCGGTCGACCCGGTGGCGCTCCTGGCGCTCCCGGTGGTTTTGCCGGTGCAGGTCGTCCCGGTGGCGCTCCTGGCGCCGGTGGTCCCGGCGGCTCTCCTGGCGGTCGTCCCGGCGGCGGTGCTGGCCGTGGTCGTCCACCACAACGTCGCTCCTCGCGTCGCCGTCGCAATACCGAGGAGTTGGAGCCACTTGAGGCAGCGGTCTATAGCGCCTCGAACGCGCCAGTTCCAGAGAATGAGGTCATCATCGAGCGTGGCTCGACGCCTCAAGATGTGGCACCCAAGCTCAACCGATCCTCGGGAGACATCATTCGATTCCTCTTTCTTCAGGGTGAGGTCGTTACGGCGACACAGTCGCTCTCAGAGGACATGATCGAGCTCTTTGCCGCCGAGATAGGTGCAAAGGTCAAGCTCGTGGATGCGGGTGAGGAGCAAGAGGCAGCGCTGCAGGCTCGGTACTTTGCCGAAACCGACGAAGAGATCGACCCTGAGAAACTCATGCCACGTCCGCCGATCGTGACCGTTATGGGACATGTCGACCACGGTAAGACCAAGCTGCTCGATCGCATCCGCCAGACCAATGTCGTTGCCGGTGAGGCCGGTGGTATCACTCAGCACATCGGTGCCTATCAGGCGAAGATCGGCGAACAGGCGATCGCCTTTATCGACACGCCAGGTCACGAAGCTTTTACCGCGATGCGCGCACGTGGTGCAAAGGTCACCGACATCGTTGTGCTTGTCGTTGCAGCGGATGATGGCGTCATGCCACAGACCATTGAGGCGATCAACCACGCAAAGGCAGCAGCGGTGCCGATCATCGTGGCGATCAACAAGATCGACCGCGAGGAGGCCGATCCCAACCGCGTCTTGCAGCAACTCTCCGAGCACGGACTCGTGCCCGAGTCATGGGGTGGCGACACGATCACTGTTGAGGTCTCCGCCCTGCAGGGTCTTGGCATCGATGACCTCTTGGAGCAGATCCTCGTGCTGGCCGAGATTATGGAGCTCAAAGCGATGCCCGACGGCCTCGCGCGCGGAACGGTGCTCGAGTCGAACCTTGAGGTTGGCCGTGGGCCTGTTGCGACTGTCATGGTGCAATCAGGAACGCTTCGTGTCGGCGACGCGCTCGTCGCGGGTGCCGCATGGGGTCGCGTGAAGGCCCTTATCGACGATCAAGGTCGCCAGATCAAATCGGCCGGACCATCGA
This sequence comes from uncultured Acidimicrobiaceae bacterium, assembly GCA_903845085.1. Taxonomy (GTDB): domain Bacteria; phylum Actinomycetota; class Acidimicrobiia; order Acidimicrobiales; family Bog-793; genus CAIVND01. The sequence goes on from CAIMWD010000064.1 coordinate 19,693, forward strand.
CGCCGGTCGAGATCCTGGGACTCTCCGAGCCCGCCTCGGCCGGTGACGAGGTGCGCGCAACCGCGGACCAGACGATCGCTCGCACGATCGGCGAGGCGCGAGAGCAGCGTCAGCGTTTTGCTGGTTACGGGCAGGTCGCCGGTACCGCCGGATCCGGTGCCAAGCTCGAAGACATCTTCGCCCAGATACAAGAGGGTGGCACCGCGACCCTCTCGGTGGTGTTGAAGGCAGACGTTCAAGGTTCACTCGAAGCGGTCACGGAGAGCCTTCGAAAGCTCGAGCGAGACGATGTCAAAATCTCTTTCATCCACCGCGCGGTCGGCGGCATCACAGAGAATGACGTCACTATTGCGGCCGCATCCGGTGCCACGATCATCGGATTCAATGTCCGTCCCGATCGTCGATCACGCGAGCTCGCAGAGACTCACAAGGTAGAGATCCGCACCTACGAGATCATCTACAAGCTCATCGAAGACCTTGAGGCTGCCATGCTCGGCATGCTGGCTCCAACGTACGAAGAGATCGTTACGGGCGAGGCAGAGGTTCGCGAGATCTTCCGCGTCCCCCGAATCGGTGCGATCGCTGGCTGTTACGTCCGTACGGGAACGATCACCCGTGGCTCTAAGGTTCGCTTTCTCCGCGAGGGTGTCATCATCTGGAAGGGTGCAATTCAATCGTTGCGTCGTTTCAAGGATGACGTGCGTGAGGTTCAGGCAGGATTTGAGTGCGGCATCGGTCTCACCGACTTCCAAGATCTCCACGCCGGCGACATCATCGAGACCTTTGACGAGCGCGAGGTTCCCCGCACGTAGTGTCGCTACCGGGTGTTGTCTCCCGGTAGCTGCTGCGGCGAGGCGTCACGTAGGGAGGGAGAGGATCGTTTTGGAACGTGCCCGTAACAAGACCTCGACGCGGACCTATCCACGGTCTGTACGGGTGAACGCGCTCCTTCAAGAGGTGCTCGCGGAGACACTTTCGGAGCTCTCTGACCGTGATGAACGGATCGGACTGACAACGGTCACGGGTGTCTCCTGCGATCCCGATCTCCGCCATGCGATCGTCTTTCTCTCCTCGCTCGAAGGTGATGTCACTGAGGCGCTCGATGAACATCGCCGTCACCTGCAGTCAGCGATCGCGCAACAGGTGCGGATGAAGCGCGTGCCTCAGCTGAAATTCATCGTGGACCCGGCCATCGTTGCGGGGATACGTGTCGACGAGGCGATCCGTCGTGCTCGCTCATCCGAGCAGCCCGACGAGGCGCTCTAGATCGTCACGAACCATGGGCCGTCGGCCGCGCAGCGCCACACGGGAGGGAGTACCAGAGATCGATGGCTATGTGGTCATCGACAAGCCGGCAGGGATGACCTCGCATGATGTCGTCGCGCGCGCTCGTCGTGCGCTGGAGACCCGCCGCATTGGACATGCGGGGACACTCGATCCCGGTGCGACTGGAGTGCTCGTTCTTGGCATCGGTCGTGCCACGCGGCTCCTTCGCTTTGTCTCGGAGCTACCCAAGAGCTACAGCGGTGAGATCGTCTTTGGTGTGACCACCACCACGCTCGATAATGAGGGAGAGGCGACCGGGACCTTCACGATGGAAGATCTCACGCCTGAGCGTGTAGTCGCGGCAGCTGCAGAATTTGTTGGCACGATCGAGCAGATTCCTCCGATGGTGTCGGCGATCAAGATCGATGGAGAGCGACTCTATGATCTTGCGCGCCAGGGTATTGAGGTCGAGCGAACACCCCGCTCGATCACGATCACCCGTTTCGAGGTCACGCCGACCGATGAACCTCTGCACTACCGATTTCTGGTCGATTGTTCCTCGGGTACCTATGTGCGGTCGCTCGTCGCCGACCTTGGCGAGGCCCTCGGAGGTGGCGCACATCTTCGAGGTCTCCGCCGTCAATCGATCGGCTCATTTGATTTAGAGGAGTCGGAGGAGTTGGCGACGCTGACCCGCGAGGCGGTCCGACCGCCGACGGGGCTCGTCCGTCACCTCACCTCTATCGTTGTCGAGGGTGAATTAGAGGGTCCGATTACCCATGGGAGGGTATTGGAGCGGCGCTCACTCGAGGCGGTGGGCGAGGGCCCGTTCGCTCTTCTCTCTGCCGGACAGGATCTCCTGGCGATCTATGAGAGTTGGACTACGGAGCGGATCAAGCCGGCAGTTGTCATTGCGAGCGCGCCACCGGCGAGCAACGGTGACGCCGACGCCGGCGAACAGTAGGGTCGATGACAATGTCAACCCTCTCCGCGAAGCCGGACACCAATTCCTCCGTGGTAACGATCGGCACCTACGACGGTGTTCATCTCGGGCACCGTCAGCTCATTGCAGAGACGATGCGACAGGCCAGGGCACGGGGAGTTCGCAGTCGCGTGGTGACATTTGCGGTTCATCCGCTCACCGTGTTGCGCCCTGACCTTCCCATCCGACTGCTCTGTACTACCAAGGAACGCATCGCGCTGCTCCAGGCAACCGGAGTCGACGATGTAGTGGTGCTGGGCTTTGACGAGGCGCGCGTGCACGAACCTGCGGAGGAGTTCGTAAAACGAGAGCTCGTCGATGAGCTCGGTGCAACGTTGATTGTGGTGGGCGCCAATTTTCGTTTTGGTCATGAGCGACGCGGGGATGTGGCGATGTTGAGCGCGCTCGGATCGGAGCTTGGATTTGGCGTCGAGGGTGTTGAGTTAGTCCTCGATGATGAACAGGCAAGCGTGGTCTCCTCCACGCGTATTCGCGCCCACATTCGCGAGGGCGAGCTTGATATCGCTGCGCATCTTTTGGGCCGCAGGTATCACCTTCCCGCGCAACTCCACTCGAACGGAGAGATCATCGTCGCTGATGACCTATTGATCCCCGGAGCCGGTCGCTATCTGGTGAATGTGAGCGATTCCAGTGGAGATGGAGCGGTTGCGATCGCGGTGGCGGATCCGGAGGGGAAACTCCGGCTAGAGGGTTTGACGGGAGAGGGCGAGATCGACCTCACCTTCTTGGCCGACCGGGGACGTAGCGGCGCGAGCGATCGGTAGAATATCGACGTGGCTATCTACAACATCCGACAGTTCGGCGATCCCGTATTGCGTCAGCGCGCACGGGAGATCGAGAACGTGGACGGCGCCCTAAGGCGTCTGGTCGATGACATGATTGAGACGATGTATGACGCGCCCGGTCTTGGGCTCGCCGCTCCACAGGTCGGGGTAGAGCGTCGACTCTTTGTCTATGACATCGGCGATGGACCGCACGCCATCATTAATCCCGTCATTGTGGAGAGTCGCGGGGAGTGGAATTACGACGAGGGATGTCTCTCGATCCCCGATCTCTCATGGAACGTCGTGCGTCCTAATGAGGTACACCTTCGTGGAGTATCGATCGATGGCGAGGAGATCGATATAGAGGCAGATGAGTTACTCGCACGCTGCTTCCAACATGAGATGGATCATCTCGACGGGATCTTGCTCGTCGAGCGCCTCGATGCAGACCAGCGCAAGGAGGCGATGTCAATCCTTCGACATCGAACACTCGATGCCGCGGTGGCGATCGATCCCGCGCACGTCTAGTCGTACATCACGTCGAGTGAGAGTGACGAACCGCTGACCCGTCTCGCCTTCTTTGGCACGCCCACGATCGCCGTCTCTACCCTCGCCGCACTTCGCGGCGCAGGGCATGAGGTCGCGCTGGTGGTCTCCAATCCCGATCGACGGCGTGGAAGGCGTGGTGAGCCAGAGCCAAGTCCCGTGAAGGCCTATGCGCTCGCGCATGGGATCGAGGTCGCGGAGCGTCCCGATGCCGTGATCGGCGCCGGATGTGAGCTCGGCATCGTCGTCGCCTATGGCCGACTGATCCGCCCGAACGTGCTCGCTGAACTTCCCCTAGTGAATGTGCACTTCTCGCTGCTACCCCGCTGGCGTGGAGCAGCTCCGGTCGAGCGTGCGATCCTCGCCGGTGACGAGGAGACTGGTGTGTGCATTATGGGTCTCGAAGAGGGTCTTGACACCGGCCCCGTCTACGCGCGAGGCGTGACCAAGATCGCCGAACACGAGCGCGTCGAGGAGCTTCGTGCACGTCTTGGCGAGATCGGAGACCGGCTCCTTCTTGAACGTCTTGCATTTGGCCGAGAGGGCTTTACCGATCCCGCGCCCCAGGTCGGGGAGGCGACGTACGCGGAGAAGATTACGGTGAGCGATCTAAAGATCGATACCCTTGGCGCCGCGGTCGCCGCTGAACGGCAGAGTCGCGTCGGCCGCGCATGGTCAACCTTTCGTGGACAACGCCTCCTCGTGCACGAGGCGATCGTCGCCGAGGACCGACCGGAGGGTCCGCCTGGTGAGCTCGTGGGCGACCTCCTACTCATGGGCGAGGGGGCCCTGCGACTCTTGATCGTGCAGCCAGAGGGACGTTCACGGATGGCGGCAAAGGCGTGGACCGCCGGTGCACGCCCGACTCCCGGAGAGTCGTTGGGAGGCTAATGCGCATGTTCAGTTTTGCCTGCAGCTTTGGCGGGCAGAGGACCGTCCGCTAGCGTGAACACCGTGATCCCTGCTGGTGACGTCCACATCGCCCCGTCACTCCTCTCCGCCGATTTTGGGAACCTTGCCGCAGGGGTGGAGGAGATCTCCTCACACACTCCCTGGTTGCATCTCGATGTGATGGACGGTCATTTCGTCCCCAACCTGACTATTGGCCCGCCCGTCATCGCCTCCCTGCGGCGTCACAGCGACCTCTTCTTCGACTGTCACCTGATGATGACCAATCCCGAGCGCTATCTCGAGGCGTTCGAGCGGGCCGGAGCCGATCTTTGTTCAGTTCATGTCGAGATTGGGAAAACCGCTGAGCTGATCGTCCAGATGCGCGAACTCGAACTCGGGGTTGGATTGGTTCTCAATCCGGACACCCCCTTTGCCACTGTCGCGCCCTTCCTCCACCAGATCGACCTGCTCCTGATCATGAGCGTCTTTCCAGGATTTGGAGGCCAGTCGTTTATCACGGAGGTGCTTCCAAAGGTCGCCGAGGCGCGAGCTGCGATCGATGCGGGTGGACATGAGGTCATCTTGGAGATCGACGGTGGTATCGACCCCACCACGATTGGCCCTGCGGCACTCGCGGGAGCCAGGGTCTTCGTCGCGGGAAATGCCGTATTTGGTCGAGAGGACCCGGGACTGGCGGTCGATGCCCTCCGCAAGCACGCCCATGCTGCGCTCCTTGGTCAGTGAGCAGGTCATCTTCGGTTCATGAATCTGGGGCACAATAGAGTTCCCGCGTGAGTAGTGACTTGCGCCCGCACCCCTGGAGCCCCGAGGACATGCTGCGACTCGTTCTTCCCAAAGGATCACTGGAGAAGCAGACGCTTGAGCTCTTCTCTGCCGCGGACCTTACCGTCCGACGGAGTTCAGAGGTCGACTACCGCGCCACGATCGCTGACCCGCGTATCGCGGACGTACGGATCCTTCGACCACAGGAGATCCCGAGTTATGTGGCGGATGGACTCTTCGACATCGGAATTACCGGTCGTGACTGGATCGAGGAGACCGATGCGGATGTCGTTTCGCTCGGACAGCTCAAATACTCGAAGGTGACGAGTAATCCGATCCGCGTCGTGCTCGCGGTCGGTGGCGATTCCACTGTTGCCGCAGCGGAGGATCTGGCCGATGGCGCACGCGTCTCCACCGAATATCCAAATCTGACGCGTCGTTATCTGGATTCGCATGGTGTGAAGGCAAATGTGTTGCTCTCCTATGGCGCTACTGAGGCAAAGATCCCCGAGATCGCTGACGCCGTAGTGGAGATCACAGAGACCGGACGCGCGCTCCATGCCGCAGGTCTCAAGATCGTCGCCACCATCTTGGAGTCCTACACCGAGCTCATTGCCAACCCCATCGCATTCGCTGACCCGGTGAAGGCGCATGCAATGCGCCAGATTCTCACCCTTTTGCACGGATCGCTGGAGGCGCGCTCGCGGGTGCTCGTGAAGCTCAATGTCGCCGAGGCGGACCTTGAACGCGTTATCGCTGTGCTGCCCTCACTCAAGTCACCGACGGTCTCCAAACTCTTTGGCGATGGCGGGTATGCGCTCGAGACTGTGGTCGAGAAGGCGGCGATCAATGTGTTGATCCCCGAGCTGAAGGATCGGGGCGCAACCGACATCCTCGAACTTCCACTGGCGAAGATCGTTCCCTGACTATGGGGTTCGCACCGGAGCTGTTTCTATCGCGCAATCTTCTTCGAACCGGCCGGGTCGAAGTGTTCGATGAGGCGGTTGGCCTTGGCGCAATTATCGATGAGAAGGGTCGCAGATTTCCCTTTCACTGTGTCGTCATCGCCGATGGATCACGTGCGATCGAGGTGGGTCGCCGGGTTCGGTTTTCGATAATTGAGGCAAACCTCGCGACCATTGAGGCGGGCGCCATCGAATCACTCGCGGGGGAGTGAGCGTTCCGATTTAATTTGGGGGAACCGAAGGTGCTCCCTGACGACCTATCGCTTTGCCCGTGGGTGCAGTGCCGCCTCGCGACGGTTGGCTCGCACTGATCGGATGAGGGCGGCATTCGCCACGCCAACTCCGGCGAAGAGCAGCGCGATGCAGGCGCTAAACCAGAGCCCGTGTGCGCCTACCGGCGTGCCTGTCTGCCAGCAGTGACCGGTGAGATCGCAGCCTCCCTTGTGAGAGCTCGAGGTGATGAAACCCGCGGCGGCCCAATTGAAGAGTCCGGTGAGAAGGTAGAGGCCGACCAGCGCTCCGAGGCCGAATGGCAGTGCAAGGGCGACTGCGAGGAGCAGCGAGAGGCGACCCCAATGGCCGATCTGGCTCATCGAGGCAAGCGCGCCGATCGCCAGCGCGTAGGCCACGGTGCGCCATGACCCGATGTTTTGTCCGAATTGTCGAAGAACACTGGCGATTAGACGAGCCCCTGCGCGGAGGAGGTCGGCAAAACCCCGCTCCGAAGACTGTGGCATTCGATATGCTCCCGCTTCCCACTCCGAGATCTCTTCACAATGAAGATCGACCTGGTGAACGGTAGCGCTCCCGAGCACGGCAGGTGTTGGGAGGACGATCTTTAGTGATTCCTCCGCCCGGGGCTGGGGTCTGTGGAACGCGGGCGATGTGCGACTTAGCGGGGCTCATCCTCCGGGGTGGAGTGGGCGGCTGCGATCTGTACAAAGGCAAGGCGGAGGTTTGCAAGACCCTCCTCCAGAGTTGCCGTGGCATCGCCGAGTCGCGAGCCAAGGCCCTCGACGACGGCACCAAAGGCGTCGATTGCCGCTCGCGCCTCCTCGATATGGGGCGGCTGCTGACTGAGGTGCAGCGCCGCGAGCTCGAAGAGTCCGTAGCAGTGGTTCGCGATCACATCACCCACGGGGGCGGCAAGGAGCTCGGAGGCGAGCGCCTCCATCTCTGCGTGATAGGCATCCTCGGGGGAGAGATCTGCCCCAGAGGGTGCAGCGGTCCCCTCTGGCGAGGTGGTGATGGGCGGTCGTTCGCCCTCGGGTGTCCATAGTCCGCTCATGACTGCTAGCCTAGGTGAACAATTTAGGGAAAGCGGAGCCACGTTCTACGTGCGTTCCCACCCGGTCACCACCTGTTTCTATGTGAGTGCACCGGGTCGTTCGTGAGTCGCATGGCTTCGCATTCCTTCGCGTGCCCATCTCCCAGGGGGAGATGGCCGAAATGAGAGGAGTGATGCCAGATCACCACCAGCCCTAGCGCGACCGAGCCACGGATGAATGAACGTATCCGTGCCCGTGAGGTTCGACTCGTCGGACCCGATGGAAACCAACTCGGTATCAAGCTGCTCCCGGAGGCCCTGTCGATCGCACAGGATCTCGATCTCGATCTCGTCGAAGTTGCCCCAATGGCAAACCCTCCCGTCTGTCGCATCATGGATTACGGGAAGTTCAAGTTCGACGAGGCCCAGCGCCTCCGTGAGTCCCGACGCAAGGGAGCAAGTGGCGGTATCAAGGAGATGAAATATCGACCAAAGATCGGCGATGGTGACTTCAACACCAAGACCCGTCAGGTCACCAAATTTCTCCAGGCCGGTCACAAGGTGAAGGTCACCATCATGTTCCGTGGTCGCGAGCTCTACCACCCTGATCTCGGTCGAAAGATCCTCGATCGAATCGCAGAGCAGGTAGAGGGCACCGCAAAGATCGAATCTGAGGCGCGACTTGATGGGCGCAACATGGTCATGGTGCTTGCACCGGACCGTCGCACCACAAAGCCCGCCGCACCGCGTGGCGATCGGACGAGGGCAGAGGAGATTCCTCCTCTGCCAGAGGTTGAGAGCACCGCACCAGTAGAGGACACAACGCCAGAGATAGCACCGTCGATCGACGATGGTGCAGGGAAGGACTGAGATGCCAAAGATGAAGACGCACCGTGGCGCTGCTGCACGGTTCAAGGTAACGGGCACGGGAAAGATCCGTCGTCGCCAGCAGAACCGAGGACACCTCATGGAGCACAAGAGCTCCGTACGCGCGCGTCGTCTCGGCCGTGACACAGATGTCGCCGCCGTTGACCTGCCCCGTATCCGCAAACTGCTTGGCCTTTAAGGGATCTCGCACGAAAGGCCCCGGCTCACCTGGCGCGGACCGATAACGGTTTGGTCGCGGAGCCATCATTCACACTTATCTTTTTTTGGAAAGGAGCTTCCCATGGCAAGGGTAAAGCGCTCAGTCGCAAGCAAGAAGCACCGTCGAGTTGTACTCGAGCGGGCACAGGGGTACTACGGCAACAAGTCGCGCTCATTCCGCAGCGCGAACGAGCAGGTCATGCACTCGCTCCAGTACGCGTACCGCGACCGCCGTGCGCGCAAGGGCGATTTTCGTCGCCTCTGGATCCAGCGGATTAACGCCGCAGCTCGTCTCGAGGATATGAGTTACTCCCGCTTCATCGCGGGCCTGCACGCCGCAGAGGTTGAGATCGACCGCAAGATGCTCGCCGACCTCGCGGTTCGCGACCACCAGGCGTTCGCCGCTCTCGTCACGGTGGCAAAGGCCGCCCTCACTGAGGCAGAGGCCAAGGCCGCTGCCGAACAGACCGAGGTTGCCTCCTGATCGATCAGGAGCTTGGGGCGCGTCA
>CAIMWD010000065.1 GCA_903845085.1 uncultured Acidimicrobiaceae bacterium
TCATCTCGTGGATCGCACAGACCTTTCTCCAGCTCGTACTGCTCTCGATCATCATGGTGGGCCAGAACGTGCAGTCGCAGGCCTCCGATAAACGCGCGGAGGAGACCTATAAAGATGCAGAGGCGGTGTTGCACGAGTCCATACAGATTCAGTCACACCTTGAGGCACAGGACTTTTTGCTCTCAAAGTTGTTGACGCAGATCGCAGAGCTTGAGGCAAAGATCGAGAGGGGCAATTCAGCCGCGGCGGTGTAATGGCCAGATGTCGCCTGCGGCGACATCGTCTAAATGGGGGAAATGATGGAGAAACGTAAGATCGGTTCGCTCGACGTCTCGGTGGTGGGGCTTGGCACCAATAACTTCGGCGCTCGACTCAATGAACTCGCAACGGCGGAGGTATTGGATGCGATTATCGACAACGGGATCAACTTCATCGACACCGCAGACATGTACGGCAAGACGGAGAGCGAGCGGTTCATCGGAGATCTCCTCGGGCGACGTCGAGAGCACCTGATACTTGCCACCAAGTTCGGACACCCGAGCGTGAGCGGTGACGGTTGGCCGGCATATATGAAGGCACCGAATGGCTCGCCCGAGTACGTGCGTCAGGCGGTTGAGGGCTCCCTCTCCCGGCTCAAGACTGAATACATTGATCTTTATATCCTTCACCGTCCCGACACCAAGGTTGGCATCGCGACAACACTCCACGCCATGCAGGAACTCGTCGCTGAGGGAAAGGTCCGCGAGATCGGATGCTCCGCCTTCACCATGGAGCAGTTGTTGGAGGCAGAGGCAGCAAGGGGCTCTGGGCCAGGATTTGTCAATCTGCAAAATGAGTTCAGCCTCTTCGTGCGAGACCCTATGGAGGAGATCCTCGGGGAGTGTGTACGTCAAGGGATCGGTTTTGTTCCGTACTCGCCCCTGCTCGGAGGGCTCCTTTCGGGCAAGTATCGCAGGGGAGCTGCGGTTCCCGAGGGGACGCGGATCGCAATGCAGCCAGAGGAACGCCGTCAGGCAACTTTGAGCGATACTCGTCTCGCGCTTGTGGAACAGCTGATCTCCTTTGCCGAGGCACGCGATCACACCATGTTGGAGCTTGCCTTCTCCTGGCTCCTTGCGCAGCCCTCCGTCACCTCAGTGATCGCCGGGGCCTCAACTCGCGCGCAGGTGGAGGCAAATGCTGCTGCAGCCTCATGGGTGCTCACCGATGAGGAACTCGCTGAGGTCGCCTCGATCCTCGCTTAATTAGCCTGGTGATCGGTGTCACAGGTGCCACTCCTGGCGGGAAGAGGCGGTTGCTAGCGTTGTTTAGATGTTGAACTCATTGGCACGTCGCCTCGCGCTGGTGCTGTCGTTTGCTGGGCTCGTGGCGCTCTATGAGGATGCGGCGCAACAGATCAGCGCGACGACCGTTGATGCCGCAACCGCGCTACTTGAGGGTCGCACACTTTTGTCTGGACACCTCCTTCTCCATGGGTGGGCGCTCTCCCTCGACTCCTTTTGGGCACTTGAGGCGGTCGGTTACGCCATCCTTACACCCCTCTTTGGTGTCCATCTCAGCGACCTTCACCTGCTGCCGGCGGTACTCGCTGCTGGCATCTTTGTCATCGCCATCTCGATGGTGCGCTGGCATCGAGATGGCCGGAGTGCACGAGCGGCTCTCCTCCTCCTCGCGGCACTCCTTCTCGTACCCTCGCCAACGTTTGCGTATTTTTTCCTGCAGGGTCCGTGGCATCTTTCCACCACACTTGCAGTGCTCATCACCTACCAGCTGATTCTCCGCCTTCCAAACCGCAGCGGGATACCCCTCGCGGCGATGGTGCTCACGCTCACGCTCTTAAGTGACAGCGCCGCGCTCTTTCTCGGCGTTCTCCCACTGCTCGTCGTCGGCGCTGGAGAGGTCCTGCGAACTCGGCGACTTGTTACTGGCGCGCCTCTCCTCCTCAGCGGGATCGGTGCAGTCGTGCTTGCGCTCATCGTCCACTTTGTCGGACGCGCACTTGGCATGTTTGTCCTCGTGAACCGAAGTCTGGTGATCTCCGGGCATCAGGTTGGCCACAATTTCGGGTTGTTGCCGGGTCGTCTCTTGGCACTTTTAGGGATCGACAGCCTTCCGCTTGGAGGCATCCACCGAGGGAGCACTCTCTTTGTGGCCTCGCGCTACCTTGTCCTCCTCTTAGTCTTGTTTGGTCTTCTGGTGGTGGTGTGGCATCTCCTGCAGCTCGTCCGGCACCCGCTGCGCCGGCAGGCGCCATTGCCACCAGTGCGAAGGCTCGAGGGTCTCCTACTGCTCTCCGCTCTCGGCGATCTTGCCTTCTTCGCTATTGGCAGCGCAAACGGACACGTCGAGTTCACCAAGTACCTCACCGCAGGCGTCATCTTTGCCGCAATTCTTTCAAGCCGCGCATTTGGTGAACTCATCGGTGCTAAACGACATCTGCTGCGTCGGTGGGTGTTGCCATTGACGGCGGCCGTTGCCTCTGTAATCTGTGCGACGCAGTTTGTGTTGCAGCTCACCAAGCCCGCTCCGGCGCAGAGGTCGCATCAGCTCGCCACCTACTTGGTGGCGCATCATCTTCGCGAGGGAGTCGCCTCGTATCCGATCGCGAACCTGGTGACCGTAGATTCCGGATTAGTACTCCTTGTGCGGCCGGTGACGACCACGGCGAAGGGGCAGCTCATCGCCTTCGACCGTCAGCGCGACAGCGCGTGGTATCGATCCACTTTTTCTTATCTTGTCTATGACACTTCGGTCCCGTGGCATGGGGTCAACCTTCAAAGTGCGATACGGAGTTTGGGCGCACCTAATCGGGTCATCGCGGTAGGTTCCTATCGGGTGCTCCTCTATCCACACGGATTTCACATCCGGGTACCAGCTATTGCGCCCAGTGCGCCGCTGCAGATTCACTTTCGCTAGGCGCGGCTGGTCCCCCGAAGCGGTGTAGTACGCGGATGCTCCTTTAGTGTCGATCGCAAGGGAGGCGAAAGATCCAGCTCTATAACGACTCCGCGAGTAATCCGTGGGTTGTCACGACCTCAAGCATCTCCTGTGCATCCCCATAGCGAGGTGGCCCCCTTCTCACGTATATATGTACGCCCATCAGTGCGAAGCCCGCCGCGTACCAATGGGTCCGCACACTATTGACCTGTCAATCCCAGGCCAGAAGCGTGTGAAGGTTCATATTCATACCCAGCTCATTTGGCGGTGCCAATGCACGCGGTCCAGTAAATGGGACCCTAGGTCAGTCACATTGTCGGGCGACGGTATAAAGCGGTATAAAACTGACAGACATCGTAAAAAAAAGGTTCTCCTTAAAAAGGAGGATCATTACCGAAATTGAAGCTCAACGGATCGCACGGCACCATTTTGCGGTTATCCGTCACGGTCAGGAGGTGACTCACGATGTCTCAAAAACTTGCCGCTACTACGGAGTCAGCCGGACGACCTATTACAAATGGCTCAGGCGTTATGAGGAGAGCGGTGAAGATGCCCTTCGAGACCGCTCACGAGCTCCAATAAATCGCCCCAACGCAACCTCTGAGGAGATCATTCGCAAGATCCTCTTTCTCAGAAGCAACTATCACCTTGGTCCAAAAAAAGATCGCAATGTACCTCGCTCGGTATCACGAGATCGAGATCTCAACCTCTGGGGTGTGGCGAATCTTAAAGAGAGCAGGTATGAACCGGCTTCTTCGCTCGCGGCGCTACAAGCCACATGCAAAACCCTGGAAGCGCTATGAGAAGCCTCAGCCAGGCCACCAGGTTCAAATAGATCTCAAGTTCATCGCCCCAATCGCGGGAGTCACCACGAAGCGCTACTACCAGTTCACTGCGATCGACGACTGCACCAGACTTCGGATCCTCAAGGTGTTCGAGCGCAATAACTCTCGATCTGCAATCGAGTTTGTTGACTTTGTGTGTGAACGCCTCCCCTTTCAGGTCGAGCAGATTCCGATCGATAACGGGGCGGAATTCCAAAAGGACTTACACTGGCATGTCATCGACAAAGGCATTGGACACGTGCACATCAAGCCGAGAACTCCACGGCCTAAAGGAAAAGTGGAAAGATCTCACCGCATCGATTACGAGGAGTTCTATTTACTCTTAGAAGAGGTCGTTATAGATGATGCGAACCTGTTCAACGAGCAGATCGCCGAGTGGGAACACTTCTACAATTACAATCGACCCCACGGAGCGCTCGGAGGTGTAACTCCCTACGAGCGATTCAAACAAAAAGCAACCAACGGGTGAACCAAATGTCATCGGTGTCCGTCAGTTGCATAATGGTCGGGTTGGCGGGATTCGAACCCGCGACCTCAGCGTCCCGAACGCTGCGCGCTAACCAAGCTGCGCTACAACCCGTTGCTACCACCACAATTTGCATCTTGATGGTAGTTGGTGATTCACGGCACCTATTCGCGCTCCGAGGTAAGCATCCTCGGCATCGTGAGAGGGGTTAGTGCGTCTCCACCGTATAGGGCGTAAAAGAGGTGTCGGCGTAGGTGTTCCCGGTCGTAAGCGCCTCGACCGCGAGTCGGATACGCATGGGATCGAGTGGCTTAACGAGGTATCCCTCTGCACCGGACCGTTTCGCGAGGAAGACATCAGCGCGTCGATCGAGCAAGAGAAGGACGGGAATTGCGGGAATACGTCCACCGGACTCTTCGAGTTTGAGGTCGTGACAGACCGCGATGCCACCCATGTTCTGGATCTGAGAGTCCGCGATCACGAGGTCCGGTGGGTCTGCCTCGACTACAGCACGCACCTGTTGACCCGTGAGAAGTTCGACGATCTCATTCTCACCGTCGTCAACGACTGCGAGGATCTCGTCGAGCACGGTCCGGGCATCGGAGACGATCACAACGTACGCCATGCCCAAAGGGTAGTGCAGGGCGGCAAAACAGACACAATCGGAGGAATGGGGATGGCGCCGCGAGAGCGACGATCGATGCCGAGGCTGATTCGTTCTAGATCTTGAGCGCTCCCTGCGCAGCAGGTAGGTTCCAAGAGGGAGCGTTGCTTGGCGCCCCAGAGTGACTGGGGAGGGCGGCAGGTCTTGGCGAACCAAGAGGAACATCTGCCACTTGTCGCAGGTGAACCCGTCGAGGTACTGGCGGGAATCTGGCGGCTATTGGCACCAAATCCTTCGATGATGACGGGGCCAGGTACGAATACCTATCTCATTGGAACTGAGGATCTCATCGTTATCGATCCGGGACCCGACGATGAGGTGCATCTCGCCAGAATCGCCGAGTTGGCACAGGGTCGCATCCGCTACGTAGTGATCACCCACTCGCATCGCGATCATGCGCCGGGGGCGGCACCCCTCGCACGAGCCGTCGGCGCGACGTTGCTCGGCTTCGATGACCGCCCGGGCTTTGTTCCCGATGGACGCGTTGGTGAGGGCGATGTGCTCGTCACCGATCGATGGCGACTGACCGCGATGCATACGCCTGGCCACTCCTCTGATCATCTCTGTTTTGTCGCCGACGCCGCTACCGATGGATCTCCGCGCGTTGTCTTCTCGGGAGATCACATCATGGAGGGTTCGACCGTGGTGATTGGACCCCTCGACGGCGATATGACGCAGTATTTCGACTCTCTCCACCGGCTTCGCGACCTTGCGCCACCCTGCGAATTCATCGCTCCTGGACATGGGCATCTGATCGCAAACCCGCAGGAGGTAATCGACTTTTACCTGAAGCTTCGCCTCGAGCGCGAGGAGAGCATCTTTGAGGCGCTCCTCTCTGGGCCCAAGCGAGTAAGCGAGCTCATTCCGCTCTTCTATGACCATCTCCCTGAGCGCCTTCAGCGCCACGGGGGGCGGTCCATCTGGGCACACCTTCGTAAATTAAATGACGAGGGGAGAGTGGTTACCCCGGACCGTGACGAGCCAGAATCGTTGTGGGCGGTGCCGCGTAGCTAACTTGCGGGGGCGGTATCGTCGATCGTCGCTTCGATCCCTGCCAGGAGACGCGCGCTACAGCTGTGCATGTCCACGAGTGGCGCGACCTCTGTCACGATCGTGCGCGCGAGTGACCGGAAAATAATCGCGAGGGGGCTTTCGTGAGAGAGCACTGTTGGTTCGCCAAGATCACCTCCCCGTGCGACGCTCGGATCGAGTGGGATCTTCGCTAAGAGCGGCACTCCGATTGAGGCCGCAAGCCGCTCGCCTCCCCCTTCGCCAAAGAGGGGATAGAACTCGCCATGATCACAGGTGAAGCCTGACATGTTCTCGATAACTCCGGCGACTCGCAGGTTCCCCTTGCGTGCCATATCTGCTGCTCTGCCGGCCACCTTCTGTGCTCCAAGCCCCGGCGTGGTCACGATCAGAAGTTCTGTCCGTGGCAGCATCCGAGCAAGACCCATTGCGACGTCACCGGTTCCCGGAGGTAGGTCGATCAAGAGGTAATCGAGCGCGCCCCAGGCAACGTCTTCGATGAAGTGCTGAAGCGCGCGGTTGAGCACGAGACCACGCCACATGATGGCATCGTCCTCATCGGAGAGAAAACCCATCGAGACGATCTTGAGGAGTCCCGCACCGATCGGGCGCTCTTTGGGAAGAATGCGCTTATCGCGCACCTCGAGTTCACCCGAGACGCCGAGCATGCGCGGGATGGAAAACCCCCAGATGTCGGCATCGAGTAGGCCAACTGTCGCCCCCGCCTCTGCGATCGCGGCGGCGAGGTTTGCCGTCAGCGACGACTTTCCGACGCCACCCTTTCCCGACATGATGCCAAGAATCCGCGTCGTGGGGGCTATCTCGGTGTTGACGGGGTGCTCCTGAGCGAGACGTCGTGCGCGCGCCATCAGCGCGGAGCGCTCGGCCTGTTCCATTGCGCCGACGACGATCTCCACCTGTGCTATCTCGGGTAGGCGCAGTGCAGAGCGGCGGACCTCGGCCTCGAGCGTGTTGCGCATCGGACAGGCGGCGATGGTGAGCGCTATCTCAATAGTGGCGCGGCCGTCTTTGATCGCGATTGACCGCACCATGCCGAGATCGACAATATTCTCACCGAGTTCGGGGTCGATAACCCCTTTGAGCGCCTCTGTCAGCGCGAGGTGGAGTGGCGAGGGAGCCGGTGCGCCGGCGCCAGCAGGAGCGTTGTCCATGGCCTCCCATGCTACCGACATGTTCCCCGTACTCAACTTGGTACGATAGAGGCACCGATGATCTCGAGAAGGAGACGACCGTGAGCATCACCACATCGCCCGTGCAGATCGGCAAGCGCCCGAGCCCAGTGACTCTTACCGACACAGCTGTCAGCAAGGTCGAGGAGCTTCTCTCCTTGGAGGAGGGCTCTGAGGAGCTCGCACTCCGTGTAGCAGTCCGTCCCGGTGGCTGCTCTGGCTACAGCTACGACATGTTCTTTGATGCGGAGATCGCCGATGACGATGTTGTCCGCGAGTTTGGTTCGGTGCGCATTGTCGTTGACCCAGAGAGCGCTGCGCTTATTACGGGTGCGACGCTTGACTATGCCGATGGCCTGCAGGGTGCGGGCTTTCACATCACCAACCCGAATGCGACTCGCACCTGCGGTTGCGGGTCTTCGTTCAGCTAAATCGACGAGCCGGAGGCTGTGTCCTCATCGTCTGACGCCCTACCGATCGGTCCCTATGCTCCGATCGCTCGCGCCGGAGATCTCCTCGTATGCTCTGGTCAACTCGGTCTTTGCAACGGTTCACTCGTAGAGGGTGGCCTCGCAGCGGAGCTGCCACAGGCCTTTTCGAATCTCGTGCAGATCCTCGCCAGTGAGGGCGCCACGCTGACCGATGTGGTCAAGATGACGGTCTTTCTTACTGACATCGCTGACTTTGAGGAGATGAACTCGCTCTATCTCGAGGTATTTGGTGACCATCGGCCGACTCGTTCGGCCTTTGCCGTCGCTGCCCTTCCCCGTGGAGGATGCGTTGAGATCGAGGCGTGGGCTTACGCTCCCCTCGTGCGCTGATGCGGCCCCTTGAGATTCGGAGTTATCGCCAACGGCGCCATATGAGAAACCGGCGGATCGCCGTGCTCCTCGTTATTGTAGTGATTGTTGGGCCGATCGCCTATCTCCTCTTTGGACCCTCATCGAAGACGAAATCACCGAACTTGGCCACCAAGCCGGTGGGGCCCCCGATGGAGATTGCACTGGTCACGGAGATTGGATCTGGGCCTGCGGTCGGTACCGGGGACACGCTCTCCATCATCGACCTTGCAACCGGTCAGAGTCGCCGCATCCGCACGGTAAGGGTTGGTTCCTTCCCCGATGCGATTGCGGTCACGCCGGATCATCGATGGGTCTATGTGACGAATTACAACGACAATTCGGTGACCCCCGTCAGCCTGTTGACCGGCCAAGCGGGAAGGTCGATCCCCGCAGGATCTGGCCCCGCCGGGATCGCGATCACGCCAAATGGTCGGACTGCCTATGTCACGGACGCGGGCTCGACGCCACTTGGTGACATGGTGACACCGATAGATCTCCGTACCGGCCATGTCTTGAAGTCCATCCGTGTCGGCCTTGGCCCGGAGGGGATCGCAATCACCCCGGATGGGACCATGGCCTACGTCGCAAACTCTGGAGCGATCGTTGCCGGGCAAAATGGAGCGATCGGCCACACGGTGACACCGATCGATCTCATGACCAAGAGGGCGCTGCACGCCGTTCAGGTAGGCAATGCTCCGGTTGCCCTCGCGGTGAGTAGGGATGGCTCCACCGTATTTGTGACGAACTCCTACTCTGGGTCGGTCTCGCCGATCTCCGTTGCCGGCGACCTTGCTGGCACTCCGATCCAGCTGACGGGAACGCCACAGGCGGTCTCCGCCATGTCTGGAGCCGATCGGATGCTGGTGGCAAGTGGGACTAGTACCGGCGCGGACAACGTCACGACGATCGATGTGGTGAGCCAGACAGTGCTCTCTACGGTGACCGTTCCAGCAAATCCGACCGCAGTCGTATCCACGGCAGATGACGCAACCACGTGGATGATCTCCGGAGGAACAGATGCGCTGGTGCCGATCGACCTGAAGAGCGCGAGCGTGATGGGTGCCCTCGCGGTGCATCTCTCGGGAGGTCCCTATGCGCTGGCACTTACCACGGTGCCATCGTCGACGGCTGCGACGCTCTTTACGGTGCAGCCGACGCATCACACAAAACTTGGCTAGAAGGGCCCCGCGTCAATCGAGTCAGTGCTTCCAGCGCGACCGGCCAAATCGATAGCCAACACTGCGGACCGTCTCGATGAGCTGCGCGTGCTCCTCGCCGAGTTTGGCTCGGAGACGCCGTACGTGGACATCTACCGTACGCGCGCCACCGTAATACTCGTAGCCCCAGACCCGAGAGAGCAACGTCTCACGGGTAAAGACCTTGCCCGGATGTGCCGCGAGGTAGCGCAGCAGCTCGTACTCCATAAAGGTGAGATCGAGCTGGCGTCCATCGATCATCGCCTGATAGGTCTCGGGGTTGAGTGCGAGCGGACCATAGGTGATGACGTCGTTGTTCTGCGTCTTCACGGAGCGACGAAGGAGGTGCGTGATACGCGCATCGAACTCCTCGTCGGTTGCGGGATAGAGGACAAAATCATCGAAGAGATCCTCATTCTTTGGTAGGTCACCAAAGTCCTCTCCCCGGATCACAAGGAGGAGTGGATGTGTCGGATTCTCCTGCTGGCGCAGCGCACGGCAGACCTTGATCGCCTCGTCGGTGTCCTCGACGGCCGAGATCACCGCTCCTGCCCAACCATCATCGGGCTCGAGTCGGATCGCTGCATCGGCGTCCGCGACCGCCGTCCAGGGGAACTCCGACTCATTGAGTGCGCGCGTGATCTCCATGACCGGAGGGCGCGGAAAGCAGAGCAATGGCTCCATCTATCGCCTTGTCGGCTCGCGATGGGTTCCGCGCAAATTGCACACTCGCATACCCTCACTCCATTGTTCTCGTTGGCCAATTGCGATCCGACATTCTCCCACAGCCATAGTTAGATACTAAACGACCTGCCTCCAACGACTTTGGACCCGTAGCGCTTTGGTCCAGAGCGCGCGCGTTGACACCGGTACGATGACACAATGCCGAGTCTGCGCGTCGCGCTCTGTCAGCTCAATGTCACCGTTGGTGACTTAGCGGGAAACACCATGCGCATTGTCGAGGCCCTAAAGACCGCCGAGGACGCCGGCTGTGATCTCGCGCTCTTTCCTGAGCTCGCGATCACTGGCTATCCCCCGGAGGATCTTCTTCACGAGCCCGCTTTCTTGCATGCAACAGAGCACGCCTGCGCTCAGGTTGTCGCCGCAACCGGCTCTACGGTTGCGATCTTTGGCACGTTAGAGACCGGCGAGCAACTCTTTAACGCGGCAATCGTTGCGCGAAACGGCGTCGTGGAGGGAATCTGGCATAAGGAGCTCCTTCCGAATTATGGCGTCTTTGATGAGCGTCGCTGGTTCACTCCCGGCGATGGTGCGACACCACTTTTTTCGATCGCGGGAACCCGCGTCGCGGTGACGATCTGCGAGGACGCGTGGTCGAGTGCGGGACCTCTCGTTCGGCAGGGAAGCGCCGGAGCAGAGGTTGTCGTGACCCTGAACGCCTCGCCCTATCGCCGTGACGTCCTCGTTGAGCGCACCGAGATGCTCTGTGCACGTGCACGCGAAGCTGATGCGACCATCGTCTATGTAAACCTCGTCGGCGGACAGGATGAGCTGATCTTTGACGGCGCCTCGATGGTGGTGAGCCCTGACGGAGCAGTACTCTCTCGGCTCCCACAGTTCATGGAGCAGGTGGAGATCGTCGATCTCGACCTCACCGCAAAGGCGCCTGCGGACGCACTGGTGCAGGTCCGCCATGTCAGTGATCCCCGCGACGATCTCTTGGAGACCATGTATCAGGCAACGGTGGTGCCCTCGCTCGACAGTGTGGGTGAGGTCTACTCCGCGCTCGTGCTGGCAACGCATGACTACGTAAGTAAAAATCACTTCCGCGAGATCGGAGTTGGACTCTCCGGTGGAATCGATTCTGCGCTCGTGGCGGCGATCGCAGCCGATGCACTTGGCGCAGAATGCGTGCATGGCGTAGCGATGCCCTCGCGTTACTCCTCCGAGGGGTCGCTCTCCGATGCAACTGCGTTAGCAACCAACCTTGGCATCGACCTCCGCACGATCGCGATTGAGGCTGCGCATCAGGCGCTGCTCGATCTTCTTGCCCCCAGCTTTGTGGGTCACGCTCCAAACCTTGCAGAGGAGAACCTGCAGGCTCGGGTGCGCGGAACGCTCATGATGGGGCTCTCGAACAAACTGGGCTGGCTGATCCTCACGACAGGTAATAAGAGTGAGACCGCCGTCGGATACGCAACGCTCTATGGCGATATGGCGGGTGGATTCGCGGTCATCAAAGATGTGCCAAAGCTCCTGGTCTATGCACTCTGTGAATACCGCAATCAACTTGCTGGATTTGATCTCATCCCGCAGGCGATTATCGATAAGCCCCCCTCCGCAGAGCTGCGTCCCGATCAGCGTGATGACGACACCCTCCCGCCCTACCCCATCCTCGACCCCATACTGGAGGGCTATATCGAAGATGGGCGCACGATCGAGGAACTCGTTGGGCAGGGATTCGATCCAGCGGTCTGTCGCCGCGTCTTTGATCTAGTCGACGGAGCGGAGTACAAGCGACGTCAGGCTCCCCCCGGACCGAGGGTGACACACCGTGCCTTTGGAAAGGATCGTCGTATGCCGATCGTGAATGGATTCCGCGCATCGCGTGGTTATGGAGCTGAATATGAGTGAGCAACACCTCACGCTCACCCTGTTACAGCAGGCCGATCTGCTGGGGCGCGAGCGCTACGTCGAACTCTCGCTTGCCGAACTCCTTGGTTCCGCAGCGAGCCAGGCGGAAGATCCGGCGATGGTCGTTCTCTTGAACGGCTTAGGACAGGCACATCGTTACCGCGCGCACCTAATCGAGGCGGAGATCCCCGTCTCCGTCGGACTTCCCCATACGGAGGAGGTCACCGTCGCACCCTCACCGGCGCACGAGCGACACCTCGTTGATCTCGCGGCACTCGCACCGCTTGCTCTTGCAGCCGTCGTCATTGGTGAGTGGTATCCCGCGATGTTCCTCTCCTATCAGACACACCAGGCGATCTGCTCCGAGGCGGGAGATCCACCGATCGTGCGCCTGCTCGACCGCCTCCTCGATGATCTTGGACGCATCCGAGGTGCACCGAGTGTCGCAGAATGGAATGGGGACACCGCAGATGCGAGCGAAGAGATCGCCTCGCTTGGTGGCCCCTTTGGCACTCTCATGAATTGAGTGCTAATCCCAGCTAGTGAGTGGTATTGACCCGTTCGCAACACCATGTGGCGCCGGTACACTTAACGCCGAGGGGATGGGTATCTACTTCAGATATCCACGGGCAGACTTCGTACCGATGCCAGTTGCGAGTGGGTAGATGAGCACGCTCATCACTCAGTTCACGGTGTAGGTACGTCGCTACGTACGGAGGTTCTACAGGTGGCCAAAGATCGAGTCGAGCGCGATGAGGAAGATCTTGTTCGTCTTTACCTGACGGATATCGGTCAATATCCCTTGCTCGATAAGGATGCCGAGGTTCGTCTCGCACAGGCCATCGAGGAGAGTGTGAAGGCACGCGAGGAGCTCGCGAAGCCAAAGAAGGGCATCACCGCTGCACGTCGACGTGAGCTGAACCTCGCGCTGCGACGTGGCGAGGCAGCACATCAGGAGTTCGTGCAGTCCAACCTGCGACTCGTCGTCTCTATCGCGAAGAAGTATCAGGCCTCTGGTCTTCCGCTGCTCGACCTTATTCAGGAGGGCAACCTCGGTCTAATTCATGCAGTCGAGAAGTTCGACTGGCGCAAGGGCTTTAAGTTCTCGACCTACGCGACCTGGTGGATCCGTCAGGCGATCACCCGCGGTATTGCAAACACTGGCCGCACTATCCGTCTCCCCGTGCATGCAGGTGACACCCTCGCACGCGTGCAGAAGGCACAGTCTGCACTGGAGCTGAAGCTGGGCCGTCCCGCAACCCTCGCAGAGCTCTCGGCAGAGGTCGAGCTCGAAGAGGACAAGGTCATCGAGGCGCTGCGCTTCCGCGCGGAGCCACTCTCGCTCTCTGAGCCACTGCGTGAGGATGGCGATGCCGAGCTCGGCGATGTCGTTGAGGATCGGTCTGCTGAGTCGCCCTTTGAGATGGCAGCCACTGCGATGCTGCCCCAGGAGATCGATCGACTGCTTGCACCGCTCGATGAGCGCGAGCGTGACATCCTTCGTCTCCGCTTCGGTCTTGATCGCGGTGAGCCCCGCACGCTCGAGGATGTTGGCGAGCACTTCAACCTCACCCGTGAGCGGATCCGCCAGATCGAGGCGCGCGCGATGTCTAAGCTGCGCCATCCCTCGAGCGATACCGGCGCACGCGACCTTCTCAGCGTCTAGATCGATTCGGCTGCACCCGTCGGAGATCGGCGGGTGCAGCGAGAGTCTGTGCATCACGACCCAATCGTTGGCGCTCTCTCGAACCTGCGCAGTGACTACCAGGCAGCGATGATGGGAACGATCTGTTCGCCGATGATCTCCAGCGGGCGGATCGTTGCGACCTCGGGGACGCTTCCGTGCGCGACGGTAAATCCAAGGTCCGCGTAGCCACGAAGTGCGGTGAGGATCTCCTGTACGTTCTCACCGTTGTCGCCAACGTTGAAGTTAAAGAGCACCGTCTTTTCGATCTCTTCGTAGTCGCGGCCCTCGGTGACACAGTGTTCGCGCAAGACATCGAGTTTGTGCGCGACATCGTCGCGGCCAAAGAGGTTGCAGGCCTGTGCATACTTGGCCACAAGGCGGAGCGTCTTCTTCTCTCCTGAACCTCCGATGAGAATCGGCGGGTGCGGCGTGCTGATCGCCTGAGGTGAATTGAGTAGCCGCCCGAGTTGATAGTGAGTGCCGTGAAAGGCGCTCTCATCCTCGCTCCACATCTGCAGGCAGATCTGGAGCGTCTCCTCAAGACGTTCGAAGCGCTCGGCGAGTGGGGGAAAGTCGAGCCCAATTCCAACCGCCTCCTCCTCGTTCCATGCAGCACCGATACCGAGCATCGCGCGGCCCCCGGAGAGCACATCGAGTGTTGTGACCAATTTCGCGAGTAACCCTGGCTGGCGATAGACGGTGCCAGTGACCAAAGTGAGAAGCTTGATCTTCTCGGTGACCGCGGCGAGATAACCGAGCGTTGTGTAGGCCTCCAGCATCTCGCTCTCGCGCGGACCGATTTGATGAATCTGCCACAGGTGATCCATGACACTGAGTCGATCGAACTGCGCCGCCTCCGCGGCCTGAGCGATGTGCACAAGATCGCCGCGCAGCTGTGTCGGTCCGCCCGAGAAGGTAAAATTAGAGACGTGCAGACCGAGCTTCATGGTGTTCTCCTCGTGAGATGGTGATTCGGGTATTCGCTCGCGGAGCGTCCAAGCGGAGTTGAGCCGCCTCGCAGAGTCCATTGGGGCTGTACCTGTTTTATGTGGAGGCTGCACTACAAAAGCATCAGTCCAAGTCCGACCGAGGCAGCGAGACAGCTGCATCCAACTCCAACAGTGACGATAACGCCCGCGTCGCGCAACGCGCCACGTTCAATATTTCGTGCGACCTCGAATGCGGCGCTCGATGCAGTCGTGAGGCCGCCACAGAATCCGGTGCCGACCACGAGCTCGGCGAGGCCTGCGAGATGATGATGCGCAATCGCCCCTGCGGTAAGACCGATGATGAACGATCCAATGACGTTTACCGCGATCGTTCCCTTTGGGATCCCCCTGCGCGCGTACCGGTTCACAACGAGATCGATCAGGTAACGCGCTACCGCACCCGCACCTCCCGCCAGTGCGA
>CAIMWD010000066.1 GCA_903845085.1 uncultured Acidimicrobiaceae bacterium
TGGGGCAACGTGGCGGTGATATCCGAAGTTCCACCTTCTCCTGGCGTGTGCTCTTCGCCCAGCTGTGCTCGGGCATCGCAACGCTCCTCCGAACCATCGTGGGAAAGCTGCGTCGGCCACGCGATAGTGCAGCGACAGCCCCCTCGCGTCTGGCGCCTGAGGGGGTTCGTCGCGATCTCCAGCGGCTCCTGCGGGCTGCACGTGCACAGGGCGTTGGCCGACAGCCCGGTGAGACGGCGAGTGAATTTCTCCAGAGTCTTGGGCGACACCTCGATACACCCGACGCTTCCGCGATCCTCGCACGTCTCGATGCGCGCTATAACGCAGCGCGCTACGGCAGAGGAGAGCAGACGGCAGAGCTGACCGAGCTCGTCCTTGCGCTCATCGAGGAGCTAGAGCGAACCGGTCGGCGCACCGGTGCACCACCGACCTTGACCCTCGTCTAACGAAAACGATCCCCCGCTCCACTCTCGCGGAGACGGGGGATCGCGTCGATCTCATTTGGGACAGTACGCTGCCCCTGATCCGCCTTAAGAGGGGATCTCTGGAGCGACCACGCTCTCGAGCTGGTCGATCCAGTCAAAACCGAGCTGTGCTACCTGGCGCGAGGTCGCGCTAATAAATCGTGCCGGCGCCTCTCCGGTGTTGAAGTGCTGGTGAATCGCGTAGGCGGGGATGTAGACAAAGTCTCCACGCTGCCACTCGAAGCGCCGTGGCTCCTCCGACCAGGTGAAGTCGATCGTCACATCTGCATCAAACTGCGGGTCCCAGTGGAGGTCATATCCGGTGCCCTCGATCACATAGAGGAGCTCCTCCGTCATGTGACGGTGCTTGCCGGATTTGCCGCCGACCTCGAGGTACTGCATGTACATGTCGAGGCAGGGCTCCGAGGTGCCCATCTCTCCGTTGACGAGGTGCTTGATAAGACCCTGAGGGCTGCGCTCCCAGACCTGATCCTCAGCGGGAACCTGACGGTGCAGGGTCTTCGCCTCCTCGCGGCTCCTCTTTGAGCGCTCCAGAGACTCGGCGTAGTACGCCGGTCCGGTCTTGCCCAACATTGCGCGTTCGCGCTCACTTGCCATGGTTCATACTCCTGATTCGTAAGGGAAGAAAGTGGTCGTCGTTATCTGGTGCAGGCTGCCGCCTAGTAGCCCTCTGCTGGCTCCCAGCCCTCAAAGCCGGGGACCGGGTCCTTTGGCGACTGCTCCACAAACTTCTGGAAGAGGAGGTTCGCAAAGAGATAGATCGGCTTCGATTTCATCACGAGGCACTTTGCCGGGTTCTCGGGGTCGGAGTTGAAGTGCTGGTGCACGCAACCCGGCTCGACGATCGCAATGTCGCCGGCCTTCCAGTCGTAGCGGATACCGTCGTGCACGTCATAGCCCTCACCATCGAGGATGTAAAAGAGCGCGCCGTTCATGTGGCCGTGCTTCTGTCCATGGCCACCGGGGGCGAAGGTCTCGATGTGGGTCTCAAAGAGCTGGGTCGTGGCGACCTTGCCCGGCCGTACGATCGACTTACCGAAGAACTGAGGCCCTCCGTGGTAGTTCAGGATCGACTCTGGATAGACACGCGGCGCGTCCAACAGCGCGGGAAGAAGATCTCCGTAGGCACCGCGGAGTTCACGCACGAAGGTGCGGTCCTTCGTCGAGTCGTGCTCGTTCGCAATGTCACGGGTGTTGAAGACCTCAGCGAGCTTCTCCTGTGCAGTTTGGATCTGCTCGACGCTTATGCCTTCGATCGTCATATGTACTCCTCATCTTCGAGGGCTGAAACGCTTCCGGAACTCTTCCGGAGGTTCAACCATGGGTCGTCCGTCTAGGCGCGGGAGGCCACCGTCCCACCTTAGTAATCTCCGCCGTCGCTAGATCGGCAATGACCAGCGTCGATCTTAGGCAGATCAGCGACCCTCAGCAACCATCCGGAGATCACAGAGCACGAGCGACTCCAGCGGGATGCCATGACAGATACGGTCGAATGACACCCCGCTGGCACATCGATAGGGCGATCCGCTGCTAACAGGATGCTGCGATGTAGCAGGCGATCGGTCCGGCGTTTTTGGTCAGGTTGATGTAGTTCGTCTTCGCCACTACCGGGTTTCCATAGAGCGGATTGAGGCCAAAGCCGTACATCGCCGTTTTGTAACCGGTCTGCGCTGCGGTCCACTGGAGCGCCGCGCGAAGCGCCTCGATCTTGTAGCCCGCCACGGCCGTCTGCGTCACCGTTGGCGTGCCAGAGGCGGAGTTCAACGTGAGAAGGATCTTCCAGAGCGCGCGTTGAGCCCGAGTCTTGCCATACTGCTGCGCCATCTGCTTCCAGGTGGGCACCGAGGTCAAAAAGGCGCGGCAGTTGGTTCCCAGCGGCGGCACCGAACTCACCGCGAGCGCGATGGTCTGGTGAGCTTGAAGTGAGCTACAGCTCGTCGAGAGGTTGATATCGCCAATCGGGCCGTCACCACGCAACAGGCCAGTGAACTCGATCGAGAGACTCGAGTAGCCCGAGACCCACTGCGGACGACAGCCGAGCGCACCGAACCAGACACGGAGCTCGGTGTTGGCCGTTCCTGACGACTGCGTCAACATCTTGAGCGTTCCCGCCTGACAGGCCGCATACACCTGTGACCAGGTGGTATATCCCGTATTCGGCGTCGTGATGAGCGGCGATGCCGAGGGGCCCGTGGCATCGAGATAGGCGAGCCGAGATGGACTGAAGTTGATGCCAGGCGTATTCGTCAGAAGGAGCGAGACATCATTCAACGTGTTCAATACGCCGATGGTGAGTCCATCTGGCGTCGCGTGCGCCAGTAGATCTTGACCAGGTATCGAGTTGCCGGTGGTGATACCGGTGATATTGGCTCCCGCAAGTCCGAGATACTGCTCAAGGTAAGGCTGCTCAGCGACGAGCACGTTGTAGAAGGGACCACCTATCGAGGCGATATTGATGAGCGACATCGTCTTGCCCCGATAGAAGGCGAGGCCCTTGCAGACCTGCGGATTCGCTTTGATCTTCACCCCGTTCGCGGTCACACATCCCCCACGGCTGTTCGCAACCCCCGCCTGCGCCGCTACCGCAGGGATCAACGCCAGCACGATCGAGGTCAGTGCCACGGCGCCCACCACCAGCGGTGCCCGGCGTTGCTCACGATCGCCGGGCCATTGCGCCTTCGTCCGGCGAGCTGCAGCGATGGTGCGGCCACTCCCTCTGGACTCTGGTTGCGCGTCGTGTTGCCGGAA
>CAIMWD010000067.1 GCA_903845085.1 uncultured Acidimicrobiaceae bacterium
GATTACCGCCGTCGTAAGAAACCAGAAGGGGAGCCAACGACCGTTGAAGACAAGCCCAGAGGGCAGAATCTGAAATGCAAGGGCGGAACCAATTGCCGTCGCGGCGAAGGCGAGGATAACGCGCTGGCCACGCACCACTGCGTAGAGCACACCAATGAAGGCGAGCAAAGGAACGAGAAGCTCCGGAGAGGCAGGTAAAAGGGTTCTCCAGAAACCCGTGACTCTGGTATAGCCCATGGACGATGCGTAGGGCAGGTCGACAGCGAATCGGAGGAGCCAAAAGGCGCTCAGCAGCCCCCCGGAAACGCCCATGGGAAGGGCGTACCGGATTGCACGTCGACGATCCCGCCAGAAAAGCGTGATCGCAAGCACGCCACCGACGGCGAAGAGCGCAGGAACTACATGGCAGAGCAGCGTGAAGGCAAAGAGGATAGGAGCGACCCACCGCCGTCGACCGGTGCGAAGTGAGTAGATGAGCGCACCAAGGAAGAGAATCGCGAAAACCAGCGAGAGGCTGAATGAATATTCACCCGCGAGCGTCGAAGGCAGGTTCCCTCCGTCAATCGTGTACGAGGTATTAAAGAGGAAGGCAAGCATTGCCACGCTGAGTAGGGCAGGGATCGGTCGAGCAAATCCCACAAGGCGGCCAAAGAGGTAGGCGGCGACCGGAAGCAGAATTGATCCTAAGGCTGTGACCAGCTTGAACGCGACGTTGAAGGAAAATATATGACTCAGAATCGCTGTGAGCACAGCAGGTAGAGGGAAATAAAAGACGTAGAGCGGGAATCCGCCGAACCACTGTGGATCCCAGGCGGAGAGGTGTGGAAAGACGTGGTAGACGAAGTAATAATTCGCGACAACATGCGCCGCATTGTCGCCTCCGACGTCAGTGGTGTTGGCAAAGAGCAGCGCGGGGCGCATCTGAATAAAGGTAAAGAGCGTTGCGCCAAGAACAATGCAGTACGTCACTATCCGGGCGACAAGTTCACTTGTCGTTTCATCTGTATGAGAAGACGCGGTGTTCTGCTCGCTTTCGGACGCGGTGGCAGAGGTCTCAATCACGTGCGCAATCCTAGGCCAACCACCTCTTTTTACCCTGCTGCGACACAAAAATATGGTGAAGCGGGTGATAGCCTGAGTATGTTAGGGGCCGTTGGCGCAGTCTGGTAGCGCACTTGCATGACACGCAAGGGGTCACAGGTTCAAGTCCTGTACGGCCCACCATTGTGCAAGTGACGGACACCGGTGACATTTGGTTCACCACTTTCCGAGTTCGATGATCTGTCGTCATGAGCAATGCCGTCGCTTGCGCCTCTTGTAGCGAAGTGATGCGAAGTGATGCGAAGTGATGGTGACCGAAGGTGGATGTCGATGCCTCCTCTAGGATTCAGATAATCAAGCTCCGATCGTCTCCGCTCCGGCTAGCGTCGTCAACGAACACTTGAGCTAAACCACAGCCTCGAGCGAGTAAACGCCTCTGCGTCTCAGGGGGAGATTGGCGGTCCGGATGGGGCCACTGCATGTCCGCGTTGCAAACCCTGTGTCTGTCGACACGCTGAGATGCTCCTTTAGTGGAGTGTCACGATCAGCCAACAGGTCTGAATTCGTGGAATTCACTTCGGTAAAGTTTGGCCACGCATGACCGGCGTCGTAGTAGGCATCGTTGTTGGCGTCATCGTGTTATTGATCCTCACAGCGTTAACGTTTCACATTATTGAACAGTATGAGCGCGGTGTCGTCTTTCGATTCGGTCGTGTCATCGGGGAGAAGGGCCCAGGGCTCATGGCGATCGTTCCCTTCATCTACGTTCTACGAAAAGTCTCGTTTCGTATTGTGACCATGCCGATCCAATCGCAGGGGATCATTACCCGTGACAATGTGAGCGTCGATGTCTCGGCGGTTGCGTATTACAAGGTGATCGATGCGACGAAATCCGTCGTTGCAATCGAAAATGTTAAGCGTGCCATCGATCAGATTGCACAGACGACACTCCGCAAGGTGGTGGGGCAGCACACGCTCGATGAGATGCTCGCCGAGACTGACAAGATCAATATCAACATCAAAGAGATTCTCGACGTGCAAACCGCGGAATGGGGCGTACTCGTCACCCTTGTTGAGTTGAAAGATATACAACTTCCCGACACCATGAAGCGTGCAATGGCGCGTCAGGCTGAGGCAGAACGTGAGAAACGAGCGAAGATAATCGCAGCGGAGGGCGAGGCGCTCTCAGCGGCGGCACTGGGCGATGCTGCCGATGTGATGATGGCGCACCCCCTTGCGCTGCAGCTTCGTACGCTCCAGACGCTGATAGAGATTGGTGTTGATAAGAACACAACAGTTGTCTTCCCGGGACCGCTCATGAGTACCGTGCAAGAGATCGGAGCATTCCTCTCCCGAGAGACTGGTGCGATCGCTCATCTTCTGCCGGAGACGGCGAAGCGAGTTGCCAACGATCACACCACATCGGTCGGCACTCCTAGCAATGATCTCACCTCGAGTAGCTAGTAGCCCTTGCCGCACACTGAGCTGTGCTGCGATTGGGTCTACTGAGTTGGTCGGAACGCGTCGATTGGCCTCGATGCAATTGCGAGAGCCACCGCCTCGAGACCATCGTCGATGAGGGCGCACGGGATGGCACTGGACTGCGACGGTGGACGAACACGAGTCTGCATTCCATGCATCGAAGGGACTTTTGAGCGCTTCGTGCGGAAGGTCGCCGGAGAATGGATACGGTGAGGATTGGGTAATTAAATTGCGCAATTGAGAGGTATGCAGTTTTGGAGAGCGAGGTTGGTAATGAGTGAGGTCACAGAGCGCGCAGTCCTGGCAGGGGGTTGCTTCTGGGGGATGCA